>CAYTIK010000001.1:0-47546 GCA_964438025.1 uncultured Bdellovibrionales bacterium
AAGAAAGTTGGAAACCAATATCGTAGCGTAATAATAATGGATTAATCAATAGCATTATTCCCGCCGAAAAAATAATCGCGTTTTGCGCATTCGCCAGACGCCCATTTTTCATCGCCCACAAAAGCAGTGAACCCATAATCCCCGCCCGCACCGCCGAAGCCGGAAAGCCAACCAGTAAAACAAATAAAAATATCCCCGTGAGCGCAAACCAAAAAGCTTGCTTGCGCCACAATCCTAGAAAAATTCCCAAGAGCATCAGATATTCCGCAATAATCGTCACATTATATCCTGACACCGCCACGATGTGTGTCATACCAGTCCGAGAAAAATTCACTTGCATCTCTTTGGATAATTTGTCATCTCCGCCCAAAAGTAGTCCTGACAACAATCCTGATTGCGGCGCCGGAATGGCTTTGTCGATATTTTTTTGCAGCCGGCTTTTTATTTTTAAAATAACCGCGTAAAATTTATTGCTTTGCTCACGCGCCATTACTTCTATCTTAGCTTTCCGGCATAGATAAAAAATTCCATCTTTAGCCAGGTACATCTGATAATCAAAAGTTTCGCTCTTGGGAATTTCCAAGAGGCATTTCACCTCTAATTCGTCGCCGTAAGAATATTTTGCGAAGCCATAAATATTAATTAAAAATTTATTCTTATCCGGCGTTCTTACTGTTAAATTTTGATATTGATCCTTAATTTCCGGCTCTCGGATTATAATTGCCCAGCCACTAAATTCCGTCCCGGCTAAATTTAAATTTTCGAGCTTTTTTAATTTATTTTCCGTGAGCCAGACTCCCAAAATAAAAAAACCTATAAAAAAAGCGACCACCGTCGCCTTGGGATTTTTCCAAAAAATCACCAGAATAATTATAGCCAGAACCGCTAAACTATATTGCCAAAAAGAATCCAGATTTCCAAACGAACGCCAAAACACCCCGCCGATAAAACCTAAGGACAGAAATAAAAAAATGCGCGATTTACTCACGCATTTATTATAACAGATAAAAAGAAAGGGTTGACGATATATCGCCAACCCTTCATATTGTTCTTTGATCTTTCGAATGCTAAATTGAAACTTCCAGTGCATTTGCTAAGGTTTTGAGTTCTTTCGCAAAGGATGCTAGAACTTGTTGTCTTATGGAATTTTCCACCGCCCTAGGCGTAATTCCTTTACCATAGAGATATGCCACATAGTGGCTACTGCCTTGTTGCCCGCTGTTCTGTAGATTTTTTTTGGCAGTATAATAGATATGGACATAATTGCCTAATTCCATAACCCGGGCGACGTAGCAGTGCCCTGCTGGCGTTGGAATTTCACATTTTCCAACTGCGAGCAGCACTGTGCGCATTTTTTCATCAAATGCATAAATGGAAAGATTCTTCTTTAGAAATTCAACTGGGTTTTTGTCTCCACACAATTCAGTCGCAATTCCATTGCCTAGTTCTAACAAAATATACATTTTAGCACCTCCTCCTTATAGGATTTCGATCATTTTTGTTCTGGCGGTTCTGCCGCCAATGATTGATAAGGAACCTTTAGGAATCTTAAAATACTCCGCTAATAATCATATTAGCATTTCATTCGCCTGGTTGTCAACCGGCGGCGCCGTGATTTTAACTTTATATTCTCCTTCGGAAATTTTCTGCACCTCGTTCCGGCTCGACCGCGGAGACACTTTGACGTAAATTCTCATAAAAAATTTATTTTCTAATACCTACTTGGCCAAAATATTTTTCAATTTTGGTTTTTATTTTTTCTAAATCAATCTTTTTTCCTTTGGTTTTTTTCTTGAGTTTAGGGTCCAAAATCTTCAATTCCCGATATTCCTGCAAATAATAGTTCCGCGTTCCACTAATCCATTCGGCGATGGCCAAAAAATCTTTTTCCATATGAATTCCCGGCACCACTGTGGTACGAAATTCATAAGGTACACGGGAATTTCTAATCAGATCTACACTTAATTTTATCCGTTCTTTGTCGCCCTTCACGCCGGTGGTTTGGTCATATTTTTTCAACTGATTCTTAATATCCATCGCGACAAAATCCAGCAATTTTAAGTCTAAAAGTTTTTTCAGCACATCCGGCCGCGTGCCATTGGTATCCAATTTCACCAAAAATCCCAATCTTTTTATTTTTTGGATAAAATTTACTAGATCCGGCTGAATAGTCGGTTCCCCGCCAGTGATACAGACTCCTTCAAGTTTCCCCTGGCGTTTTTTGAGAAAATCTAAAAATTCCTTTTCCAAAACGTTGTGAGCTGTAAACTGGGAATTAAGAACTAGCCCAGGATTATGGCAAAAGGGGCAGCGAAAACTGCAACCCACCGTAAAAACCGTCGCGGCTAATTTCCCCGGATAATCAATCAAGGTCAATCTTTGAAATCCTCCCAAAATCATAATTTAAAATAATTCGGGACGGCACCGCCAGAATGGCAGAGTCGCCCCGCTATCTTTTTATTTAACTGCTTTAGCAGTTGGCTTCTTCCGCTACTGCGAATTCTTTGCGGTCATTATATTCGGCTCTTTTCCCCTTGTTCCATTGCTCCACCGGGCGGATATAGCCCACCACGCGGGAATAAACTTCGGTTTTCTGTTCTACTACGCACTTGGGACAGGTGTAATGTTCGCCGGAAAGATAGCCATGCACCGGGCAAACACTGAAAGTCGGCGTGAGGGTAAAATACGGCAAGGCGTAATTTTCCGCAATTTTCCGGACCAGTTTCTTAGTAGTTTCAGTGTCCATGATTCTTTCGCCTAAAAAGCCATGCAGCACTGTCCCACCGGTATATTTCGTCTGCAAATTATCTTGGAGTTCCAACGCTTCAAAAATATCTTCCGTATGGCCAACAGGCAATTGAGAAGAATTGGTGTAGTAAGGCTCGCCGCCTTCCTGCTTAACAATTTTGTCGTTGGCAAAAATTATTTGCGGATATCTTTCTTTATCTATTTTCGCTAAACGATAGGAAGTGCCTTCAGCCGGCGTGGCTTCCAGATTGAATAGATTGCCAGTTTCTTTCTGATAACTAATAATCCTGTCGCGCATATGTTCCAAAATTTCTTTGGCTATTTTTTGTCCAGCCTTGGTAGTAATGTCTGTTCCTAATAAATTCAGCAGCGCTTCGTTCATGCCAATCAGCCCAATAGTGGAAAAGTGATTGCCCCAATAATGTCCGCGGCGTATTTTGATAGCGCCTAAATAAAATTTTGTATAAGGATACAAACCTTTTTCCGTTAAATTTTCCACTAATTTTCTTTTAGTTTCCAAGCTTTCCTTAGCCAGATCCATTAAAATATCCAGCCGCTGAAAAAATTCTTTCTTATTTTTTGAGAGATATCCGAGTCGCGGCATATTGATTGTTACCACTCCAACTGAACCGGTCAGCGGATTAGCACCAAAAAGTCCTCCGCCTCTTTTGTGCAGTTCACGATTATCTAATCGTAGCCGGCAGCACATAGATCTAGCATCATCTGGATCCATATCGGAATTGACAAAATTAGCGAAGTAAGGAATGCCGTATTTAGCCGTCATTTCCCAAATCGGATCAAAGCGCTTATCGTCCCAATCAAAATTTTTCCCGATATTATAAGTTGGGATGGGAAAAGTAAAAATCCGTCCATTGGCATCTCCAGCCGTCATTACTTCCGCAAATGCCCGGTTGATCATATTCATCTCTTCCTGAAAATCTTTGTAAGTTTCTTTTTGGGGTACGCCGCCAACAATTACCGCTTCGCTGGCTAAATTTTTGGGAGGCGTAATGTCTAAAGTAATATTGGAAAATGGCGTTTGAAAACCCACCCGCGTCGCAACATTCATATTAAAAACAAATGATTGAATTTCTTGTTTTACTTTTTCATAAGGCAATTTGTCCGAACGGATGAACGGCGCTAAAAGTGTATCGAAATTGGAAAAAGCTTGCGCTCCAGCAACTTCACCCTGGAGAGTATAAATAAAATTAACCATCTGTCCTAATGCCGAACCAAAATGCTTGGCTGGCTTACACGCTACTTTGCCGGCTACTCCGGTAAATCCTCGGCGCAACAAATCTTGTAAATCCCAGCCGCAGCAATAAGCCGCCACTAACTGCAAATCATGGATATGGAAATCACCACTTTCGTGCGCTTCGCGGATATCTTTGGAATAAACTCGATTCATCCAATAATTGGAACTGACAATAGAAGAAACGTAATTATTGAGCCCCTGCAAGGAATACGCCATATTGGCATTTTCTTTGACCTTCCAGTCAATTTCCTGGATGTATTTATCCACCAAACTTACCGCCTCTTTTAAAGACTCTTCAGTTTCCCGAATTTTTCGATGTTGTTCACGATAAAGGATATAGGCTTTAGCTGTTTCTTCAAAATCCAAAACCATCAAAACCCTTTCCACCAAATCCTGGATTTCTTCAATTTTTGGGATAGAACCTTTTTTGTAATTTTTATTGAGCAATTGGACAACTTTTTCACCGACTCTTTGGGCATCCTTGTGGTTGCCTTCTCCGGTTGCTGCCAAAGCTTTGCCAACCGCTTTGGTAATTTTTCTAGGATTGAAAGTCACTATATCTCCGTTCCTTTTTACGACTTTCTTGACTTGATTTTTTATTTTCACTTTCTTTTTCTTTTTGTTTCGCGCCATAATTGTCTCTGGAATTTGCCCCGCACAAACTCATTATTTAAAATTATTTATTGCTCATTTTCTTTATCGGCCGCTCATTAAACACGCCCGGACTCAAATGTTCCTTCAGATACCGGCTTGGCTAAATTTATAAAAAATTAGTAAAAATTCTGATCATTCTTTATCTAGTAAGTCCAATTCCTTTTTAAAACTCTCAATACTCCCGAAAGACTTATAGACGCTGGCAAAACGCACATAAGCCACTTCATCTAATTCTTTAAGTTTCTTAAGAACAATTTTGCCTATTTCCCGAGTGGACACTTCGAGTTTTTCCAGGGCGCTGATTTCATATTCGATATCGCCCATCAATTTAATTATTTTTTCTTCAGATACCGGTCTTTTTACCAGAGCTCGACGGATGCCATTTTCAATTTTGCTTTTATCATAATCAACTTTTTCTCCATTCTTTTTTACAATCGTAAGGCGCAAAAGTTCCACCTCTTCATAGGTAGAAAAACGCGCATTACATTTCTCGCATTCTCTCCGCCGGCGGGTAATCTTACCTTCATTGGTTTCCCGCGAATCTACGACTTTAGTTTCTGTATTATTACAAAATGGACAGTTCATAAAATTAAGTTAAAAGTCTATCAAATTTATAAAGTTCATAAAGCTTATTTATTTTTTACTTTATAGATTTTCGACTTTAAAGACTTTACGGACTTATATACTATATATAGTATATATTGATACAATTATAGCACAATTGAAAAACCTGCCAAGGGGCAGATTTTAAGCCAAAATTCGGGGTTATCCACACCTCGCACTAACTTTGCACTGCGCCAAAGGCGCGAAACAAAGAGTACTCCATTTATTTTTTTAGCTTACCTTAAAAACAACACCTACTGATTTTAAATTATTATATTAAGGTGCAAAGTTAGTGCGAGGCACAGGGCACAGCGTAAGGTTCTGTTTTTAAAACTACTCTTCCCCCAAATTCGGTTTGTCTAAAAGTTCTGGTTCGATAACTTTTTCGCTTTGCGTAATTTTCGCCATGTCCCTATCCAGTTTTCCCAATTCCTTGTAAGCATTATTATAACTATTAAAAGTTGTCTGCAGATTATCACCAATTTTTTTCATAAAACTGTCGAAATTTAAAGCGTGCTTTTTCAATTTTTCCACATTCGCAATGACTTCTTTGGCATTTTCTTCGATCTCCATCGCCCGCAAGCCCTGTAGCACCGTCTGCAAATAAGCTAGGAACGAGGTGGGCGAAACAATGATCACGTGTTTGTCCCGGAAAGCGTATTCAATCATGCTCCGCGTATCGATTTTTACCGTTCCGACTTTATTGACCAACAAATCATAATAAATCGCTTCGGAAGGGATGAACATAAAAGCAAAATCCATCGTTTTTTCTTCCGGCTTGATATATTTGGAAGTTTCGTCGATGCGATTCTTTAAATCCTGTTTAAAACTTTTTTCCAAATCTTCCCGTTCGCTGCCCGCCGCAGTATTCAGGATCCGCTCGTAATTTTCCAGTGAAAATTTGGAATCAATGGGAATGACTTTTTCTTTGACAAAAACCACCGCATCCACGATGGAACCATCTTTAAATTCATACTGCATCTTATAGGAACCCGGCGGCAACACATTTTTCAAAGTTTCTTCGAGAAAATATTCACCCAAGATGCCCCGCTGCTTCGGATTTTTCAAGATATCTTGCAAATTCTGCAGCTGTGCGGAAAAGTTGATGACTTGTTTGTTAGTATCATCCAATTTGGTCAGTTTTTCCGTAATATCGGAAATTAATTTGGACGATTGGCTACTGATGCTCTGGATGGTCCGATTGACATTAAATAGCTGGCTTTGATTGGCCTGATGAGTTTCTTTGAGTTTACTGTCCATCACTTCCCGCAGCCGTTCATTCTGGCCGCTCAAGTTAGAAATTTTTTCCATGAGAATCGTCATCCGTTCATCCTTGTTAGAATCTTTTTTAGTCAAAAGTAAAAAGATTACTGTCCCAATTCCCAAAATCAAAATTATTAAAAGTATTGTTTGCATAAAAAAATTTTAACTTAAAATATTATAAATTTTATGATGCTATTTCAAAAATCTTTTTCACCAAAGAAGTTCTTGCGTAAAAAGCTCGACTGGTTGAGCCATGGCCGGATCCCTTAGTTCTGGCCTGTATCCATTTTCCGTCTTTACCCGTTAAACTTTTAAAACCCTTCTTGATTAATTTTTCTCTAATAAAATCATAATCGGCCTTAATTTCTTTAATTAATTCATCGTCCTCGGCAAAATCTAAGCTGGCAACTTTTATTAATTCCCCGCTATCTGAATTCTTACCATGCCACATTACCGCACAAAAAACCATCGATTTTAGTTTTGCCCAACAATGACTTTCAAAAAAAGAGTGTTCCTTTAGTTCTTTAGGATTTATCATTGTAATTGCCATTGTTTCTTTTGGAACTAGTTTGTTTTTAACTTCATGAAAACTAACCGATTTTAGCTCATATGAAAGACCATTCGGCGCTTTGGAAACATTGGTTTCTAATCCCGCTAATCTTTCCAAAACCAATCCCTTCCAACCCTTGTTTTGTTTTCCAGTCTCATAAGTCGTTATCTTGTGTTGCAAGGCAAGTTTTCTCAAATCTTTTCCAAGATGTTTTTTCAAATTCTTTATAGCCGTTGCTCTTGTTATTATTTTCATTTTTTTAATTGCTTAAATCTTTTAACTGATAAATCTAAATATTTCTTTTCCATATCAATTCCAATAAATTTTCTACCGTTCATAATCGCCGCAATTCCAGTTGTTGAACTTCCAGCAAAAGGGTCAAGAATAACATCGTTTTTATCGGTACTAGCCAAAACAATTCTCCTTAACAAATCCAAAGGTTTTTGGGTTGGGTGTTTTCCAAAAATTTTTTCAGCTGTTTTTGGTGTTCCCATTGCCCAAACACTTCTCATTTGCAATCCTGGTTTTTTTAGGAAATCTTCAGGCCAACTTCCATTTTTCATTAAAGCATAATTAAATTTATGCTTTGCTTTTTCTTCTTTTCTCGCCCAGATTAAAGTTTCATGGCTAGCTGTAAAATAACGGCAACTTAAATTTGGCGAGGCATTCGGTTTAAACCAAGCTATGTCATTCAATATTTTATATCTGGCTCTCTGTAAAGCATAGCCACATTTATAGATTGAATGATATGTTCCACTAATCCAAATTGCTCCATTTTCTTTTAAAACTCTTTTACAAGCTTTGATCCATTTTAGATGAAATTCAAAATCAGCCTCAACGCCATTACTTACATCCCAATCTCCTTTATTCACGCTTACCATTTTTCCAGCATGAACTGTAAAACCACCGTTAGAAAGATGATAAGGCGGATCGGCAAAAATCATATCTATTGAATTTTCGGGTAATTGCTCCAGTATTTTCAAGCAATCTTCTTTATACAAAACAAAATTATCCTTTTGGAAAAAAGGTTTTTCTTTTATTGAAGTTAGGATTTTTTTATTTTGAACCATGAGTGCTTTTTTTACATTTATAATTAAGATTGAAATCCTATTCCGTTTTTAGGTGCTTCCGATTCTTCAATTTTACCAAATTGTTCCTCATATTTTTTTAAGTTTTCTTCGATGGCTTTCTGCATTCTTTTGAGATGCCCCGGCGAAAGAATGACCCGGGCGTTGAGAGTGCCGGTGGGCGGAAAAATATTCAAGAAATCCAGCACGAATTCTTCTTTAGTGTGCAGAATCTGCATCATATTGGAATATTCCCCTCTTAACTTTTCATCCGTAGCTTTAATTTGGATTTGAGTTGGTTGGCTTTGTTGATTCATAGTTTTTTATTAAATTTATTACTTTAAATATTAAGGTTTTTTTTAAATCAATGACTTCTACAAACTTATCAAAATTTATTGCTTCAACTCCCAGAGAATTACATAATTTCATCATTGGATTATCCTGAGTTACGACAACATTACCATTTCCATCTTTTATACATTTAACTATAAGGGTAATATCATTAGAACCAACTCTTCCGCTTTGAAGAAATAAGTCTTTACAGTTATCAATTTTTTCTACCTTGTAACGAAAACTTAAATTCGGTTTTGATTCAAACAAAGGAATTCCGGTATTCTCTGTTTTGGTTCCAACTGAAGTATAACTCGCAAAATAGCTATCCACAAGCTCAAAAAAAATACCCTTTGAAGTCTCAGTAAAAACATTTTTATTCAAAAAAGTGGATATTTTATCCTTTTCCTCTATGCTAAAAATATTTTTTGTTAAAATTTTTTCAAGAACTATGTGAGCACTTTTATCTAAGACATACATAAAAAAATTACAATTCTAATTTTAAAATTACAGGCTCACAAATTCTACCGGTAAAACTTTGCGGAAAATTCCGGCAACCAAAATATTGTCCGATTCGTCCAGATATATAGGCTGATGGATCGAATTGGTCGAATTGGGGAAAAGTCCAATAATTCCGTGCTTGAGTTTTTTATATTTTTTGATCGTCGCCATCCCATTAATGATTGCCACCACGATTTTATCATTAAAATCCTGGCTCGGTTCGCATTTTTCAAAAACCACATAGTCGCCGTCGTTAATCTCCTCTTTGTCCATGGAATCGCCTAAGGATTTGACCGCAAACAACCGCGCCGGATCGCTTTTGCGGAACAGGCTTTCGGAAATTTGCAGATAACCGTCCACATTGTTGTCATCGGCATAAGCTAAAGCTTCGCCGCAGGAAGCCAAACCATACATGGGAATGGTAAAAATATTCTTCAAATCGGAATAATTGTCATTTTCCACCAAAAATATTTTTTTATCTTTGTCTCTTTTTAAAATGTCTTTTTTCTCCAGCGCTTCCACTACTTGCACCGTCCCCTTGAGGCTGCCCATTTTTACGCCCTCTTCCGTCAAATATTTATGAACCTTATAGGCGGTCGGGTTTTCTCCCCGCTTTTCAATAATTTCCCGGATGGTTCCTAAGATAGTGTTTTGTTTGGCTGTTAGCATACCCAGTAGTAGAACTTCGACATCTTAGTAATCAACTAAGCAATCGAACTTCTTTTTAAATTATTAATTAAATTTTTATTACCCAGTTTTTGAGTTCCTTCGGAACTCAGTCGAAGCTTCACTACTGGGCATGATGATATAAATTAATGTTTACAGTGATATTCTATCACTACGCTATACTCTGTCAATCATGCTGCCTGTGGATAACTTTCAATCATGACAGTAAAAAAGCGCTCCGTTTTTTTGGCGGAGCGCTCCGTTTTTTTGTGTAAAGACACCTGTTAATGTCTCAACAAATATTTTTTCAAAGCTGAGTAATCATTTTGCATGATAAGCGGTGAACCAGTTCTTTGATCTACGTTTTTCATGCTGAATGGCAGTTCTGGTTCAACTCCCAGCTCCTCCTTAATAACTTCTGGAAACTTGGCCGGATGAGCAGTTTCCAGAAAAACCTGAAAATACTTTCTAGCTTCCGGATATCTAGCTAGAAAAATTCCTAATCCTTCCCAGCCAACCGCACCGTGCGGTTCAAGAATAACACCATAGCACTTAGAGGCCCTTTTTATCGCTTGGCGAGTTTGCCAGTCGCTGATGCTAACTGCAAAGATTCCTTCTCGCATTAGATCCAGGCGGGGATATCTGTAAACTTTTCCATTTTTATCGACCGTCCCTTGATACAGTTCAAACAGTCGAGCCAGATTGCTTGGATGTCCAACATTCATAGCATTAGACAAGCAAGCGCGAGAAGGGGAAATTTTTTTATACTCGCCCGCTTCCACAAATCGAGGAAATTCGTCATTTTCATTGGTCGCAATAATCAACTTCACTATGGGTAAGCCCATGCGTCGGGCATATTCACAGCCCAACATGTTGCCAAAATTCCCCGAAGGAACTGAAAAAAAGATCGGTTCTTTGCCATTTGCCAGTTTCGTATAGGCATAAAAATAGTAAATGATTTGCGGTAGAATTCGGCCAATATTAATAGAATTGGCCGAGGTCAGATTTAAGCCAGTCAAATCTGAATCAGAAAAAGCTTGCTTAACCAGATCCTGGCAATCGTCAAATTTGCCATCTTCGATAGCAATAGTTTGGACATTGCCACCAATAGTATCCAGCTGTTTTTTCTGTCGACCGCTCACTTCCGCTAAAGGATAAAGGATCGTCACATCAATTCCTTCCACTCCTTTAAAAGCTTCGCCCACTGCGCTACCTGTATCGCCAGAAGTGGCAACCAGAACATGCAGGCGTTGGTTCTGATCTCGAAAATGGCTCATGAGTCGTGCCATAGCCCGAGCAGCAAAATCTTTAAAAGAAGCGGTTGGTCCCCGATCAAGGCGCATGACATATTGGCGATCAGTGACATGTTCTATGGGTACAGAAAAATTATATGACGCCCTGGAAACTTCCAGAAGTTCCTCAAAACCAATTTCTTCTGGAGCAAAGAATTTTCTTAAGATCATGTTTGCTATAACCCAATAGTCCACTCTCATCATCTGTTCAAGCTCCATGGTCGATACTTGCGGGATGAAATTTGGCATAAAAAGTCCGCCATCCGGCGCTTGACCCATAATCAACGCTTTTTGAAAAGACACTTCGCTAATAAATCCTCCCGACAAAAGACGATTGGTACTAAAATAGCCGATTACTTTTCTTCCCATAAAACACCTCCCTTTCGTTTTTACAGTTAGATTAAACTGAATTATTTTAGGAACTATCCATAAACAACAATAATATAGAATAACATCCGCCTGCTTTTTGTCAATATCAAAGATTGAACAAAAAACAATCCCGATTACTCGAGATTGTTTTAAAAAAACTTGTTATATGCTCTATGTTTTATGCTCTATGATTTACTTCCCCATCTTCCTCCGAATAAACGCCGGTATTTCCAACTCATCGTCTTCTTCCAAATTCTTTTCTTCCCGGACAAAGGCGGTAGTTCTAGACGGAACTTTTTCTTCCACAATCATCTTGGTCTCGACTTTTTTCGCTGGAAAAGTTATTCTGGGATTTTCTTTTCTTTCTTCATCTTTTTTGTGGAAATCTTCCCGCGTCAGGCGCGACAATTTTTCAATCGGCGTTTCTCGGACTTTTTCCGCATCAAAACCAGTAGCAACTACCGTGATTTGGATCTCGCCTTTCCGGATGGAATCATCAATTACGGCTCCAAAAATAACTTTGGCGTTCGGATCAATGGACTCGGTAATAATATTGGCGGCTTCGTTGATTTCCAGCATCGTCAGGTCGCTGCAACCGCTGACATTAAAAAGCACGCCTTTGGCTCCGTCAATGGATAATTCCAAAAGTGGGCTGTTGATGGCCGCCCGGGCCGCTTCGGCCGCGCGATTTTCTCCCGAACCTAGACCGATACCCATCAAAGCGGAACCGCTATTGGCCATAATAGCTTTCACGTCGGCAAAATCCACATTGACGATCCCCGGCTTGGTGATCAAATCGGAAATGCCCTGGACGCCTTGGCGCAAAACATCATCCACAATCTTGAAGGAATTAATGAGCGTAGTTTTTTTATCGATAATTTGTAAAAGTTTGTCGTTAGGAATCGTAATTAAAGTGTCCACTCTTTCTTTTAAATTCTCCAAGCCTTCATCGGCGATGGCCCTCCGCTGCGCGCCTTCAAAAGCAAACGGCTTGGTCACGACCGCGACTGTCAGGGCGCCCAATTCCTTGGCAGTTTCCGCCACGATCGGTGCAGCGCCGGTACCCGTGCCTCCGCCTAATCCGCAAGTGACAAAAACCATATCCGCCCCTTTCAAAACTTCCTGGATCTCCTCCCGATTTTCTTCAGCCGCCTGGCGCCCGATATCCGGATTCATGCCCGCACCCAACCCTTTGGTCAGGTTCTTACCGATATGCACTTTTTCTTGCGCCCGGTTCTGGTGCAAATCTTGCGCGTCAGTATTAATGGCGACAAATTCGACGCCTTTCAACTTTGTCTCGATCATCCGGCTGATGCCGTGGCCTCCTGAACCGCCGACCCCGACGACTTTAATCCTTGCAAAAGTTTCTACGGGGGGTTTTATTTCTGCCATATTTTTTGTGATAATCTGATTTTTTTCAGATTAATAAAGTATAAAATTTAAGATAAACCGTCCCAAAATCCTCCTTCCCAAACTTTTTTCTTTAGTAAATAAACTTAGCACATCTTATTGCAATGTGTCAAATTTATCTCGCACCTTCAAAAATCCCGTAATTTACTTCCCAAAAAACAACTGCTGGGGATAAGTTATTCCTGCAAAATTCAGCATTTTGCAAAAAGGTGCGGGATTTATTTTTGTTTTTATTTCTGTTTGATTTTTATCTTAAAATGCCTTCCTTAAGGCAAAAATTTGCCCAGCCAGTCTTTCAGGCTTTTTACTGAACTGCCGATGCCGGTGGAGATGTTGTTCGCCAGCCGGTTGCCGGCGCCTGTCCCTCTATTCATCGTCGAATTTTCCAAACCCCAAAGGATTAAACCAGCCACAGTGGCAAAAGCCGGATCGTCAATCTTGTCCACTAGTCCGCCCATGGGCAGCGGAAAACCGGTCTGTGCCGGCAGCGCCAAAATATTTTTCGCCAAATCGACCGATCCGGAAATTTTTGCCGTGCCGCCGGTCAAAATGATGCCGGCCGGCAGCAATTTATCGCGTCCGATTATTTTCAATTCCTTATTGACCATGGAGAATATTTCTTCCAGCCGCGCTTCAATTATTTCCGCCACGTGATGGCGGGAAACCAAACCTTCTTCATTGGTATCGATTTCCGCCAGATTGACATCTTCTTTTTTGCTGACTTCGCCCGGCAGCGCGCTGCCATATTCCAACTTCACTCTTTCTGCCACTTCAATGGAAGTTCGCAGGCCAATCGCGATATCGTTGGTAATATTATTACCGCCGATTGGCAAGATCGCCGTGTGCAGCAAGTCATTTTCTTCAAAAACCGCGACCGAAGTCGTGCCGCCGCCAATGTCGATCAAAATCACTCCCAATTCTTTCTGCCTCTTGGAAAGGATAGCCTTAGCCGCCGCGAGTGGGGCGAGCACAAAATCATCCATTTCAATATCGGCTTGTTCGAAACATTTGGCTAAATTGCGGATATAGGGCGTCGTGCCTTCAATAATCAACGTATCGGATTCCAGACGCACACCGTTCATGCCGAGCGGATCTTTAATATTTTTTTGGTCGTCCAGAGAATAATTGCGGGCAATCACGTGGATGATTTCTTTGTTGGGCGGGACCGAAATCGCTTGGGCCGCGTTGATGACCCGGGCCACATCATCTTCGGTCACTTCCCCGTCGGCCCGGCCGATGGCCACCACGCCTTTGGAATTCTGTGAAGTGATCTGGCTGCCGCCGAGGCTGACAATCGCGTGGTCTATTTTCAACCCGCAATTCATTTCCGCTTTTTCCTTGGATTCCCGGACGGAATTCAGCGCTTCTTCCAGATCGACGATTATGCCTTTACGGATGCCGGCTGATTCGGCGATGCCCACGCCAATAATCCGAGGCATCTCTTCCTCGGGAAAAATTTGAGCCACGACCGTCCGGACATTGGACGATCCGACATCCACACCAACAATAATGTCGTTTCGCGACATGGGTGAAAATTATTATTTTTTATTTAAATTTTAACTCTTTTATCATACAGCAAAAAAAGGCAAAAATCAAAAAGCGGCTTTTAAATGGGGATAAAAAATGATGACGCCGATCACAATCGCCAAAATCGAAGTTACGAGCACGGCCGCCGCCATCAGGTCCTTGATCAGCTTGGCATACGGATGGACGCTGGGCTTGAGCATATCCACCACCCTTTCCATGACGGTATTCAGGAGTTCCATGATCAAGGTCACCATGATGACCAGAAAGAGCAGCACGGTTTCCCATTTGGCCAGATTGAAATAAACCATGGCAATCACCACCAAAATAGCCGTGACTAACTCGTTTTGGAAATTTTTTTCATGCCGGATGACATAGCCCAAACCGCGCATGGCATATTGCAGGCTTTTGGTAAATTGTTCTAAGCGTTCCATTTAAATTTAGTTAATAATTTACTTTGCAGCGCGAACATTTTCAGACCATGTTTAAAACCTAAAAGATGTAAAATTCCGTGCAAAAAAACTTTAACCAGTTCAGTTTGGGTTTTTAAGCCGTTTTTTGAGGCATAAGCCTTAATATCATCATAGCATAAAATTATCTCGCCTAAAAACACCTCTTTTTCTCGGCTTTTCTTTATTTCCTCAAAATTTTTAAATTCCGCGAAAGACAAAACATCCGTCACCGCGTCCTTTTTCCGCCAAATCCGGTTAATTCTTCTTATTTCCGCCCGAGAAACTAGGGCCAAGCTTAAAGTAAATTTTTTGGCCGGCAAAGCCAAGATTTTATCGGAAAATATTATTTTCCAGACCGCCGCAAAAAAAGCCTTCCTGACCGGACTCTTAGCTTGGTTATTAATTTCGAGATTAAGTTGCATAAAACAGGCATTCTTTAGCTCATTTCTATTATACCACTAAAACAAAAACAGTCCCTCCGCCGGCTGGCGGATTGGGACTGTTTTTTATAAATTCAGTAATAATTTAATATGCTCCGTAGCCAGCTGGTTTCAAAAGAACATCCCAAATATGTTCGTTCCCGACTGTCCCCTGACTCATAAGCATAGAGAATGGCCCCCACAAACAATATGGAGTTCCTTTCACGGCTTGCGTTGATGGCTTCCCATCTTTTGCACATCCCGCATCCCAAGCAATTTTATAATGCCAAATTTCTCCGGAACCACCTTTTACTTTTCCGTTCCATTCATTATTTTCCCAAGCGGCATAAGGCGGATTGGACCAGCCTTCGGCATTGCCCCTGTCCCATTCGGCATTCCATTTCATGACCAATTTATCCTTGGCATAAATTCCAAGATAATTAGCAGGCAAACCTTTCGCCAGAGACCAGCTTTCACCTGTACCATTAAAAATTCTGGCATCATAATTATAGCCGAATTCATTAAAACCACCGGCAGCAAATGCTACGCTAACCAATGCGAAAGAGAAAACAAAAATTCCCAATATAATCGCGTATTTTTTCATAATTCCACCTCCCTTCTTTGTTTAGTTTTTAAAATTTTCTGATTTATCTGACACCTTTATTATATAACACGAAAAAGAAAAAAGAAAACGGCAAGCTCGATGAGACAAAGCCTGCCGTCTGGCACAAAATAATCCGACCTTTACCGGCAAATGGATACTCTCTGGGGAGCCGTTCCGAGGTATTCTCCCCATTGATTATAGACCGGGACATAGCGGATATCCTCCCAGCATTGTGGATAGACAATAACAGGAGTCCAAATTGCCCCCGTAACCACGCCGCCGAATATTAGCCCGCCCCAGGGAAAACCGCCGTGATGACCGCCGCCGCGATAATGGCCACCCGTATGGCCGCCATAATGGCTACCGCTGTGATAACCTCCGCCGCCGCCGCGATGGCCGCCAGCCGAAGCTACGCTGGAAAAAAAGCAGATCAGGAACACAGCCAGCACCACCGCCAAAACCACTATTACTACTTTCTTCATGGTCATTCCCTCCTTTCTGGGAAAAAAGTTTGCCTTTCAAAGGACTCCGGCCTTATTTTGTAGTACCCTATTCTAATATAAAACCTCTGAAAAATCAACTGCCTAAAAAATTTAATAAGAATAGTTCTTGATTTTTCTCTTGACTTTTTTGGAAAAATGCGCTATAAAAGTAAGTTAACAAAGCGGCTTTTTTTATTAAGAAATATACCCCCTAATTCAATTACTCAAGGAGGAAGCGATGAAAAAAGGACTGGTTTTTTGTTTAATCATAGTCGCGGTGTTAGGCTCTTTCCCAACCAATCTATCGGCTCAGGATAAGTTTCGGCTCGAAAATTTATCCAAAAGTCTGGCTTATTTATCCCGAGTTCGAATCCTTGCTAACGTAGCAAGCCAATGTTGTGAACAGCAAAAATATTTAACCGCTGTCGATTATCTTAATCAAGCTTCCAAGCTGACTGAGGCCGCCGAATCGTCCCTAGCCATAGAAATTATGTCCCCTTACAAAAGGGCGGCTACTCAAGAGGATATCAAAAGCTTAAAGAACATGATCGACGATATGAAAAAAAATACCGCCAAGATGATCCTGCTGGAGCGGCTAATAGAAAATCTGGAGAAAAAAAACAAAAAAGTTCCAGATAAATCTCTTTGACCTTGAAATTGTTTACCCAAGATATGCTTGAGAAAGGAGTTTAAAATGAACATTGCAATTTGGGCCAGATTAATGACAAAAATGTTTAGAGACGGAGAGGTAATTATCGAGACTATAAGTCCCGATGGAAAGTATCCCGAAGCCAATGAAAAAGCAATCGGCGTAAGCAAGGCCTTTCACCCAATCGGTTCAAGCATCAACGTTGAGCTTGTAGGCGACCCTTGCCAATATGGTTTCATCCCCGAAGCCATAGGCGAAGGTTTAATCAAGGGAAAAACTTCCAGTCCTCTGGGGCTAGAGAGGAACATTCGATTGGCCTAGGCATCGCCATGCCAGGCCAAAAACCAAAAAGGCGTCCGCTGCACAGCGCGACGCCTTTGTTTTTTTTCTTGAAATTTAAAATTAAATTTATTCTTTGACCGCTTTGACTTTCAGGCTTTCAATCGGCATGCCTTGATATTGTTTCTTGCTGATATCCGTGTTTTCCGAGAAAATTTCTACGTTAAAACCCGCCACTTTCATTTTGGCGATATAAATATCTTTCATAAGCGCGCCCGCCACGCAGCCAGATAACAAATCTTTATTATTCTTAATTTCTTCTGGCAATTCTTTCAATAATACGATATCGGAAACAAACATTTTCCCGCCAGTTTTCAAAACTCGGTAGGCTTCCGCAAAAACCTGATCCTTGTCTGGCGACAAATTAATCACGCAATTGCTGATAATAATATCCACGGATTCATCTTCGACTGGCAATTTTTCAATCTCGCCTAATTTAAATTCTACATTTTTGTAATTGTATTTTTCGGCATTGGCTTTGGCTTTTTCCACCATTTCCGGCACCATATCCACGCCGATGACTTTTCCTTGTTCGCCGACTTTTCGCATCGCTAAAAAACAATCGAAACCGGCGCCAGAACCTAAGTCCAAAACCGTATCGCCTGATCGCATTTCCGCCATCGCGACTGGATTGCCGCAACCCAAGCCCAAATTAGCTTCCGAAAATTTTCCAATATCTTCTTTGGAATAACCAATCTCCTGGGCAATTCTTTCCTGCTCCGCTTTAGCGCCACAGCAAGAACAGCCACTGCCTTTAGCAATTTGCGTATAACTTTCTTTGACAATCTTTTTCACTGCATCTTGTTGCATAATAATATTTTTAAAATTTATAACCGCTACTTGAAATTTTGCATCTCATCTTTGGTGGGTATTTTCAGCTCAAATTTATTGCTCCCAACCGTATATAGCACTTGCTTGCCAAATTTCGAACCTGCGATTCCCAACACTTCGTCAATCGTGGAATGGTGCCATTTTTCACTGCCGGATTCCGTGGCAATACGGAAAATTATCTCTTGCCCATATTTTAAACCCACTGCAGACAGCGGAAAAGCGCTGATGATATAATCCGTGCCTGAGCCTCCGCCCACCATGCCAATCTGCGTCAATGGCACTGCATTTCTCAAAGCTTGGGACTCCACAGTTTCATCTATAAAAGCATAATGGGAAATTTTTGCTCGGCAGGCATGAGAGGTGCATTTCCAACTAACTCCATTGATTAAGGAAGTGCTGTATTTTTCTCTTCCGGCCGAATATAAGTCTTCTACTTTCAAAACAAACCCGTCGATATTATCACCATCAACGGCCGGCTGATTTTCCGGAATGACGCCATACATCTGATGTTTAATATAGAGATATTCCTGATCGGCTCCCATCTGGAAGATTTTATAATCCAGATACGGTAAAGCATACGGCTCGGGATTATTGTAGTTTTCTTTGGGATTCTCTTCTTTCTCGGCAAAAAAATCGTTCTGTTCATCTTCAATTTTTATGCCCTTCGCCAGCGCCGCTTCGGATTTTTCCAATTCGCTTTGAGTAAACTGTCTCGCGTCATCAGCTAGCGCCAATAAATTTTGCTTTTGCGCTTGTTCTTGCTCGTTCGCTTTCTCTTGGAGAATCTTAGCCTTCTCGGCCATTCTTGCCGCTTGATTATTATCCTGCCTTGTTTTTGAAAATATAAAAACAGCCGACAGAATCAAGATTATACAGATTATAAAAATGTATATTTTTTTCATAATATTTTTTAAGATTTTGATTTTAACACCATTTCTTCGTATTCTTCCTACAAAACTATCCTGGTATACTCCCCTCCAAAGGCGGACAGGCAGTATTTAAGGATGGTTTAGTGGTGAATGCTTATAAAGTTTTTCGAGATAATTATACAAGGTAAATAATTAATTACTTACATACTAATTATACCACTATTTTAAAACCCGGCATTGAGCCGGGTTTCTGGGTAAAGCTAGCAAAATATATCGCGCATAATCTTTGGCACAACCTCTCAGATATCAGATTTGGCCATTCTCGAGGTGAGTTATTTGCTTGGTACTAAATACTAGCGAGACCTTTATTTTTTCTTTTTTTTCTTGTCTGTTTCGGCAACAGTTGTTGACTTATGCTCTTTGGCATATTTTTCTGAAACATACTGCCCATCCTTGGCATCCCGATATTTTTTAGTCACTTTTTACCTCCTTTCAAAATTATTTAAATCGTTTAACGCAATCTCAGCCGCTCCCGAAGAAACCAAAAATTGGGAAGAAATATGCCCTGCCAAATATGAATTTAGCGTTTTTCATCTATATTTTTAAGACTATGCTTTTTGCTAACTTCTCTTAATACTTCCTGGCGCATTTTTAGCAATTCTTCTCTGGGCAATAAAAGATAATTGCCAAATTTATTGGCTTGGACCTCCAGATGTGAATATTCTTCCGCATCAATTTCATTTATAAAGTCTGCAATATCGGAAAAACTTGAAATTTTTAAATCTTTATAAAATTTTTCGTGCAAAATATAATGCCCCAACTCATGCGCTAAAGAAAATCGGAATCGATTCGTGTCATTTTCATAATTTTTTTGATCGACATAAATCGCGGAAAAATCCGAAGTTATTTGTGCATCAACTCCACATTGATCCATCAAATTCGGTATGGGTATTATTTTTATTTTCAGCTTGATTTCTATTATTTCTTCAATTTCCACAGGAATATCTTTGCCCCAAAATTTTAACCTGAATTCATCCGCCTTGATCTTTATTTGATAATTTCCAATGAATGGAACAATTATGTTTTTGTAGTTCATTTCTCCTTAAATAATGCCTAAGCATTTTTGATTAAGCTAATTATTTTGTCTATATCTTCTTTGTCAGGTTTTTTATTTTTCAGCGTTCGAAAAAATGCCGGCAGAGCGGCTACTAATTCTCTTTCTTCCATAATTTCAAAGGGGATTATACCTTGAGAAACATTAGCTTGAAAAATAAAATTATCTAATTCTTTTTTATCTTTCTTGAGACCAAGTGTTTTAGCCCATAATTCCAGTGTTTTTTTATCTGAAGGCGGAGCAATTTTTCCCCTTTCAATCTTGCTCCAATTGCTGGGATCATAATTGATTTTTCGGCACATTTCCCGCAAAGTGATTTCTTTTTTGATTCGAAGCTCATACAAAAGTTCTCCGAATTTTTTTAAATTTTCCTGCGTTTTCATAAAGTTTATTTAATATTTATGCCTGTGGTATAATATTACCACACTAAGAAAAACTGTCAAGACTACAAAAAAAGCGGCTTATTACCGCTATTTTTCGTTATCCATAATTTCTATCCCTCAGCAATTTTTATTTCCCCCCAAGCGTAACCCAATTCCAATCTCGATAAACAAAAGTAAAATCCCGATAAGAATAAATAAAAATTTTTTCGAGATAATCATACGAGGTAAGTTTACCCCGTAGCGTCCGCCGCGGACTGCTTCTGGGGTAACTAATTACTTATTTTTCTTACGATTCTTAATCTTAAGCTGTTCTATCTTATTCTTTAAATAGCTGATGGTTTCAAATCCACCTCTTTCACGCATTTGGATTTCTTTAATAACCTTGTCTTTCATTTCTCTTGCTGTTTCCTTTTTGCGTTTTGCTTCAATAAATTCAGCATAAAATTCCGGATATTCTTCTTGCAATTTTTTCCGCCCAGCAATTACTTTGCCACTGGCGCCCTCCTGTGCCGCCAGCCTTTCCAGTCGAAACGCTTCGATAATAAACGGGTGATTTTTTAAAAGTTTTGTCACAAGAAAGTGTTACTTAACTAATTACTGAACAAAATTTATTATTTTAAATCCTCATTCATTTTTTCAAATCCTTTTTCATCCAAATATCCACTTAGATCATAGCGTTTATTTTTAAAATCAAATGATTCTTTTTTGACTGGATTGACCCACAAAAAGAAATTATACATACTTCCTTTCCCAACTTTTTTAAATTTTCTGCACAATAATCTAAGTTTTTTTGTTGAAATTGTTATTATGTGTGGACTAATAATTCTTCTGCCAGCCTTTTTGTCTTCTTGAAGAACATAAATTAGAAAAATAAAATAATCCGCATTGTTCCTAAAAATTACATCTTTTTTAAAGAAAAACCACCCTGGAGATCCATCGCCGTATTTTATTACCTCGCTTTTTCTTGGTTCAAACGCTCTACTCCCCTTAACTTGCACTGTTAAAGACTTCTTATTGTTTATATTCATTAAAATTAAATCGATGTCTTTCATTTGTGCATTAAGTGGCATAAAAACTTCAATGTTTTTAGTAGTTTCACTTCTCAATATCCCAGAAACAACTGCCTCATCAGTATTTAAGCTCCAAAAATTTTTATACGCTTTTCCCATAAATTTATTTTTCTCTGAATTTTGAAGTAAACGATTAATTACATAATTTTATGAGAAAATTATCAAATCTATTCTTCGATAGAAGTTATAAAAAAAATCTTTTAAATTTATCATATTTATCAAACGTTTCTTTTATTTGTTTTTTGTAATTATCAAAAACATCATCATACAAGACATCCGCTTTCCAATAAGTTAAACCAAGATCCTTGGGATTTACCCCGCTAAGCATTCCTTTATTATGTTGGCACCTTAAATGATCAAAAAACAAATCTCTACAAAAACCACCACAAAAATTTTGGGTATAAATAAATGCTAAAAAATTATTTTTATTATTTACCTTATAAAATAAAGCATCTTTTTCTTTTTCCTTTCCATGCAAAATAGGAATGTATCTTTTATAATAACAATCTATATCTTCTTGAATTTCGCTTTTAATATTAATTAAAAACAAAAATACTGGAAAATTAAACCCTTTCCAATAATTTAAGGTTTCTATCTTTATTTTAAAATCGCTTTTATATTCCGGCAGTAAATTTCGCCTGCTTTTTTCTTTTACAAGTTTAATTTTTTTATTTGTACGTGTTTTGACCTGTACTCCGAAAAGCAATTGGGTTGGTTTTTCTCCATAAACCCATTCACACAAAAAATCCAATCCAACATCTTTCGAACTGTCAATTTTATGTGCAATTGCATATTTCGAAATTAAGCTTTCGAAAAATGCTTCTCCCTTATTTCCTATTTGCTTAGATTTTAAATACTTAACCATACACACACTCTCCGAATTACACATTTAACCACTCTCCTGAAATTTAAAAATTTTAGGCGTTATTTTTTCTTACATGATTTAATAAACTCTTTTAGCAATAAAGCACTAAATGCAATCTGATTATTTTTTAAGTTAATAGTCGTTTCATATAGTGTTGGTTTTTTATTTTTTTTAATTAACCAAACAACACCATCCAGTATGGCAATATGAATAGCTTTTTTACTTTTATGTTTAACAAATGAAATGCCTTCTCTAAAACTCTTATCCTGTGTTCCGCCACTCATACTAATAAATTTTGCTTCACCAATTATGAATTTATTGTCAATTTTCAACACAAGATCCAAGCCTTTTTGACCTTTATAGCCCAACTCTTCTTTCGCAAACTTCATCAAAGCCTCATCTCCACCGTCTAAAATGGCGATTTTTTTATTTTTTAAAAACTTATCTCTGGGTAAAACGGGATACCCTAACTTATGAAGATATTTTCTAAACAGCTGACCAATCTGACGCGAAGGTGTTTTGGCTCTACTTGCTCCAATAATCAAATTATCAAATCCCATTTTAAATAACCTTTCGCCTATACGTTTAACCGTTTTAGGATTTTTATTAATTGCTTCTTTGTCTTTTCTTAAAAAACCAATATAAGGATCATCTATTGGAAATCTTTCAAGATCTAATAATATCAATATCAATTCTTTGCTTTTTTTTCTAATTAATGCTTTTTTTATTTTTTCTTTTTCTTCTTCATTAATATTTCTCTCCAGCTCTAAATTAATAGGATATATATCTGATAAATTATCAAGATATCCCCGAGAATTTGCTAGCAATATGCTTTTTTTAACCCATTCATTCATTTTATTAAAATAAAAATTTTTTAATTATAGTTTTGTTAAATTTTAAAATAGTGCTGATTGTCTTTTGGCATAATTTAAGTTATTAAGATATAAATAATTAATAAACTTATAAACGAAATCGAAGGAAATTCTTTTTCTGTTATTATCGCGGAAGTTGGTCAAAAATAAGGACAAATGTTTTTCTCTAGCTTCTTGGAGCTCTCTGTTAAAACACTCAATTAGTTTTTTTTGCTCACTAATAGATAGGGGGGTCTTAAACAGCAAATAAGCCATGTTTCTAGAAGAATTTTTGCCAATCAAGCCATAAACTTTATAGTCTCTTATATTTTCTAGCCGAATTTTTTTGCCATTTTTACTATCTATCGCCCTGAGAAAGAGGATATTTTTTTCTACAGCTTTTTTAAACTGTTCATCTACCAGATGGTCTTCAACATTTTTTATGTTATTAAAAGCTAATTTAATTTTTATCGGCCCATCTTTAACATGATCTGCAGTTAATCTGTAGACGCCCAAAACATTTTTTACCGAATTGATTTTAGCCGCAAATTCACCACCGATTTGCCAACTATACGCTTCGGATAATTTTACTTTTATTTTATTTCCTTCTGGAAAAATGTAGGCATCAAAACTTATTTCGCTTCTATATTCTTTCTTTTTTCTATAGTAAAAAGAAATAACATTGTATGTGGTATCATCAAAAACTTGCTCCGTAAAGATATTAAGCCTCACGATATCAAATTTTTCAAAAAATATTCTTCTTATTTTTTCAGAATTTTCAGCCGAAAGAAAATTAAGCGGAACAATCATTATTCCTTCTTCAGAATCAAGAATAGACATTATGGATAATTGATATAAATCTTCAAAAATAGAGTTTCGGAAGTATTTATCCTTTGTTTGTTTATCCGCCTTGTTCACATTTAAATATGGCGGATTAGTTAAAACAAAGTTATATTTTTTAGGGGATAAAATACTATCATCTAAAAATACTTTTCTATTGTCCACGTGTTTTTTATCAATATCGTATCCGAAAATTTTTCCAACCTTATTATTTTTTGCCCATTGAATTAAGTCTCCCGCACCAACAAAAGGATCAACAACTATCTTGTTTTTTATAAATTTTTCAAAACCACATAAAATATTATCAGAATTTGTGGTAAAAAATTGTCCTAATTGTTTTTTCTTAATTATTGCGTTCATTTTTATGTTGATATTATTTATAGTGATATTATATCACTATTTGTCAACCCCTAAAATCCCCTGCTGTGGATAACTTTATTTTTTACTCCGATAGTCGCGAATGATTAAACTGCCATTGGCTTTTTTCACCACTACTCTTTGTCTTTCGCGCCAGCCTAATTCCCTCACCATTTCAATCGGCAAGGTTAGGCCGATACTTCTTTTCCCAATCCTAGTTAATTTTCTAATTTCTTTATTTTTCATATTGTTACTTACCTTGTTACGTAACAAGTTACGTAACAAATAATTTTCTGGATTCCCGCTGGAGTTTATACCCGCAAAGCGGGTGCGGGAATGACAATACTTCATGCTCCCAATATTACTCCTAACGCTATCTTTTTAAAATCAGCAAAATCAGCCCAATCAGACGATCTTTATCTTTCGGATTACTTTCCGCCACCAATAAAGTCAAGGCGGTCAAAGCTTCCGGAGTCAATCGGCGGATATCCAAAATTTTGGCTTTTTGTAAAAACCACACAAAGGCAAAGGCCCCGCTTCTTTTATTGCCATCATTGAAAGGATGATTTTTAACCATAAAATATAAAAGATGCGCCGCTTTTTCTTCCAATGTCGGATAAAGATCTTTTCCGCCGAATGCTTGCAAGACATTGCCCAAGATTCCAGCCGCGCTATTCTTTCCTCTTTCTCTGCCGAATAATTCGCTTGCCACCTTTTTGGCAATCAATTCTTCCTTGAATTTCAGTAAGGCTTCAAAAAAACTAGCCGCCGTTATCCTCACCTGTTTTTTGGTGGCACCTGATTTGGGCAAGGATTCCTTGTCATAAGCCTCCAGTGAAAGCCAAGTCGAAGCGAACACTTTCATAAGTTCCAAAGCGTCCTCTGCTCCCACTTGCCCGCCAGCTGGCAAAAGTTTTTTCACATCTTCAACTGCCTGCAAAAACATGGCATAATTTTTGGCCAACCGTTTTTTGTTGAGCGTATAGCCTTCCAAGATATGCTGGCGCAAAGTTTTGGTCGCCCATTGGCGGAATTGAATTGCTCTAACAGAATTTGTTCTATAGCCAACTGCCAAAATAACATCCAGATTATAGTATTGCACTTGATAGATTTTTCCATCCCTTGCAGTATGTGCAAAATTTGCACATACTGAATTTTTATCTAATTCCTTATCTTTTAGAATATTCCTAACATGTTTTGTAACAACGGATCGTTCAACATTAAAAAGACTGGCTATTTGCGCCTGGCTTGCCCACAAAGTTTCTTTTTTAAAATCTCCTTTAAATTCTATCGCTCCTGATTTATTTTGATAGATGATAATATCCTTTTTCATATTGTTTCAAGATTATAACAGTGTATAATATACCTCTATATTAGGCCAAAAAGGCTTAAAAATCAAACAAAAAACGGTGGGAAACATGGTCACCACCGTTTACAAACGATCCGTTATTGGACACGAATTCATGCATGCTTTTTTTTGAACTCATCATTCACCATTTCAATGATTACGGGATCAAAGAAATATCGCGGTTCTATCACGCCGACATTGGGATCGCCAAGCAGCACAATCCCTGCCACAAAACTGACAGCCGCCAGATTTTCGCTTCCATAGTCACGCGCATAATCCGGAGAAATCAGGTAGACAATATGCTTTTCCATTTTCGGATCATCGAAAGTTTTGGCCATACCACTTCGCTGATTTTCATTCGGCCAACTTTTGATCTTACCCACGAACGGGATCCGGAAAGAAGCTAGGCCTTCTCTGTATTTTTCCAGAGGCGCCATAATCGGAAAGGTAAATTGATAATTGAAAATGTTACCCTGATCGTATTCACCGAACCATTGAAAAACTTCCGTCGCCTCTAGCTTGCCTTCTGCGGGTTTCAATCGCAATGTTGGACAAAAAACTTCTTCTTCGCAAATTTTGTACACGGGATCAATGGCGTATTTCTCATAGCCGGGCAAAACCGCACACGTCCCGCCGAGGGAAATTGGAACATCCACATTCCTGACCAGAAATTTCCAAGTCAGATCGTCATTGACCTCTCCCCAGAGGCAATAATAGTCGTTGTAGCAAAACCAACGCTGGCCGCAGGCGGGACATTTAAATGTGTTGCTCTTTCCCGATTTGTATCCTCCAGGCGGAAAAAATGGTTCTTCCTTGTAACTATCCTCTACTTTTTCGCAATTAGGGCAAGCCATAAGCACACCTCCTCTTTCTTTTTAGTTCGTATTGTTTTCTTTGAGTTATTATCACCCGTATTTGTCGCGTTTTGAAAAATTTTATATTTCTAACAAGCCTCGTAGAGCTTGTTTTGGTTGTAAATGAACTTCCAAGCAGACTAGCAAAATTAAATACCTTGGTCAAGTATTGTTGCATAATTTAAAAGTCGAGGATCGTCCTCGACTCGCTAACCTGAATTGCCTTAGCGCAAGAATTTTTCCATTACATGCTCATCAATATACTTGCCCTTAAATTTCATTTCTTTGTGCAATGTTCCGGCGATTTTAAATCCCAGTTTTTTGTAGAGCTTTACGGCCGAAAGCCGGCCCGTGTTCACATTGAGATTTATTTTTTCAATTTCTGTATTTTTTGCAATTTCCACTAGCAATGCTTCCATAAGTTTTATGCTGACACCTTTCCCGCGATAACTTTTTCTCAAATACACTCCCCAAATATAGGCAATGTGTTTTAAGTTGACGCCTTTTTCCTGATAGGCGCCAGCCATACCGATTGCTTGGCCTTCATCGCAAACAACGACAGTTGGATTTTTGAGATTGGCTAGTTTTTGTTTCCATTCATCATCACTATGCGCAGCAGATTCCGCATAAGAACTGCCAAAAGCATCACCATCTTCTCTCAATGCTTCCAATCGCAAATCTTTAAGTTTTTTCCAATCTTTTGGAGTAAGCTTAAATATTTCCATAAAATTTTTCCAAAATTTATTCCTTGGCCACTTTTTTTATATCCTCCACAATTTCCGGAAAATGTTCTTGCAGAAAATGTCCGCGGTCTTTAAAAATGTGCAACTTGGCTTCCGGCAGTTCTTTTTGGTATTTTTCCGCTTCCGCGAAAGACACAAGCGGATCATCCTGGTTTTGATATAAGTGAATATTATCGCATTGCTCTTCAATATTTTTCAGCGGCTTCTTTAAATCGAAGCTAACCGAACCTTCCATATCCGAATGCGGCGCGGCCACCAAAAACAGCGCTTTAACTTTTTTCGGAAATTTATTTTCCGATAAATACTTCGCTAAAAATATACCTCCCAGCGAGCCTCCTAGCAGGATAGTTCCATCTTCGACAAATGGAAATAATCTCTCAAACCAGATTTTCCATTCGGCATATTTGGCATTGTCCTGGCAAGGCATCCGTGGAATCAAGATTTCCCAGTCCGCGCCCAGCTCTTTCGATAAATTATTTTTCCAATTTTTCCGGGGATAAAAATACTCCCGCGTCACTTCCCGATTTTTCAAATAATCCAGGTATTCTTCATGCGTGGCAAAAGCCTCCCCGCCGTGGATGATAATGATTTGTTTTGGCATAAAATTACTTCTTATTTTAATAATATCTTAGCCGCTGCGTATTTAGGACGAATAATTTTTTTCGAGCTTGCGAAATGTAATTTTTTCCACTTATTTTCCAATTTTTTTAAAACAGCCTCTTTGGCGGCGCCTTGATCTAAATGTTCGTAGACGAAAGCCGCTTTAAAAATGCCAGCGATAGTTTCAAAGTTACTCAAAGCATCCGCATCGGCCAAAATTTTCTCCTCCAAACTTTCGCGTTTACCGCGTTGCGAACCCCGATGATTCAAAATACATTTCTTAACCAACTTTATTTTGTCAGTGGGATAGTTTAATTCTTGCAATTTTTTCTCGGCTATTTTGGCGCTGGTCAGATGGTGATCGCTTCGACCAGAAACTATGGAACCGATATCGTGCAGCCAAGCCGAGAGTAAAACTATTTCTTTGTCGCCGTCGAGATTATTTGCTAATTTTCCGGCATATCTAGCCACCGGCGTAAAATGAAAAACAAAAGGCTCAACGCCATATTTGCTGCCGGATTTTTGGCATTCATTTTTTACAAAATTTTTAATTTTTTGAACAATATTCATAAGCTTTTCCCTGCCTTTATTTTACCGCCAAAAGGCTCGAAAATCAATTAAAAAAATAAATTTGCTTTTTCATAATTTTTTGCTATAATTTCCCAATTGCGGAATCGTGACAGCTCTTTTTTTATTAACCATTATTTTTTCAAGAAAGAGAGGAAGCTATGAAAAGATTGGCCTGGACCTTGGCAACAACGATAATTTGCTGTTCGGTTTTCCTTTTTATTACTAGCTGCACTTTTGACAAGGATTATTGCCGAAAAGACAAGGATCTCCCGGATATCCATCGGCCGGGAGGACTGCGGTAAACAATTTTATTACTTCTGTACCTGGGCGGCCGGAAGATTCAATAGAATCCGGCCGCTTTTTCATTATCTAAAAACCCTGCCCTTTTTATTCACCTTCATTATTATAGCCATACCATCTCTATTATAAGAACATAATGAATATTTCACCTACTGGCATATGCCAGTAGGTGAAATGTCATATTCTATACGCTAAAACTTTTTCCAATTAAATTTGTTAGAGTCGGTTCCAATTTAAATCAATCTACAATAGAATAAAAAAGGCCGGGAAAATTCCCAGCCTTGTTGGCCAGATTTATCTGGCGTAAATAATCCTATATGAGAGAGTTAAATCGGGATAAAGCAGGCAAGATCGCCCAGCCGGAACGTGCACTGCGATTGTACTTCTTTTAAGCAATCTTACTTTTGATTTCCGCATGGCAACCTCGATTATCAAATACCCAACGCCGGGACCAAAAATAAGCCACCTACCCAATTGTTCCGGATCTTTCAGGATAGTTTTCCGGGCGGACAAACTTTCTTCGGTAACAGCTCCGATCATTCCCTCTTTGCGCAATCTTTCAATCGCCTCGTTTATTCCCGGAAAAAACCGTTTTGTCAGCATGTTTTTCCATCCCTCCTTTCTCTTTTTCTCATTTGGCTGTTGAAATACCACACCTGTTTAGCCTTATTTTTTACTACTTGCTCTAACAGGCGAAATTCTTGGAGGATATAATTGATTTCAGCATAAACCACAAATCTGAGCTTAAAATTATGCTGCTTGGCATAAAACCTTTCTACCAAATCTCGCGTCACTTCTAGAACCGAAATTTCTTCTCCCCTGTATTCCTTGACCACAAATACCATGGAAACACTGGATATTCCATTGGCCATAATCCGTTGGATAATCTCATTGGTATTGGCATCCGCTAGATTTCCTTCAAATCCGATGTAGAGAGCAAATTGGCCTTTTTTCTTTTTTCCCATCACAGCCGTCCCTCCTTTCAGCAATCTTTGGCATATTTCTGCATCAGCCAGGATAAGATTTTTTTCAGTTCGTTTTTCAAGTTCGGCCCATCGCAATGGATAATTTCGTCTTTCCGAGCCTTGAAAACCAGATAATCCACCGGCGTAATCGGTACTAGCGCGTGCCTTTTTCTTCGCGGCAGAAAAGTGACTTTATAGCCGTCTTCCGCTTCAAGCCAGAAAAGTTCTCGCTGTTTTTCCAGCGCCAGCCAGAAGATGCCCTGGCCGACAATGATTACTTCACCCACTTCCGGATGATAGTGCCAAGGAATGCTCTGTCCGGCTTTCGACACATGTCGCACACAGATCATTTCTTTTTCCGGCCGCATAACCGCATCCAGCGCCCTTTCCTGATTGAGATAAGTGTCAATTCGCATAGCTTGAACCTCCTTTATATTTTTAACTATTTTTTTGTCAAAGAAACCGCTTTTTTGCTTCCTTTATAAAGCATTCTACCATAACAAAATAATTTTAAAAATGCAAAGAAAAAAGCACCCTATTAATTCAAGGTGCTCTTTAATTCCTAACCCATAATTACTGCAACTTTTCCTCCACTATCTTCTTGACCAAGCTCCCCTCCGCCAGGCCTTTCAATTTTCCCATGACCGGACCCATGACTTTCCCAATATCGGCCTTAGAGTTTGCGCCAACTTTGGCGATAATTTCTTCGACGACTTTTCGTACTTCTTCTTCGCTAAGTTGTTGCGGTAAATAAGCTATAAGAATTTCGATTTCTTTATTTTCCTTCTCTGCCAATTCCGGCCGGTTACCGGCAGTGTATTGCGCGGCCGCATCTTTCCGCTGTTTGACCGCGCGAGAAATAACTTCTTGCACTTCGCTATCATCTAAGCCTGCTTCTTTTTTTAATTTTTCAATTTCCGTATTCTTAACCATGGCATCGAGCATCCGCAACACATCGCGCTTCAAAGTCTCGCCCGCTTTCATGGCGGCTAATAAATCTTGGGTTATTTTTTGTTTCAGAGCCATAAAATAAATTCCTTTCTCTACTAATTACGCAACTGCTTCGCTTTATAAATATACACGATACGAATTAATAAATATTCGTACATTCGTACAAATTCGTAATTCGTAGCTATTTAATTAATTTCTTTTTGACGTTTTTGAAAGTTCCTTCGTCGAACTTGCCCATTTTTTTCAGCCGGTCGACAATTTTTTTGACTTGACCCCGATACATAGCGCCTTCCCGGATTTCCCGCTTACTTTTCTCTTCGCCGCGGAAGCGCACTTTGCGGGCACGCACTAAAACCCCGCTCTGCTGGACCCGGCGTCCAAAGCGGCGAATTAAACTTTCGCTGGTCTCTCTTTCTTTTCTTTTGACTTCGATCATAAAAACCCTCCCTTCTATAATTGATATTTTTAATTTAACCGTTCTGATTATTGGCCGGATTAGAGCTTTCGCCATTCCCGCTGCCCTCTCCGTTGTGATATATGATTACACTGTCAGCTTTCAATTTTTTCTTGATCAAATCGACTAATTTATCGGCGCTGACAATTTCCTGCACGCCGGTCTTCATATTTTTCACGATAACTGTCTGATCCAGCGCTTCCTTCTGTCCCAGAATCAAAGTAATTTCCACACCCAATTTATCCGCTACTTTCAACTGCGATTTAAGACTGCCTCGGCCGAAACTTTCCGCCACCAAAATGCCATTCTTCTCCAGCTCGGAAAATAATCCTAAGCTTTTTTTCTTGGCAAAATCGCCCAGTTGCGCCAGAAAGACTTTCGGCTTAGGATAGCGGTAAGCTTTGGCCTGCACCCTTTTCATCTCGCTAATCAACCTTTCCACACCCAGCGCAAAACCGACGGCCGGCGTATCTTCGCCACCCAAAGTTTTCATCAGGCCGTCGTAGCGACCGCCGCCGCCTAAAGAATATTTCCGGCCTTCTTCCTGTCCGGACCAGATTTCAAAAACTGTTTTGGTGTAATAATCCAAACCACGCACCAGATGCGGATTGATGGTATAAGGCAGATTTAGTTCGTCCAGATATTCCAGCAAATTATGGAAATGCAGACGGCAGTCTTCGCATAAATGATCGATGGATTGCGGAGCAGTCGCCGCTACCTGCGAACACTTGTCTTCCTTACAATCCAAAGTTCTAAGCGGATTAAACTCCATCCGTCTTTTACAATCCTGGCAGAGTTTATTTTTTTTTGATTCCAGATAATTAACGAGCAGTTCCCGGTATTCTTTCCGGCAAGCCGGACAGCCGATGGAATTGACTTGGATCTGGATAGCTTTGATGCCTAAATTTTGGACCACGCGCAGTGCGATCTGGATAATTTGCGCATCCAGAATTGCATCTTGTTCGCCAAAAGCGTCATAATTGACCTGATAATGTTCTCGATATCTGCCTTCTTGCGGCCGTTCATAGCGATAGGCCGGACCAGTGGAAAAAAGCTTGACCGGCTTACTCAAAATATTCATGCCGTGCTGAATGTAGGCGCGGCAGATGCTGGCCGTCATTTCCGGCCGCAAGGAAACCTTATCGCCGCCGCGCGTCAAAAAACTGTACATCTCTTTTTCAATCACATCCGTGCCTTCGCCGATGCCCCGGGAAAAAAGATTGGTGTATTCCAAAAGCGGCAAATCAATCCGGGCAAATCCATAATCGCGCGCTAGCCTTTCCGAAACGCGCCTTACTTGATCCCAATAAGGCTGCTCTTCTGGCAAAATATCTTTCATACCGCGCAATGGCTGCAATAATAACTCTTCCCGCTCTTTGAATTTTCCGCCTCTAGCGGATCCCTGCCTGCCGGCAGGCACGGCGCTTTGGGCGGATAACACTTCTTTAAATTTCTGCGTTTTTTTTCTCATCGCTTTTTTTCGATTGCCCAACATTTTTTTCCTTTTTTTAGATTTAGCCATAAAAATTACCATTAAACCAACAATTAGAAAACTGCCATATTATCGAGCGGCCAAGCTCGGAGCAATACTTTACCGATAATGTCTACGCTGCCCACCGAACCCCAATAGCGCGAATCAGAGCTGAACATCCGGTTATCCCCCAGCACAAAATATTCATCCTCGTCCAATTTTAACACCAACTCTCCTCTGGTACGAACGCTTTCCGAGAGATAGCTTTTTTCATCCAGCGCCAAGCCATCAGGATTAGCGGAATTATAAATAAGCACCTGATTATTTTTGATTTCGATTTTTTCTCCCGGTAAGCCAACAATCCTTTTGATAAAAAATTGGCTGCGATTCTTGGGATAACGGAAAACCACCACGTCGCCACGTTCCAATTTCTTGAACGGCTCAACCGCAAAAAAACTTTTGCCTGGTATGCCCACTACCGTCTGCTTGTAGCCGAATTCATTGATGATTAAGTATTCGTTATTTTCAAAAGCCGGCTCCATGGAAGCGCCTTGGACAAAAAACGGCTGGAACAAAAACATTCGGACTGGGGCGATGATCAAAAAAGCCCAAAAAACAATTTTAATCAATTCCAACAGGAAGCCACCTACGCCATAGGAGCTGTTTTTTTCCGTGTTTGGCGATTTTTTTTTCTGGAAAGATTCCATCTAATAGCTAAAGGGGTAAAAATCTTCCCTTAGCTTAGCAGAAAAAAAGCTTTCTGGCAAGGCTTCTTTAGGGCTCAAAAAAGCCTAACTTTGCGCTTGGCCGCTTAGCTGTTATGATTAGATCAGCTCTTGACTGTTGATAAAAATATGCAGGTATTTTCTTACAAGCTTTTTTTTATTTTTTTGACCTTTTTGCTTTTGGGCATCATTGGTTATTTTTCTTTTTTGATTTATAAAATTGACTCTGTCGGCAAAAAAATCACCATCCGGGAAACAGCGGAAAAATCCAAGAGCAGTTTTATCAAAACCGCCCGCTCTTTCGCTGCATTGGACGCCCAAGAAAGTTTACGGGGATATTCAGAAGAGCGCCTCAATATTTTACTTTTGGGCACAGCCGGCCAAGGCAAGCCGGGACAAAATCTCACAGATACCTTGATCGTGCTCAGCCTCAATCCCCAAAGCGGCCAAGTAGCGCTTTTGTCTTTGCCGCGAGATTTATACGTGAGCGTGCCTTTTCTAAATTTCGGAACGAAAATAAATTCAGTCTATCAGCTGGGACTCAATAATGCCGGCCAAGATCAACATGCCGCCGCGGAAATAATCCTTAAAACCATTGAGGATACCACTTCTTTGAAGCTGCATTATTATGTCATTCTTAATTTTAACGGCTTTGAAAAAATTATCGACAGTTTGGACGGCGTCAATATTGAAAACGAAAGAGATATTTATGACGCACGCTACCCCGGACCCAATTATAGTTATGAAACTTTTGCATTGCCCAAAGGCTTCCAGCATCTGGATGGAGCTACTGCTTTGAAATATGTACGAGTCAGGCATGGTGATCCGGAAGGCGATTTTGGCCGGGCGAAAAGACAACAGCAAGTCATGGAGGCCGCCAAGAATAAATTCTTTTCCGCCGGCACGCTGCTTAATATTTTTTCTCTCAATGAAATTTTCAATGCCTTGGGAGAAAACATCGTCACCGATATCGCACCGGAGGAAATCGCCGGTTTTTTGGAACTAGCTAAAAACTTAGACACGCGTAACGCTACTAATGTGGTGCTGGATGCTTGGAAAAAAGATAGTTTGCTGAAAGTCTACCACGTGCCAACAGAGAGAGGTTTGGCCTTTGCCTTAGTCCCTCGCACCGGCAATTGGAGCGAAATCCATGAACTTTCCCGGAATATTTTCCAGCTGGAACTATTGGAGAAAAAACGCGCCGCTGTCCAAAAAGAAGAGGCGCGCCTAGCCATTCTTAATAAAAGCGGCAACTTTTCTTTATCGGAAAAGATCAGAAAATTTTTAAATTCCGGATTGGATTATCAGAACGTTTCCCTGTTCACGGACAGAAGTTCTTTTTTGGAGGAAAAAAGCGTTGTGATTGATTTAACGAATGGGCAGAAGCCTTTTTCTCTGGAAGAAATCGCTTTAAAACTTCCGGCGGCTGTTTCCTATCAAATACCTTACTGGCTGACAGAAACTTTGAAGAACCAAAAAACAGATTTGGTGGTAGTGATTGGAAAAGATCTGATTGACAGCTATAATAAAGAAGAAGGGACGTTGGAAGATTTGGAAAGAAATCAGGCAGAAGAAGAGAGCACAAATTTTCAATTTTAATAATTTGTTTCCCCCTTTAGAAAAGGGGGAGTGAATGCGAGCGAACGTAGCATTCACGGGGATTTGAAATTATGTTTAGTTTTTCAAATCCCTCCCCGCTTCGCGGGACTCCCTTTTCCAAAGGGAGAAAGTTTAATTTAAAATTATGCAAATAATAATCGGATTGGGCAATCCGGGCGAAAAATATCTCGGCACTCGCCACAATCTCGGATTTGAATATTTGGACAAACTGCAAGCGGAATGGCATTTCCCCGATTTTCAATTGGAAAAAAAGTTTAACGCGGAAATATCTAAAAAAACACTCACAATTCGAAATTTGAAATTTGAAATTTTATTAGTTAAGCCGCAGACTTTTGTAAATCTTTCCGGCCAATCCGTTTTAAGCGTTTTGCATTTTTATAAAATCCTGCCGGAAAATATTTTGATTCTACATGACGATTTAGACTTGCCCCTCGGCACTTTCCGCCTGGCGGAAGATTCGCGTAGCGCCGGCCATAACGGCGTGCAGAATATCATCGATCTGCTCGGCACCCAAAAATTCAAAAGGCTCCGTATTGGCATCGGCGTTGAAAGCGACCTAACATCGGAAAGTTTTGTTTTGCAGAAATTTTCTCTCGCAGAACGCGAGCAAATAGAAAAACTCTTTCCGGAAGTTTTGGAAAAGATTACGGAAATTATTTAATGAAATTTAAAAAACGGGAGACCTGAATAAGCCTGCCCGTTTCTTTTTGCTAAATTCTCTGTTTGGATTTTTAATATCGCACTTTTTTAAAGTAATGACGAAAAATGTTGCGAATGGCTCTTACTATGCCGATAACTCCAGCCAAAACTGCAAAAACTCCCGCTACTCCTAAAATTCCCCAAAAGGCGATTATTATAGGAATAGTAGAGGAATCTGGCTGAAACCCGTAATATACAGCCGCTAAACCTACTAAGATAAACACAATATTCGTAATCAGATTATCTATGTATTCCTTCATTTTTCCCTCCTTCTCCACTTTTTAGTGGTTTAGATTATTTTACAGAAATTTTATATCCCATTTGGTTTTCAATGTCCCGTCCGCAAGTGATATCCTTTTGTAAATAATTACAATCAAATATGCTTACTCTCAAGCAAAAAATAAGGAGGAATTTTTGCCTTTGAACTCACGAACAGGACGCTGAAAACCAAAATATGCGATTTTCTAAAGAACCCAACAGTATAGCGCATTCTCCCGTTTTTGTCAATAGTCGAAAAAGTGCTATATTAAAAGAAAATATATGGCTTAAAAATTATTTTCCAAAGATATCCTTTCAAGTTAATCATAAATAATTAGTCAAATTACCGCATATGCAATATTTTGACTAATCGACAAAACAAACATTTATGCAATATTTAAACGCTTTAAATAAAATCAACGGCCTGGGTCCCCAGCGGATGAAAAAACTTTTGAGTTTTTTTGGCACGACCGAAAAGGCTTGGCAGGCTGGCGCGGGAGAATTGGAACAAAGCGGCATCGGCCCGGCCATGACCGAAAAAGTTATCGCCCAGCGTCCGGCAATTAATCCGGATGAGGAGTGGGAAAAATTAACCCGCGAAAATATTCAACTGCTCACGCCGGAAAATTTGGACTATCCGCAACTACTCAAAGAAATCCCCAGCGCCCCTTTTATTTTGTATAAAAAAGGTAACCTGGATTTGAATTCCGCTCCGCTCATTTCCGTGGTCGGTTCGCGCAAATTTACCTCTTACGGAAAACAAGCGACCGATTCCTTGGTGCATGATTTAGTGCAAACCGGTTTGATTATTGTCAGCGGTTTAGCATTAGGCATTGACGGCATCGCCCACCAGGCGGCGCTCGCTAATGGAGGGAAAACAATCGCAATTCTGGGTAACAGCTTGGATGAAAAAAATATTTATCCTCGTGCCCATATCAATCTTGCACGAGAAATCGCAGAAAGCGGCGCTTTGCTTAGTGATTATCCGATAGAGATGCCAGCAAGCGAATTTACTTTTCCAGCTAGAAACCGCCTGATTGCTGGATTATCTTTAGGCACTTTAATCATTGAAGCCGGTGAAAAAAGCGGTTCGCTCATTACCGCCCATCTAGCTTTGGAATTCAACCGGGAAGTTTTTACCGTTCCCGGTTCGATTTTTTCCGCCCAATCGGTTGGCGCTAACCAATTATTAAAAAAAGGCGCTAAATTAGTTATGGGCGTGAAAGACATTTTGGAAGAATTGAATCTGGCAGAAAAAAATGGGATAAAAAATGTTCCTGTTAAAATTCCCAGTAATAAAGAAGAGGAAATTCTCCTAAAAATTCTTTCAAGCGACCCGATCCACATTGACAATCTCGCCAGAATATCTAAACTGGGAACAGCGTCTCTTTCCGCCGCGCTCTCGCTGATGGAAATCAAAGGCTGGATTAAAGATATCGGAGGACAGAACTATATAATCATATAACATACAACATAGAACATAGAACATAAATAAAAAAATGTTCCGTGCTCCATGTTCCATGCTCCATGAAGTTAGTTATCGTCGAGTCTCCCACCAAAGCCAAGACCATCGCCAAATTTTTAGGGAAAAAATATACTGTTAAATCTTCTTACGGCCACATTCGTGATTTGCCGGCCAAAGAAATGGGCATCGATATTCCCAATGATTTTGAGCCGCAATATGTTATTCCGCCCAAAGCCCAAGAGCGGGTAGCGGAACTGAAAAAATTGGCCGCCAAAGCGGACAAAGTGATTCTCGCGACTGATGAAGACCGTGAAGGCGAAGCCATTTCTTGGCATTTAGTAGAAGCCTTAGGATTGAAAAAATCCCAGAGCTATGAAAGAATCGCTTTTCACGAAATTACACCCAAAGCTATTGAAAAAGCGCTGACTAATCCGCGCGCCTTGGATTTGAATTTAATTGACGCTCAGCAAGCCAGAAGGATTTTGGATCGCCTGGTCGGTTTTGAACTTTCTCCGTTTCTTTGGAAAAAAATCCGCCGCGGGCTTTCCGCTGGCCGCGTCCAATCGGTAGCCCTGCGCTTAATCGTGGAAAGAGAAAAGGAAATTGAAAAATTTAAATCCGAAAAATTTTTTACCGTTGCCTCCAAACTGAAAACTGGCGATAAACAAGAAGTTTTTGACTCCAACCTAACCGAAATAGCCGGAGAAAAAATTGAACGATCTCTGACTTTAAAACTATTTGCCGGCGATTACAAAATCAAAAAAACTCTCATTGATAGCCAGTCAAAGGCTGATGCCATTATCGCCGATTTAAAGCACGCCCAGTTTAAAGTCCAAAATATTACCGAAAAAGAAACTTTACGCTATCCTTCTCCGCCTTTTACCACTTCGACTCTCCAGCAAGCGGCAATTAGTGATTTAGGATTTTCTGCTAAATTTACTATGAGTATCGCGCAAAAAATTTATGAAAAAGGTTACATCACCTACATGCGTACCGACAGCCTGAATCTTTCTTTGGAATCAATCCTCGCCGCGCAAAAAACTATCACTCAATTATTCGGAAAAAATTACGCGCTGCCTGACCCGAAATTTTATAAAACCAAATCTCAAGGCGCCCAAGAAGCGCACGAAGCCATCCGTCCGGCTTATCCTGACAAAACTCCGGATGATCTTAATGCTGAATTGGAGCCTAGCGAGCAAAAATTATATAGTCTCATTTGGAAACGCATGCTGGCTTCCCAGATGCAGCCGGCTATTTTTGATTCAGTCAAATTAGAAATTGAAGCTCTTGGTAAACAGAATTATTTATTACAGGCTAATGGATCAACAATAAAGTTCGCTGGTTATCTGAAAGTTTATCCTGCCCGCAATGCTACGCCCGCTCGCAACGATGTGGCGACTTCGGGCGAGCATAGCGTCGCAGGCGGGAATGGCAAAGCTAATGGCGAGAATCTCTTGCCTAAAATGAAAATCGGAGAAGCTTTAAGTTTGGTTGAAGCTCTCGCCGTCCAAAAAGAAACGTCCGATCCTCCGCGCTATAATGAAGCTACACTGGTAAAAGTTATGGAAGAAAATGGTATCGGCCGGCCATCCACTTATGCGCCGACTATTTCCACCATTTTGGAAAGAAAATATGTCGACAAAAACGAAGAAAAAAGATTATATCCGCTGGAAATCGGAACATTGGTCAATGATTTACTGGTAGCGCATTTTCCGGAAATCGTGGATATTAAATTCACCGCTACTATCGAATTAGATTTTGATAAAATTGCTGAAGGCAAGCGGAAGTGGGTTCCAGTCATTGCTGAATTTTATAAGCCTTTCCATAAAAATTTGAAATCCAAAACTAAAGAAGTCAAAAAGGAAGATTTTCAGGAAAAGCTCGATCGACAATGCCCTACTTGTGGCGGCGATTTAATCATGAAATTTGGTCGCTTTGGAAAATTCATCGCTTGCTCCAATTATCCGAATTGCCGTTTCACGGAAAAAACTGATGAAGAAAAAAAGATTGATGAAGAGCATCAAGGAATAATTTGCGAAATTTGCGGCGCACCGATGGTAGTCAAGCGCGGCAAATTCGGAATTTTTTTAGGCTGCTCTAATTATCCGGAATGCAAGGGCATCAAAAAAATAGAAAATAAAACCGGCGTTAAATGTCCGCAATGTGATAAAGGCGAAATTGTGGAAAGAAAAAGCCAAAAAGGCCGGGCTTTTTTTGGCTGCAATAATTACCCTGACTGCAAATTTGCCCTGTGGAGCAAGCCGAACGGAGAAAAATGCCCGCAATGCGGCTCCCTCTTAGTCTTTGCCGCTAAAGGCATCGTCAAGTGTTCCGCTAAAGGATGTAATTTTAAGAAATAAAAAGAATAAATTTTACTTGCGATTATCATTTCTAAACTCCAGCTCTCTGAAAGACTGGGGAGTTTTAGAAGCAGACAGCCAATAGCGGTATTGCTTTATCAATGCTCCCAACCCTAGCCCATGGGAATGAGCTACCGAAAATTTAGCATCTTTCACGGCAACATAACCTTTTTCGAACCAATGCCTGGCCCAAGCTTCATCTTCCCCGCCCCAGCCATATCTTTCATCAAATTTATGTATTTCCCATAAATCTCTGCGGATTATGGCGTGCGTAAATCCCATCACACCCATCCTAGCTTTATTAACCGTAACTTTGCGGTTTAACAGCAAGGCTAATTTTATCTTAAAATTATTGAAGCAAACTTTTTCCCACCAAGTGCCATCCGGCAGGGCTCGTATTCCTCCGTAAACCCCCAGAATTTTATCACTAGTAAAATTTTTTATCCCATCTTCCAGCCAAGTTTTGGAAAGCGGCAAAGAATGTCCGCTTAAGAATACGAAATATTTAGTGGCCTCCGCCTTACTGCAACCATAATTAAGAGCTGCTGGGAAAGAAAATTCTTCCGGTTCAATTTGAAACAACCTGGTGGGAAATTTCTGGATTATTTCCAGCGTCTTGTCAGTCGAGCCGGAGTCGACAATGATTATTTCAAAATCCCGGTAAGTTTGTTCGATAAGTCTTTTTAAAACCTCCCCGATCCATTTTTCTTCATCTTTTGTCCTGATAATTATAGCTGTTTCCATAAGCGTTTATCCTTGATTTTAAGCTGCTTAAATTATACCATAAAAAATTCCAACAATGTTAACTTACTAAAAGACAGCTTCTCTTTTTGCCATGGTCCAAAATTTGGCCAAAGACCCTCTTTCCTTATTCCCTAGTTCTGATTATAATAAATATGTTCCTAAATCCATCCTTAAATATGGCACTGACTATTGAAGATGTCTTCAAAAATTTAAGAGTTGAATTAAATCCTGACAGAAAAGAACTGATTTTAAGGGCTTACGAATTCGCCAAAAAAGCGCATGCAAGCCAAAAAAGGAAAAATGGTGAGGATTATATTCAACACGCTCTCCATACGGCAGCTAATGTCGCCCGCATTGGCATGCGTTCCAAAACAATTGCCGCCAGCCTTTTGCATGATGTGCCGGAAGACACCAGCGTCACTTTGCGGGAAATCGAAGAAAAATTCGGCAAAGAAATCGCCTTTATCGTTAGCGGCATCACTAAATTGGGCCGTATCAAGCTGCGGGAAACCCGGGAAGAACTTTATCTGGAAAATTTGCGCCGGATGTTTTTGGCTATGGCTTCGGATATCCGTGTGGTTATTATTAAACTGGCTGACCGCTTGCACAATATGGAAACTTTAGATTCTTTGCCAGCAGAAAAAATAAAAAGGATTGCCCTGGAAACTATGGAAATTTTTGTACCGATCGCCAATCGGCTGGGTATCGGCGATGTCAAAACCAAATTGGAAGACCTGGCTTTCAAATATCTGGAACCGGAAAATTACGAAAAAATCAAGAAACTGGAAGAAACCGAATACGAACAAATGGAAAAAAACATGGAACTGGTGGTTTCCGAATTAAAAAAAGAATTAAAAAAAGAAGGGATAAATTTTATTGATATTTCCGGCCGGGCCAAATCGCTTTACCGGCTCTTTGTCAAGCTCAAGGATCATAACATGGACATCCATAAGATTTATGATTTGGCCGGCATCCGCATCATCGTGCCGTCCATTTCCGACTGTTATGAAACTCTGGGCATTGTCCATCGGATATATCATCCGCTGATCGGCCGCATCAAGGATTATATCTCTTTGCCTAAGCCTAACGGCTATCAATCCATCCATACGACAATTTTTGCCCCGGAAGGTAAATTTTTGGAAGTGCAGATCCGCACCCAGCAGATGCATGATGAATCCGAATTCGGCATCGCTGCCCATTGGATCTATAGCGAGCATAAAAAAGATTGGCGGGATTTTTTCACTTTTGGCAAGAAAAAGATTGTTCCCGAAGAAGAATTGACCTGGATCAAGCAACTCAAAGATTGGCAGACGGAAATCGGCAAAGATAACAAGGAATTTTTGGAAGATTTAAAAATCGATTTTTTTAAAAACCACATTTTCGCTTTCACCCCTCGCGGCGAAGTCATCGATCTGCCGGAAGAATCTACGCCGATTGATTTTGCCTATCATGTCCACAGTGAAATTGGCAATCGAACTACCGGCGCCAAGGTAGACGGGAAAATGGTACCGCTGGATTATAAGATCAGAAATGGAGAAGTAGTGGAAATCATCACCTCTCGCGATCCAAAAAAACCCAGCCGCGACTGGCTACGCTTCGTGAAAACTTCGGTAGCTAAAAGTCACATCCGCAAGAATCTGAAAGAAGATCCGTCTTCCGGCTTAAGAAATTTTTTCCAAAATAGATTTTAATTCTTCAGGAGAATAATATTCAATGACAATTTTTCCTCCTTGTCCGGCTTTTTGCAATTTAACCTTAGTTCCCAGGGTGCCCGTTAGCCTGTCTTCTACTTCTTTTACTTCCGGATCAATATTGACCAAACGTTTATGCTTTCTGACGGAAATTTCCTTGGTTTTACTTTCTACCTGTCTGACCGTTAAATTATTTTTCAAAATCAATTCAAATAAGGCGCGCTGTTTTTCCGGATCTGCAATCGCTAAAATCGCTTTAGCATGGCCTTCGGTTATCTTTTCCTCTTGCAACGCCCGTTGAATTTCAGCCGGTAATTGTAATAATCTCAACTTATTAGCTACCGCGCTGCGGCTTTTGCCGACTTTCTCGGCCACTTCTTCTTGGCTTAGGCCGAATTCTTGGGAAAGTTTTTGGTAAGAATCCGCTTCTTCTATTGGATTCAAATCGTGCCGCTGAATATTTTCAATAATAGCCAATTCCAATTTTTGTTGTTCATTGGCTTCACGAATAATTACCGGCACTTTGGTTAATCCCGCCAGTTTCGCTGCTTTCAACCTCCGTTCACCGGCGATTATTTCCAATCGTCCGCCGCGCGCTGTTACCAATATCGGTTGGATAATACCGTTCTTTTTTATGGAGTTGGCTAATTCTTGAATTTTTTCCGTGTTAAAATCTTTCCGAGGCTGATGTGGATTAGCAATAATCTTAAAAATTTCCACTTCTTCCACTTTTTGGCCTTCCGTCAAAAGAAACGGAGAAACCTTGGGATTGGCGACTTTTGCGCCGAAATAATTAAAATTATCCGCCGGTTTAGAAATTTTACTCTTGGGCGGAATCAGCGAAGATAATCCCCGGCCGAGTCCAAAATTTTGAGACATACTAATTAGAAATTCCAAATCCCAAATTCCAAATCCCAAACATTTTTAATTCAAACTCTCGCTTTTTGTTTAGTATTTCGATATTCGGATTTCGGATTTTTTATATTAATTATATTGTAAAACTTTTTTGGCTGTTGGCTTTTTCTAGTTCAATCACTTCCCGTGCTAGATTTTTATACGCCCGCGCGCCTTTGGAAAAAGCGTCAAAGCCTAGGATGGATTTACCGAAGCCCGGCGCTTCCGCCAGGCGGATGCTGCGCGGGATGATGCTGTCAAAAACATGCCCGGGAAAATGGTCCTGTACTTCTTTGACGACCTGGCGGGCTAGGCGATTGCGCTTGTCATACATCGTGAGCAGCGCTCCTTTAATTTTTAATTCCGGTTGTAAATTTTCTTTAACTAAATTAATAGTGTTGAGTAATTGGCTCAATCCCTCTAACGCGAAATATTCCGTTTGTACCGGAATGATAACTTCATCGCTAGCGACTAAACCATTGATGGTCAATAAGCCCAGGCTCGGTGGAGAATCAATAATGATAAAATCATAATTGGTCCGTACTTCTCGGAGCACATTATACAGGCGAAATTCCCGATTTTCCATATGCACCATTTCAATGCCGGCTCCGGCCAAATCCTGGGAAGCGGGAATGATATCTAAACCTAAAGTGGAAGTTTTCAAAATAATTTGCGCTGGCGATTCGTTTATAATCATCGCGTGATACAGGCTTTTTTCAATCTGGCGGATATCCAAGCCCAATCCGGAAGAAGCATTGCCTTGCGGATCCAAATCTACCAGCAATACAAATTTTCCGGCGGACGCTAAACATGTCGCCAAGTTGATTGCCGACGTAGTTTTTCCAACTCCGCCTTTCTGATTGACGAGTGAAATAATCTTTGCCATAATGCTTGAGTATATTATACTATATTTAGAGGAAAAATAGAAAAAATATTGCTAAGCCGAGATGGCCCAAGTGGCGGAATTGGTATACGCGTACGACTCAAAATCGTATAGGAGCAATCCTATGAGAGTTCAAGTCTCTCCTTGGGCACAATAATTATCTTGGGTTTCCGCCGCCCAAGCGGACGGATCCCGCCGGATGGCGAGACGACTCCCTTCCTCGGCACCAGTAAAAATATTAAAAAACGCTTATTGGCGTTTTTTGTTTTAATAAAAAATGGCATGGGGAGCGACGAGACGCTTCCCATGCCGGAGGTTTAAAAATGAGCTCTTAAATGCCCCATGCCACCAGAGGTTCTTTTCGCACCATTCTTATTTTTCTCCTCGGACTATTTCCGCTGCACTTTTCATAATTGGTTTGTCCTGAACCATCGCGAACCACTCCTTCTTGACAAGTCCCATTGCCTACATGATATCCGCAAACAGGTGTTTTTTGCGTGAATAGGCATCTGCTTTTACATTTTTTGTCATCAATAATTCCCACATCCGATGCGACTCCTCCACCTCTTGGCATAAGCTATTCCTCCTCTTTTTTTGTTTTACCGCTCGGACCATCCGAACGGCACTAAAAAATCCGCTTGCGGGCGGATAATTTTCTTTTGGTTATTTGAGAAAAATTATGTTAATCCGCCCGGTGAAAAACTACCCAAAATAATCAGGTTAAAAATCCACAAGGATAAATTTTTCGTTGAGCTTTTTAACATATTTTAATTATAAGGATAATTTGAAAAGTGTCAAATTCTGTCTATTTTTTACTCGCTAGATAAGTATTTCTCAAGAGACAAGCGATGGTGACTGGACCGATGCCGCCAGGCACGGGTGTTAAGAAAGCCGCTTTCTTTTTGACGGAAGCAAAATCCACGTCCCCTAAAACTTTCTGACCTTTTTTCGTAATTCCCCCGTCCACGATAATTACACCTGGTTTTATCATTTTATCCGTTATCAATCCCGGCTGGCCGACAGCCGAAATAATAATATCGGCTTTTTGTACTTTTTCAATATTTTTATTCAATTCCTTGGATAAAAGATATGCTCCGGATATTTTTTTCTTCCCAAGAGTATTCGCCATTACCTCGCCGAATTTTTCCGAATTGGTAATCACTAGAGCTTTTTTATTTTGAAGTTTTACCCGGCTGGAAAGCAGTATTTCCAGAATGGCTTGCGGAAAAACCGGCTGCAGATTGGCAGTATTTTTAGCGGAAAATCCATCTGCATCTTTTCGTGGATCAATGGCGTTAATTATCTTTTGCGTCTGGAAATTTTTGGGCAACGGCAACTGGACAATCATCCCGCTGATTTTTTTATCGGCGTTTAATTCTTGGATTTTTTTGATTATTCTCGTTTCTTTAATTTTTGCAGAAAATTGAAAAAGCTGAAAATTGATCCCATTTTTTTCCGCCGCTTTTTTCTTGAGCTTCACGTATAATTGAGATGCTTTGTCATTGCCGACTAAAATAACCGCCAAGCCTGGCTTGTTTTTATCAGCACTTATTTTTTTCTTCAAATCCCCAAGAATCTTATCCGCGATTTTTTTACCTTTCAAAAGTTTCATTATTTTAGAAAATAAATAACGCTGATTAAAATAGCTAATACTAATCTATACCAAAAGAAAATTTTATAACCGATTTTTTCAATCAAGAGCAAGAGATATTTAATCGCTAAATAACCCGACAAAGCCGAAACCACAACGCCTAAAATTATCGGCCAATTTATGCCACTTTGCAAAAGTTCCGGTAATTTGAAAACTGTCGCGCCCAAAATTATCGGCGTGGAAAGCAGAAAAGAAAAGCGGGCCGCGCTTTGTCGACTCAAACCCAACCAGAGTCCGGCAGTAATCGTTGCACCCGATCGGGAAACTCCAGGAATAATCGCCACGGCCTGGGATAAGCCGATAATTAAAGCGTCTTTCCAACTGACTTGTCCGAGATTTTTGCGATGCTGCAAATATTTATCCGCTAGATATAAAACTAAACCTGCTAAAAATAACATCTCGGCAATAAGCAAGGGACTGCGAAAAATTGTTTCGGCCTTAGCTTCCAAAAAATATCCAGCCAAAACTCCCGGAATAGTTGCCACAGCTAGTAGCCATAAAATATTTTTTCCGTAGTTTGGGATTTGGGATTTAGTATTTGGGATTTGATTTTTGAATGCTAATTCAAAAATCTCTATCCAGTCTTTCCAAAAATACGCTAAAACCGCAATTAAAGTTCCCAGATGGAGCGCTACATCAAAAGCCAACCCCGGATCTTTCCAGCCGAAAAAATACGGCGCCAGAATCAGATGCGCGGTTGAAGAAATAGGCAAAAATTCGCCCAAACCTTGAACTAAGCCTAAAATTATTGCTTGTAATGCTTCCATAGATTAAAATTATTTGCTTCCCACTAAAACAATATTTTTTCCATTTATTGTATCACACTTGCCGATGGAAAAACCAGCTTGGGAAAAAAGTTCGGCTAATTCCCTCTTGGTAAAAGCGTGGTGATAACGGGGAAAGATATTATTTCGATTATCTTGAAAATTAATATAACAGTCGTTCCAGTCTAAAAAACTGCGCCCTAAAATCTTTTCTTCCCAATTGAAAAAAATCTGCCGCCAGTATTTCTTTTGCCATAAATTCCAAACAGTTATAATAATCGTTCCTTCCGGCCGCAAAATCCGATATAATTCTTCCGCCATTTTTTTTCTCATTTCCCGGCTTGGCAAATGATGAAAAACCGCAATAGCATAAATCACATTGAAAGAATCGCTTTCTAGTGGTAAACTATCTAAACCGGATATTTTTTGGAATTCTATCCCCGGCCCGCGGAATTGATTTTGCGCTTCCTTGAGCAATTTAGCAGAAATATCTACGCCAGTATAGTCAATGCCTTTTTTACCTAAAAAATCCAACAGGCGCCCATTGCCACAGCCAAAATCCAGCACTTTATCGCCCCTTTTACAATAGCTGCCAATGAACTCCAGGTCTTTCCAAAGATGGTTCCGGGTTTGGGTAAATTTCTCGCTAATCAAATCATATCCCCTAGCCGTATCTGTTATAATTTTCTCCGCTAATTTTTGCTCCATAAAGCTTATTTAACCCATGCTTAAAGCCTACGACAATTTTATAAAATTGGCAATAAAAAAATTACGCCGCGATACGGTATCCTTTTCTGAACTCAAAAAAAATATTTGCTTTGAGCTCAAGCTACCCATGCCACCGACTAATGCCGACTTACGCGAACATTACGAAAAATTGATAGTGCGCAGAATTGTTCAGCGTAGTCCACAATTGGAAAAAATATTAATAAGCCGAAAAATTCGCACCCAGTCCGGCGTGGCGGTCGTGGCGGTTCTGACTAAGAGTTACCTCTGCCCGGGCCAATGTTTATATTGCCCGACCGAAAAGGACATGCCCAAAAGCTATCTTTCCAACGAACCGGCGGTGATGCGGGCTATTTCGGCTCAATTTAATCCCTATCGCCAAGTACAAAGCCGCTTGCGATCTCTGGAGCTCAATGGACATCAAACGGATAAAATAGAATTGATTGTGATGGG
>CAYTIK010000001.1:47556-101584 GCA_964438025.1 uncultured Bdellovibrionales bacterium
ATGGGAGGGACGTTTTCGGCGTTACCGAAAAATTATCAACAAAAATTCATTTCTGAATGTTTTCGGGCTTGTAATGACTACCCTAAAAAGTTCAAAGTTCAAAGTTCAAAGTTCAAAGATTTTAATTTATTATTATCTAAAGAACAAAAAAGAAGCGAAAAAGCCAAACACCGGATTATTGGACTGACTTTGGAAACTCGGCCGGATTTTATTAATGAAGCAGAAATTTTAAATTTTCGCCAGCTTGGTTGCACGCGCGTAGAACTGGGCGTGCAAAGTATCTTTAATGATGTTTTGGAAATTAATAAGCGCGGCCATAAAATAGAGGCCTCTATAGAAGCCACTAAATTATTGAAGGATGCCGGCTTCAAAATCAATTACCATATGATGCCTGGTCTCCCCGGCTCTAATCCCAAAAAAGATTTTTTGATGTTTCAAAAATTATTTTCCAACCCCAATTTTCAACCGGATATGCTGAAAATTTATCCGACCGTGGTTACCAAAAATAGTGCGTTATATAAATTATGGCGCCAGGGAAAATATCAACCGCTCAATGATAACCAATTTAAAAAGTTGATTTTAAAAATTAAAAAAGAGGCCATTCCACCTTACGTTCGCATTTCCCGCCTGGTGCGCGACGTTCCCGCGACTTCCATTGTGGCCGGGCCGAAAATTTCCAACTTGCGCCAACTAATTATTCCCGAGTCGCTTTGCCAGTGCATCCGTTGCCGGGAAGTGGGCAGTAATTATGCTTTAAAAGAAAAAATAATTCTCGACCGCATTGATTATCCAGCTTCCGATGGAAAAGAAATATTTTTACAGTACATTTCTAAAGATAAGCAGAAACTGTTTGCCCTGCTTCGTTTACGCATACCTAGCCTTTGCCATTCCGGACTTAATCCGGAATCTAGAGAAAAAAAAGAAAAATATTTTCTGGATTCCCGCATTCGCGGGAATGACAAGTTGTATGGATTACTACCTATTTTAAAAAATGCCGCCCTCATCCGTGAAATCCATACTTACGGCCAGCTGACCCAAATAGATAAATATGATAAGAAATCTCCCCAGCATTTCGGCCTGGGAAAGAAATTAATGGCCACAGCAGAAAAAATCGCCAAAAAAGAGTTTCAGTTAAAGAAAATCGCCGTGATTTCCGGCATCGGCGCGCGCGGGTATTACCGTAAATTGGGTTATAGTCAAAAAGATGGCTATATGGTAAAATCGATTTAAGTTTATAAATTAAACTTTAAGATATGAACTCTAAGATAATTATCGCTTCCGGACCGGTTATTGTAGAAGATAATAAAGTACTTTTAGACAAGGATAAAAAAGAAGATTTGTGGAAATTTTGCGGTGGAAAAGTATCTGAAAATAATTTAGATCTTATTAACACTGCCAAAAAAAGAGCTCAAGAGGAAATGGGAATAACTATTGAAATTCTAGATGAAAATCCTTTTGTTATGTATCTAAAAAGAAATATACAAGGAGAATTAATTGATGTTCTTTTGGTTCATTATCTAGCCAAAAGAATAGATGAAATTAATCCCGGAGGAGAAACAAAAGAATGGAGTTGGTTTGAGCTGAATAATTTACCTTCTAATCTCGGACCCAACATTATTCCCGCTTTAAAACATTTTGGCTTTATTAAATAAATTCACCCCGTTAAATAATTTTGCTAAAGCAAAATTAAGATTTGAATGCTTTCAAAAAAACAGGGTATATTTATTAAAGATAAATTTTTAATTTAAAAATAAGCTTGCATTTCTAAGGGAAATTCAAATCTTATTTAACAGGGTAAATGAAAATTATCCATCACGTTATCAAGATGAAAACCGCCGCGACTTTGGATTTCATCGACATTACCGAAAAAATCCAGCAAAAAATCAAAGAGACTGGCATTAAAAATGGTGTAATTAATATCCAAAGCTTGCACACGACCATGGCCATCATTATCAATGAAGCCGAACCACTGCTCATTTCTGACATGAAAACGCTGCTGGAAAAAATGGCGCCGCGGACTTTTAAGTATATGCACGATAATTTCGAAATCCGCACTGTCAATATGTGCGATGGAGAATGCCAAAACGGCCATGCCCACGCCAAGGCTATCCACTTGCCAAGTTCCGCTTTTTTAAATATACTACAAAACCATCTGCAATTGGGCCGATGGCAGCGGGTTTTCGCGGTCGAACTCGACCGCTCGAGAGTGAGAGAGGTTTCACTGCAAATTATAGGTCAATAGAAAGGAGGATTCGAAAATGTTCCTTAAAATTCTGTTGTTGGTTAGTTTGATAATACTGCTTATGGACATGCATTATTATCCACGTCCCTTCTTTTTAATGCGCATTGTGAACTTTATGTTAAAAAAGTGGGATAATTTCAAAGGTGTGGCTGGTTGGTGAATTCATATTGGATATTCTCACTATTTTGAAGAAAGGAGGAAAAAATGAAGTTCTGCAATATCATATTGCCATCGGTTTTGTGTCTATCGGTCTATATTGTTCAACAAATATGGCTTGGGATCAAAAAAATCCCATCCCTCAATGTGGGCAGGATTTTACTTTCCCTTCTCATAATTTGTTTATGCATTCCCGCATCGGCAATTTGTGAGATATTCCTGCTTCCCAAAACAATCCCCGACATTTTCCGATCTTGGTTTCCCAAACTCCTGCAATACGACTACCCATAATGTCAATTGCCATTTCATCCCATCAACTGGCCCCGGATATTTCTTGTTCGGGGCTTATTTTATTTCTCCGTTTTATTATGCAAAGCTTCACCCCGCACTAATTTTTATTTAAAGATTTTTTTATTCTTTTTTTCAATTGAGCAAGCGCTTGGCCATGCTGTTTTATTTGTTTTTCTTTTTCCCATGCATCTTCTTCTGCAAAATAAGCTTCGTAATAAACAAGCTTCCATTTGTGATTTTTTGTATATAAAGAATGGCTATCATTATGTTGAAAAAATCTTTTTTTAAATCACTCGTACAGCCATAATATAATTCGTTTTTTTCATTTTTTAGCACATAGAAGTAATGCATACGAATTAAAATAATAAAAGTTAGTGCGGGGCAAGCTGTCCACAAGCGCCTTGGATATCATTGCCAAAGCTTTTTTTATTTTTGAATATCAAAAGGACTTGAGAAAATATTTCTCTCAAGTCCTCATTTTTTTATAACCTTGTCATTTCTTATCAATTATGTCTATTACGTTTTTTGGTAAGGGAATCTTTTTCATATAGCTCCATATAAAATTACCCTTCGCCATTATCGCATGCATAATCAAGCGCAGTAGAAACAAAATTAACGCTTCAATGCCTAAGAGTATATAATAATCCGCCCAAACAATACCCGCGACAGCGTTTATTATTATCTTAGGTAAGGGCCCTGAAATAATCATTATATAGATATATGCTACGCTTTTATTGTATTTGATTTCTTCTTCCAATCCCAACGATATTGGCCGCATTATGAATGGCATGCTTTTTGATTTGTTTTTTGTGGTCACAAGTATGTCAGTAATTGCTATCGCATAACCAGCGACAGAATTAATGATGATACATAACACAAATTTGTAAGGCTGATTAGTAATCGCCAATAACAGCCAGTCCGCCACGCCTGTCCACCATTTTGATTCAACGCTAAGCTGAAGAATGTACATAACAGCAACAAATTCAATTGAAAGCAATGATGCTAACAAAATTATAAGCACACCCGCACTAAAACCTCTACGATCATCCATTTTTTTCATGACTTTCCTCCTTTTTTTAGAGAAGGCTTGAGAAAAAAAATCTCTCAAGTCTCAAGCAACTTAATTTACCCAGAAAACTTTCAAGGAGCTTTCATGTCTTGTTTCTTTTGCTCCTCCTTGATATCTGCCAGAATTTTCTTGCGTTTTTCGGTTTCCGAAATCCACTTTTTAATTTTTTCTCCTTGGTTATAAAAATCATTGAATTCTAGCCTGGACAAAACAACTACTCCATCGGGAAATTCAACCACAAAGTATCTGATATCTTTATACCTTTCGCTAGGTTCACTAGGTTCGATGTCTCCATGTTTTGAATGTCTTATTATTTCAAGAATGCGGACCCTTTCAATCTTGCCATTTCTCGCAATCTCAAAATGCGCTCCTACCATTTTTTCTACCCGATCAATTTCTCGGTCGGTTAATATATGCTCACCAACAAGCATAGCTAGCACAAACACAAAAAAAACCACCCATATCTTATATTTCCTGATCCAATTTTTCATAACCTCTTCTCCTTTCATTGGTTGTTGCGTTTTTGGGTTAATTGTCAAAAAACTGCTTAACGGCTTATTGTAAACTAAATGAATTAATTTAGGTCATTTTTCAGCATTTTTAATATATCGCTGTTTATTTTTCTCATTTTTGGCTCAACATTGACATTATTTATCCTTTATGCTATCTTTTTAAAAACGACCTTTTTGGCGACAAAAAAACTATGCTTAAAAAAGAATTGGGAAAATTGAATCTTACGGATAGAGAAGCCGGCGTATATATGGCTCTTTTGGAGCTGGGCGAAACCTCTATTGAAAGAATTTCCATGAAATCAAAGATAAAGAGAACCACAGTATATGATGTAATTGAAACGTTAAAAGACAAGGGCCTTATTGGAACCATTAAAAAGAAAAAACGAACTTTATATTATGCTGAGGATCCCCGAATTCTCGGGAATCAACTGGAAGAAAAGAAAACCGTCTTGAATAACATCCTCCCCCAGCTATTGTCTATCGCTAATTTCATAGATAAAAAACCTGATATCAGATTTTTTGAAGGCGCTGAAGGAATAAAAAATGTTTACCAAGATACGCTGAATTATCCCGGACAAGAAATTCTTATGTGGGGATCGACCGATGTATTTAAATATTTCGATGAAGATTTTATGTGGAATTATTATCTGCAAAAAAGAATTGAAAAGAAAATTTGGATGCGGGCCATCGGACAAGATTTGGAAGTTGTACGCAAGATTAAATCCGCTGATAGTAAAAGCCTGCGCCAAACGCGCCTGCACAATTTCAAAGAATTCCCCTTTGATGTGGAAATTAATCTTTATGGAAAAAGTAAAATAGGCGTTATGGCATTTCAAGAACAGATCGGGCTGATCATCGAAAGCGAAAAAATTTATAATACGCTAAAAAGCATCTTCGAATTGAATTGGAAAATGCTGGAAAAATAAAGCTACTTGCCAGATGTTAGTTGTCCGCAAGCGCCTTGGATGTCAGTGCCGAGACTTTTTCTGATTGTCGTTTTGATACCATTGCGCAAAAGCAGATTTTGAAATTTTTTGATCCTTTGAAAATCCGACGGTTGGAAACTACCCTTGGTCGTATTGGCGGGAATCAAGTTTATGTGCAAGAGATAACTATCTTTGATGGATTTTAAATAATCAATAAGGCTATCCGCGTCATATGGAGAATCATTGAGACCCTTGAACATCGCGTATTCGATAAAAACTTTTCTCCGGCTTTCTTTAAAATAGCCTTGCAGGGCGTAGCGCAAGTCCCGTAGATCGTATTTCCGGCTGACCGGCATATACTTATTCCTTTTTTGCTCGTCGGCAAAGTGGAGAGAGATGGCCAGATTAACTTGCGGAAATTCTTTGACCAGTTTTTCTATTCCATCGGGAATGCCGGCGGTCGAAACCGAAATACTGCGCGAACCAAAACCGAAAAGTTCCGGATTGATAAGATTTTCGATACTTTTCCTCACTTCTCCCCAATTTAAAAACGGTTCGCCCATGCCCATGAAGACGATGTTGTTTAGTTTGTAGTTTGTAGTTGGTAGTTTGTGGTTTGTGCTTTGTGTTTTGTTTGTGTTTTGGATTTTGTGTTTTTGTGTTTTATTCAGATAATTTTTCCAAAACAAAATTTGGTCCGTGATTTCTTCGGCCGATAAGTTTCTCTGAAACCCGCTTTGGCCGGTGGCGCAGAAAGCGCATTTGAGCGAACAGCCAACTTGGCAAGAAAGACACACGGTCCAATTATCAACTTTCGAAAAAATAATTACGGATTCAATATATTTTCCGTCGTTAAGTTTTAAAAGCGCCTTGATGGAATCTTTATCTTTGGAGACTAAAACTTTTTCTGTTTCGAAAGACAATATTTTAACTTGTTTTTCGAGTTTTTCTCTTAATTCCTTGGAAAAAGTCGTAATTTCGGCAAACGAAATAGCGCTGTCTTTATAGACTGCTTTTTTGACTTGCTCCAGCCGATACTTTGGCTGATTAGTCTCTTTTAAAATTTTCGCTATTTTTTCAATATTCATATTCTAATTTTCTTCATTCCATACTACATTTTATTGCATATGCAATGATTTATAGTATTTAGTTTAATCTAAAAAAGGATCTTACATTTTGATCATTTTCTATTTCACAAGCAGTTATAATTTTAATTTCTTCTTTGCTTAAATTAAAGAAATTTCTTAAAACCCCTGCTTCCTTTTGAAAATCATATGGATAGACCCAAACACTTTTTTGCAATTGAAACAATCCCAATTCTTTGATTTTTCCTCTTAAATATTCTCTCTTTATATTATCTCTGTTTTTTATATCAAATATTAAAATTCTCCATTTTTTATCCCATCTTTCTGGTTTTTGTATTTTCAAATCATCAATTTGATATTTCCCCGCTGCTTTTTTTCCTTCTTTGGTGAGAGAAATATAAATTTGCTTACCTCTATATTCAAATTTTATCATATCCCTTTTTTTCAAACGATAAAAAGTATCGTAAAATTCTTTCTTCTTTTTCGCGCTGTTTACTTTATAAGAAATACTTTTTATTATTTTCGGAAGCACACGCATGAAAAAATGCGGATCATTAGCTGAGATAATTATAGCACCCCCAATCAAAAGACTTTTAAAAATTGTTTTAGTTATTTCTTTTTTATTCAACATAATCCAATATATTATTACTACTAATTATACTACATTTTATTGCATATGCAATGATTTGTAGTATTGATAAAAAATGCCTTCCCTAAATTAAAAAGGGGGCAGGATCGTCAGACGACCTGCCCGCAAGATTCGTTAGATTGTTACCTCCCACACATAGCCACACTCCTTACATTTATACCACACATCTTCACTGCCAACTATCTTTTCATTGGCTTTTCTTTGGAATATTTCCCCGGCTAACTTCCAGCATTTTAAGCAAAGGTACCAGTTTTTTACCAAGGTTTCTCCGGAGAAATCCTGCACTATGTAAACATTTTTAGGATCGTCAAAAGTCTTGATAAACCCATCCGTTCCTGGGAACTTTGCCCACAAAAGCCCTACTGCTTCTCCCTCGGGTATTTCGATTATTCTCAGCACTTCACAGGGAAGCAGAAAGGGTCTGAGAAGCAACTTTTGATATTCCAGAAGAATTGGAAGCAATGGAGCTTTTGGATCAACAACAATTTGAATTCCTTTCGCAGACATAGTTTCACCTCCTTGTTATTTTATTGGATAAGAACTTAAAAAATCTTCCATCAAATCTAGCAGAGCTATGCTAAAAAGTCAATTTTTATTCTACTGTCACACTTTTAGCTAGATTTCTAGGCTTGTCCACATCCAAACATCTAGCTATCCCAACATAGTAAGCAAATAATTGCAAGGGAATGACGGAAAGCAATGGCGTCAGCATTTCCAAGGTTTTGGGAATATACATGACATCATCCGCCAGTTTCTGAATTTTTTTATCGCCCTTGGTCGCGATGGCGATGATTTTTCCTCCGCGTGCTTTGAGTTCCTGGAGGCCGCTTAAATTTTTTTCATAGACACTGTCACTCGGAACGATGATTATTGAAGGAAAATTACCATCAATGAGCGCAATCGGACCATGTTTCATCTCCCCTGATGGATAGCCTTCGGCATGGACATAAGAAATTTCTTTGATTTTCAATGCGCCCTCCAAAGCGATGGGAAAATTATATTTTCGTCCGAGATACAGCATATCTTGATACTTGGCGTATTTTTTAGCAATTTTTTTAATGTCTTTATCTTGTTTTAATATTTCTTCGATCAACCGAGGAATCCTACTCAACTCTGCGGCAATTCTTTTGCCCATTGTCAGCGCCATATCTCTTTGACGTCCTAAAAACAAAGTCAGCAAGACAAAGATTACCAGCTGTGAAGTAAAGGCTTTAGTCGAAGCCACGCCGATTTCCGGTCCAGCATGATTATAAACTCCAGCATCCGTTTCCCGCGCAATAGTTGAACCGACCGTATTAACAATTCCCAATGCCAGTGCACCTTTGTTTTTTCCTTCCCGGATAGCCGCTAAAGTATCGGCGGTTTCACCTGATTGGGAAATGGCAATAATGGCCGTGTTTTTATCCAGTTGTGTTTTACGATAACGGAATTCGCTGGCATATTCCACTTCCACGGGAATCCCGGCGTACTCTTCCAGCATATACTCGCCGACAAGTCCCGCGTGATAAGAAGTCCCACAACTGACAATAATAATCCTTTCGATGTTCCGTAATTTTTCGGAAATATCTTTGAGTCCTCCTAACTTAGCCAAACCATCTTTGACAACCAACCGACCCCTTAATGCATCAGCAATGCTGGTCGGCTGTTCAAAAATTTCCTTGAGCATAAAATGCGCAAAGCCTTGCTTCTCCGCTTTTTCCAAAGACCAATCCAATTCCGTCGCGTCCTTATTTACCACTTTGTTTTTCGCGTTAAAAATTTCGTAATTCTCCGGCGTGATAACCGCCATTTCCCCATCTTCCAAAAAAATAACTTTATTGGTATGCCGGATAATCGCCGATGCGTCCGAAGCCACAATATATTCCTCTTTTCCGATGCCTAAAATCAGCGGGCTACCTAATCTGGCAATAATAATTTTCTGTGGTTCTTTTTTATTGATAATGGCCAAGCCGTAAGTACCCTTGATAACTCTTAGAGTTTTAATGACGGCATTTTTAAAATCGGTTTTTTTATTGAATTCTTCAATCAAATGCGCGATAACTTCCGTATCCGTTTCAGAAGAAAATTTATGTCCTTTTTTCTCAAGACTATCTTTGAGTTCTTGATAATTTTCCACTATCCCATTATGCACCAAAAGAATATCTCCCTTGCAATCGGAATGTGGATGAGAATTTTTGTCGCACGGTTTGCCATGAGTCGCCCAGCGCGTATGGGCGATACCTAAAAAACTGGCAATTTCCTTGCCATTAATTTTCTTTTCCAATTCCGCGATTTTCCCAACTGCCTTAAAAGTAAAGATATTTTTTCCTGCAAAAACAGAAATTCCAGCACTGTCATAACCACGATATTCCAACCTCTTTAAGCCTTCAATTAGGATGGGAACGGCTTGTTGTTTGCCGATATAACCAATAATTCCACACATATTTTTAAGAATTACGAATTAGGAATTATGAATTAAGAATAAATTTTTAAAAATATTTGAATTTTTACTGCGGGGCACATATATTTTATTTATTTCCTTTTATTATTCTCAAAGCTTTCTTTAAATTTTTCGCCGTAAAGTTGCAATAACAGTTTTTTTGGTCCCAATAGCGCCCTTCTGGTCTTTTGATCAAGATAGTTATTATCTCCGGCAAACATTTTTTTACTTCTTCTATATAATGAACGCGGTCATCCAAAAATAAATATTTTTCTTTTTTTCTAGAACAATCACTTTTGTTAATAATTTTTTTAATTTCTTGGGATTTAAATATTCTAGAAATTTTAACCACACCAAAAAAGTGGCTGATTCCTGAATTATTTATTTTTTTCTTTTGAAAATTAGGATCGCCGTGAGAAATCAAAAAAAGTTCTTTGCGGGAAAAATTTTGAAGAAGCGATTCGACATCAGAAAAAACATATTTTCGGGTATCCTTCAGAAGATTTTGAATTTTTCTCTTGAGCGCTATCTCATCGAAAGAAATAATTTTACCGATTTTTTTCAAATGTTCCTCCAAAATATAAATTGTTTCCGGAAAATTCTGGTTATTAGGAGGATAATTATAATAATTTCGAGTATAAATATCGTCTGCTATGCCGAATTGAGAAAAAATATTCTGAAAATCAGCCCTAAAATTCCGAGTATCAAAAAGCACATCGTCGAAATCAATAAAAATTTTCACCTCGTTAAAATTTTAATGATTATTTTGGCCAACTTCTCGCCGTCATGGCGGATAAATGACCGATGCCGGGCAATGGCATCCAGCGCGTTGCCCTTTATCTTAACTACTTTTTTACTTAATAAGTCGGCACTAATTACTTTAAATTCTTTTTTTTCTTTCCCCCATAAAACCAGCGAGTTTTTTCCTTCTTGTTTCTCATATTTTTTTATCAAATCGACAGTTGGTTTTTTATTATTAAAGAGAATCCGATTAATTCTATTTTCCCCAATGAGTTTGTTTATTTCTCCGGCATATCTATCCAAGTCAAATCTTTCCGTCTGTCCTTTTTTATTGGTCAGATTACAGATAAAAATTACTGGTGCCTTAGCTTTTTTAACCGCTACACTAATCCCTTTTATTAAAAGATTGGGCAAAATAGAACCAAAAAAATCTCCTGGTCCGATAATGATAACATCCGCTTTTTTTATTGCCGAGATAGCTCGCAGGTTTGGTCGTACTTTTGATTTGAGACCAATATTTTTAATCCCAATTCTCCGAATTTCTTCATTGCTGTCCAATTCCTTTTCTCCATTAAGAATCTTGCCATTTTTAAGTTTTATCAGCAGACGCATATCGCCTTCTGACACTGGAATAATTTCTCCGTTAACTTTTAATATTTCTGAAGCAGCAATGATTCCTTTTAAAAAACTTCCATTTGTTTTTTCCAGCGCAGAAAGAAAAAGATTGCCAAAATTATGTCCTTTCAAATCTCCACTTTCAAACCGATAATTCATCAGTTCCCGCAAATTTTTCGGCGAATTAGATAAAGCTACCAAGCATTGGCGCACATCACCCGGCGGCAAAACGCCTAACTCATCGCGCAATCTTCCGGTCGAGCCGCCATCGTCCACCATCGAAACAATAGCCGAAATGTTAACTGGATATTTTTTCAGGCCCGAAAGTAAAGTAAAGCTGCCTGTTCCGCCTCCAATAGTTACAACATTTTTCATTTTCATTAAGATTTTTTTCCGGCTACTTTTAAGTTTTTCTTTCCGCTTTTTTCGATTTTTATGCCGAATTTAGGCAATTCTTGCTCAGCTTTTTCCAAATCTTCCGGATTGCCAATCGGATACCAGGCTCTGGCTTTTACCACTTTAATTTTATGGTCTTTAGACATCTGGGCTAAAGTTTGCGGCAAGCCTAACTCCCTGTCACCGGCTTTTTTGGGAATCAAATCATATTCAAAAAATTTCTTGTTCAAAACAAAGGCGCCCGTATTTACCAATTTGTATTTATTATCTTTAGGGAATTCAATCACTTCAATCATATTTCCCTTTTTATCAGTTTTAATTACTCCGAAACGGCTAGGATTGTCTACCTTGAAGCCCAGAATTGAAAAATTATGCTTCAACATTTTTTTCAGATCTTGTTTATGGTAAAAATCATCTCCGTTCATCACGAAGAATTTATTTTTCAACATTCCCTTGGCCAGATGCAAGGCTCCACCGGTTCCATTAAGCTCTTTTTGGAAAATATATTTTATTTTTTTACCTTTAAAACAGCAACCGAAATAATTCATTATGCATTCTCCGTAATAGCCAACAATAAAAATAATCTCATCCACTTCTTTGGGCAAAATATCCAATTTATGTTCCAAAATCGGCTTGCCATCAATCTTGACCATTGGCTTAGGAATATTGTCAGTGAGGTGCAACATCCTCTTTCCCCGGCCCGCGGCTAAAATAACTGCTTGCATGAAAATTAATTAAAAAATGAAAATGAAAAATAAAAAATTAAATTACAATATTTATCAGCCGATTTTTAACAAAGATGGTTTTTTTAATTTCTTTTCCGGAAAGATAATTTTGGATTTTTTGGCTTTTTTTAGCCAATTCTTTCGCCTCGGCTTCGGCTGTATCTACAGAAATTTTTATCCTATCCCGCACTTTTCCGTTGATCTGAACCACTAATTCTATTTCCTCATCCCGAATAAGCGCGGGATTATACTCCGGCCATTTTTGTTTGAAAATACTATCCTTATGCCCGAGTCTTAACCATAATTCTTCCGCCAGATGCGGTGCGAATGGCGCTAAAAGTTTCAAAAAATTTTCTAGCGCCCTTTGCGGCATTTCATTAAACTTGCTGGCAAAATTTACGAATATCATCATCTGGGAAATGGCCGTATTGAAACGCAGCTTTTCTATGTCTTCGGTTACTTTTTTTATAGTTTTATGCAGCATTTGTGGCAAGCCTGATTCTTTCATCTGACAATTCTCGCCTTGACAATCGTATAATTTTTTATCTTTTAATTTATAAACATTTTCCAAAAATCTTTTTATCCCCACGATGCCTTGGGTGTTCCAAGGCTTAGCATCTTCCAATGGTCCCATAAACATTTCAAACATCCGCAAACTGTCGGCGCCGAATTTTTTAACCACTTCGTCCGGATTGACGACGTTACCCTTGGATTTCGACATTTTATTTCCATCTTCCGCCAAAATTATACCTTGATGGCGCAGTTTTAAAAAGGGTTCATCAAAATCAATATAACCCAAATTATGGAGCACTTTGGTAAAAAAGCGGGAATATAGAAGATGCAAGACGACATGTTCCGCTCCGCCGACATACAAATCCACCGGCAGCCATTTTTTCAGCATTTTTTTGGAAGAAAATTCTTGAGTGTTCTGTGGATCGCTATAGCGGAAATAATACCAAGACGAGCAGACAAAAGTATCCATCGTATCCGATTCTCTTTCGGCTTTGGTGCCACAAATAGGACATACGACATCCTGGAATTTTTTAGAATACTTCAGTGGCGATTCTCCGGTCGGATTAAAATCCACATCACCTGGAAGTAAAACCGGCAAATCTTTTTCCGGAACGGGAACTTCGCCGCATTTTTTGCAATAAATGATCGGAATTGGAGCGCCCCAATAACGCTGTCGTGAAACCAGCCAATCGCGTAATTTATAATTTATCGTACCCTGGCCAATTCCCTCTTCTTCTAGCCATGCGGTTAATTTTTTTCGCGCTTCGGCTGAAGTTAAAAAATTATATTTTCCGGAATTATTCAAAACTCCGTCATCAATATAAGCTTCTTCTGCAATTGAAGATTTTTTGTCCACACTCTTAATAACTTCCTCAATTGGCAGATTAAATTTTTTGGCGAATTCCCAATCGCGTTGGTCGTGCCCTGGCACTGCCATGACCGCGCCCGTGCCGTAATGTGCCAACACAAAATCGCTAGCAAAAAGCGGGATGGATTTTTTAGTAAAAGGATTAATAATTTCAATGCCTTTAAGCTCGACTCCAGTTTTATCTTTGACTTCCGTTTGGCGCTGTAAATCAGTTTTTTTCTTGGCTTGCTGGATATATTTTTCTACTTCTGGCCAATTGGTAATTTGCGGTTTTAATTTTTGCACCAATCCGTGCTCGGGTGCAATTAAAGCAAACGTCATACCAAAAACCGTATCTAAACGAGTAGTAAAGACTTCCATCTTCAGATCGCTATTTTTTATCGACATTTTGAATTGCGCGCCTTCACTTTTCCCAATCCAATTGCGCTGGCCAGCCTTAGTCGATTCCGGCCAATCGATTTTATCTAGACCGCTAAGCAACCCGGAAGTACGTACCTCAGAGGCTTCTATAGAATCCTCTATAAAATCGGTTATCTTGAAATACCACTGCTCCAACTCTTTTTGCACGACTGGTTTACCGCAACGATCGCACACTCCGCCTTCAGCTTGTTCATTAGCCAAAACCGTTTGGCAAGAATCGCACCAATTGACCTGGCCTTTCTTTTTATAAGCTAAACCATTTTTATAGAGCAGTAGAAAAAACCATTGTGTCCATTTATAATATTCCGGAGCGGAAGAATTGATTTCGCGCGACCAATCATACGAAAAGCCCATCATGTTCATCTGTTTTTTAAAGGTAGTGATGGCTTTTTTGGTCGTTTCCGCCGGATGTATCTTAGTCTTAATAGCGTAATTTTCCGCTGGTAAACCGAAAGCATCCCAGCCTTGTGAATGTAAAACCTCGCAACCTTTCATCCTTAAGTAGCGAGAGACTATATCCGTGGCTGTGTAGCTTTCCACATGCCCCGTGTGCAGTCCTTCTCCCGAAGGATAAGGAAACATATCCAAGATATACTGCTTCTCCCCTTTTTTGGTTTCAGAGGCTTTATTTAAGCCAGAATCTTGTTCCCAAACTTCCTGCCATTTAGATTCAATTTGTTTTGGATCGTATTTTTCCATAATGGCGCTGAAATACCTATTTTAAAGCTTTTTTAGATTACCCTTTCACTTTACCTTATTTCGGGTTAATTTTCAACTTTTGGATTCTTTTGGCTCTTTTACTTTTTTTGCGCTTTTTTATCCAAAAAATAAAAAGACCTGGACATCTGTGAGTGGTGATTCACAAACATCCAGGCCCTTATTCGAAAAAAGAGATTAGACTCTTTTTTCTGGGAAACGAAATCTCCAGATTTCCCATCCGCCCGTCAGAACAAAACAAAGTGGGAAGTAAAACCATTTAATCCTCCATTTGCTTTTCAAAACAAAGCAAAAAATGCGATCGAAGGATCCGCTTAAGTCCTTCCGCGCGATATGCCACAATCGCTCTCGAGCTTTTTTATCATTGGCATATCTTTCGGTTACATGGAGACTTGCCTTAATAATTCTCCTGCCCTGGCAGCATCTTTTCCTAAAGCAAATGACAAAGAGTTGATACTTTCTTCCTTTTTTCACAGATTCTCCTTTCTCAGGCTTCCAAAATAAAATTGCGTGAAAAAACAATCGCTAAGGAATAACTATGAACCCGACATTATCTCCGTCATCGACCAGCTTAGCGTAAATCAAAATTACTTCTTTATCTGGATATTTTGCCAAGATTTTTTCTTTGGCTTTTTGCAGTTCGTTTTCATGGAATTTTTGTTCCGCTTCAATATCTCCGTCAAATTTTTCCGCTCCGCCATAAGCTCCGCAATCAGCATGATTTACGATAATTATTTCCTCGGCATGATGTAAATCGCAAGGAACGCTGATACATTTAAGGGAAATATCGTCTTCGTTTTGGCATTCATTGATCGCTTTAGCCGCTCCAGGAAGTGAAGGAAAATCAAAATCTTGAATCTTCAGTTCAGTTTCCGCAAAATCAACCGTCTCTCTCCAAAATCGAAAATCGATACAAGTTAGAAGAACTGCTTTACAATGGTGAATTCCCTTGTGCTTAAACGGATACTTTTTTGCCATAAATTTTTCTCTCCTTTTTAAATTTTAATTTTCAAACAACAACATTCAATAATATTCTAAAAAACCAATTTAGTCAATCTTCATCCCGTGCCGGCTGTGGTGTTTTTTAGCCACTTTAACCCGCGCCATTTCTTTTTCAATCGCCGCCGCCACACGCGCATAATCTGTTTCGTCCATCGACGCTTTTTGTTGCATCGCTTCCTGGGCCCGTTTCTTGGCTTCCTCTGCCCGCGTCAAATCAATTTCCTCCGCCATTTCCGCCGTATCCGCTAAAATCACCATCTCATTTTTATTGAATTCCACAAAGCCGCCGGAAGTCGCCAAATTAAATTCCTTGTTTTCTTTTTTAATCATAATTTCCCCAGGCTTTAGTGAAGCGATATACGAACGGTGATTCGGCAAAATCGTCACTTCCCCGTCCGTCACCGGCAGCGTCGCTTGATCAATTTCCTCTTCTAAAACCGTCCGTTCGGGAGTAATAATCTTAAATTTTATTCGTAAACTCATAAAATTAATTTACAATTTTCAATTCACAATTTTCAATGAATTTTCAATTTTCAATTAAAAAAATTTGAAAATTAAATCATTGTAAATTTATTGTAAATTGATCATTAATCATTGAAAATTCTGAAATCAAAAACTATTTTTTGATTTCAGAGATATTTCCTTTCATATAAAACTCTTGCTCCGGCACTTCGTCCAACGCTCCGTCCAGAATCATCTTGAAGCCTTTGACCGTATCGGATAATTTTACGTATTTGCCGCTTGTTCCGGTAAACTGTTCGGCCACGAAAAACGGCTGCGACAAGAATTTCTGGATTTTGCGGGCGCGGGAAACGGTGATTTTATCTTCATCGGAAAGTTCTTCCATGCCCAAAATCGCAATGATATCCTGCAGATCTTTGTATCTTTGTAAAACCTTCTGTACGCCCCGGGTCACGGCGTAATGTTCCTCGCCAACAATCTTGGGATCCAAAATCGTAGAACTGGAATCCAACGGATCAACGGCCGGATAAATTCCGAGTTCCGAAAGATTACGGGAAAGCACCACGGTCGAATCCAAATGGCCAAAAGTCGTGGCCGGTGCCGGATCGGTCAAATCGTCCGCCGGCACATAAATGGCTTGCACGGAAGTGATAGAACCGTTTTTCGTCGAAGTAATCCGCTCTTGCAGCCGTCCCATTTCTTCCGCCAAGGTTGGCTGATAACCTACCGCTGAAGGAATGCGCCCGAGAAGCGCTGACACTTCGCTGCCCGCTTGCGTAAAACGAAAGATATTATCGATAAATAATAACACGTCTTTATGTTCATCATCGCGGAAATATTCAGCCATAGTCAGCGCCGACAATGCCACTCTTTGGCGCGCTCCCGGCGGCTCATTCATCTGGCCGAAAACCAAAGCCGTTTTATCCAAAACTCCGGATGATTTCATTTCATAATACAGATCATTGCCTTCGCGCGTCCTTTCTCCGACGCCGGCAAAAATCGAATAGCCGCCGTGCTCTTGGGCAATATTGCGGATGAGTTCCTGGATAACCACGGTTTTACCGACTCCGGCACCGCCGAACAATCCCACTTTTCCACCCTTCACAAACGGACAAATCAAATCGATAACTTTAATACCGGTTTCAAAAATTTCCGCTTGCGTGGATTGGTCTTCAAATTTGGGCGCTTCCCGGTGAATCGGAGATCTTTTGTCCGTTTTGGGTTTTTCTTCAATGCCATCAATTGTTTCGCCGAGTAGGTTAAACATGCGGCCCAATACTCCCGTTCCAACCGGTACGGAAATCGGCGCACCCGTGCTTTCCACTTCCATCCCGCGCCTGAGGCCATCAGTCGAACCCATCGCCACCGCACGGACTTTATTGCCACCTACATGTTGAGCGGTTTCCAGGATTAATTTTTTGTTAGTCGAGGACGGTCCTCGATTTTCTCCTTGAGGTTCTCTTTGAGGACCGTCCTCAAGAGAAATTTCCAGCGCATCATAAATTTTCGGCAAATCGCCGGTAAATTCCACATCCACGACTGGTCCGATAACTTGAACTATTTTTCCTATATTAGACATAAAATTAAAAATATTATTTATTAAACGGATTATTTTAAAAAATACATTAATTCGCTAATTTTCTAACGCCGCTCTGCCAGCTGAAATTTCCGCAATTTCCTGCGTAATCTTCATTTGCCTAATCTGGTTGAAAGCCAGCATCAAATCATCCGCCATTTCGTTGGCCGCGTCGGTCGCATTGCGCATGGCCAGCATCCGGGAAGCTTCTTTGGAAGCGTTGGATTCCAAAATCGCGTGATAAATCTGCATCTCAATCAGGCGCGGAAAAATAGATTGCAAAACTTCCTTGGGACTGGGTTCCACTTTATACTCCGTCGCCGGTTCCGTGAGTCCGTATTCCTTGCCTAAAACTGTCATCTCCGCGATTTGTTTTTCCAAATCTACTTTGGAAATAGGCAAGATCTGCCGGACTTTAGTAGTTTGCTTAATCGTTGAAAGAAAATCCGTATAAAAAATAACCACTTTGTCATATTTCTTGGCTACATATTCATCCATCGCCATCTTGGCAATATCCCGCGCATCAATCATCCGCGGCACGAACATCGATTCAGGGAGAGCGGCCACGATGGTCTTGCTCATTTTTTTCACCATATTCTCACCTTTGCGTCCGACAGTAATAAAATCAATCATTAATTTCTCGTCCGAAATGCTGGATTCGATTCTTTTTTCGCCCGCCCGGTTGATTTTTAAATTCTTGGGATTAGCCAATTCGTCTTTCACTTTTTTATAAATCTGGGAATTAAAAGAGCCGCATAATCCCCGGTTAGAAGTTATCAGAATCGCTAAAATATTTTTAACTTCGCGTACTTCTAAAAGCCCTTCTTGATACCGGCTAAAAGCTCTGGCCAGATTGGTCAAAATCCCCCAGGCGCTCTGCGCGTAAGGCCGGATTTGCAAAACACTAGCAATGGCTTTGCGCATTTTCGCCGCCGAAACCATTTCCATCGCCCGGGTAATCTTCCCCGTGTTTTTGGTGGACTTTATTCTTCTTTTGATATCTTTAACGCTGGGCATAAATAGGAAATTTTATAATTTTTAATTTTGAATTTTGATTGAATTTTTAATGTTTTAATTTTTAAACATTCTATTATTCGAAATTGATTCGAAATTGTAAATTCGAAATTCAAAATTGCGCGTTTATACAGATTGGCATGTCTCTTTAAAATCTTTTATTGCCTTCTCTAGTTTTCCCACAATATCTTCCGTCAATTCTTTCTTTTCGGCCAGTTCCTGCATAATTTTTTTCTGTTGAGTATTCAGATATTTATGAAAATCGGCTTCCCATTTCCGGATTTTTTCTACCGCCACTTCATCCACAAAACTATTAGTCAGAGCATATAATATCGCTATTTGATTTTCCACCGACATCGGCTCATATTGGTTTTGTTTCAAAATTTCCACTGTCCGTTTGCCTCTTTCAATCTGCTTGCGCGTCGCTTCGTCCAGATCCGATCCGAATTGCGCGAAAGCTTCCAATTCTCTATATTGCGCCAAATCCAAGCGCAACTTGCCCGCTACTTTTTTCATAGCCTTATTTTGCGCCGAAGAACCGACGCGCGAAACTGACAGACCGACATTTAAAGCCGGACGCACACCCTTATAAAATAAATCAGATTCGAGGTATATTTGTCCGTCCGTGATAGAAATCACATTGGTCGGAATGTAAGCCGAAACATCGCCGGCTTGCGTTTCAATGATTGGTAAAGCCGTGATGGAACCGCCGCCGTATTCTTCGCTTAAGCGCGCCGATCTTTCCAGAAGCCTTGAGTGCAGATAAAAAATATCTCCGGGATAAGCTTCGCGTCCCGGCGGTCGGCGCAGAATCAAAGAAATCTGGCGGTAAGCCCAAGCATGCTTGCTTAAATCATCGTAAATAATCAAAACGTCTTTGCCTTGGTCCATAAAATATTCGCCCATGGCACAGCCGGCATACGGCGCGATAAAAGACAACGCCGCCGGATCGGAAGCGCCGGCAATGACTATAATAGTATGTTCCATGGCTCCATTTTTTTCCAATTCTGCTCTAATTCTGGCAATGCGGGATTCTTTCTGGCCGATGGCGACATAAATACAAATTAAATCTTTACCTTTTTGGTTAATTATGGCATCAATCGCGATGGCCGTTTTTCCGGTCTGCCGATCGCCAATGATCAATTCCCGCTGTCCGCGGCCAATCGGAATGATGGCATCAATGGCCTTGATACCGGTTTGTACCGGCACGCTCACAGATTTTCGGGAAATAACTCCCGGTGCGATTTTTTCCACCGGATAAAATTTATCCGATTCTATTTTCCCTTTGCCGTCGAGCGCTTCTCCCAAAGGACTAACTACCCGGCCGATCAATTTTTCTCCGACCGGCACCGATAAAATTTTTCCGGTGGATTTAACCGTGTCGCCTTCTTTGATATTTTCGAAAGCGCCCAAAATCATCGCTCCAATTTGTCCTTCTTCCAAATTGAGCGCCACACCGTAAATTTCCCCCGGAAACTCCACCATTTCCGAAGCCATCACGTCGGACAATCCTGATATCTTAGCCACGCCGTCCCCGACTTCCAAAACCGTTCCAACTTTTTCGGTTGTCGTCGTGGTTTCAAAATTCTCAATCTGTTTTTTGAGTTGCTCGATTATGTAATCCTTATTCATAAAAATTAATTAGATAAATTATTTTTTAACTCTTGTAATTGCCTCAATACACTACTATCCAAAATTTCATCTCCGACTCGAATAATGATTCCGCCCTTGACTTTTTCATCAATAATATTATGCAAAATCACTTCCTTAGCCTGACCCGCCTGCTTTGCTACGCGAAGCGTTGCAGACAGGTATTTTTCTTTGATATATTTACTTACCTTATTACGTAATTCAGTATGTAATTCTTCATGGCTAGTAATCTCCGCTTCCACAATGCCTTTCTCTTGATTCCAGATTTCACCAAATTTTTATAAATTTTTGGAACTAACTTTAGTTGCCTATTTTTTTGCAAAATTTTCGTTAAATTTAAAACAGCCTCGCCAATTTCTTTTTGACTCTTATCTACAGTCGCTGCGTATAAACTTTTGGCGTATTGATTGACGGTAATCTTCATATTTATAATTTTTAATTTCCAATTTTTAATTTCGAATGAATTTTGAATGTTTTAATTTTAAATTTTTAAACATTTAGTCACTCAATTTTGATTCAAAATTCGAAATTCATAATTCAAAATTATTTAATTGCTTTAGCAATTAAATCTCTGTCCCTGCCAGAATCCATCTTCTCCCCGATAATTTTTTCCGTCGCCGACATTATGAGCTCCGCAATTTCCGTCTTGGCTTCTTTGACGGCTTTATCCTTTTCCTGCTGGATCTGTTTTTTGGCGTCTTCCAAAATTTTACCCGATTGAACTTTCGCCGTTATTTCCAAATCTTTAGCATTTTGCAGAGCGGTTTTTTCTGATTGTTGGATAATTTTTTGCGCTTCTTCTCTAGCCTTCTGCAGCACTGCTTTTTCTTTTTTCTCCATCTCGGCTAACTTTATTTGAGAATTTTCCGCATCCTGGATGCCTTTTTCAATTTTGGAACTTCTGTCGTTAAGCGTCTTAAGAATCGGTTTGTAAGCGAATTTCCACAGCACGAATAAAACTATCCCAAAATTCACGGCTTGCGCGATAATTAACTTAATGTCGATGTGAAATGTTTTTATGAGTTCTTCCATAGTTTAAATTGTTAGATGGTTATATTGTTAAATGGTTTAAAATTTATTTCAGCCATATGACAATTTAGCAATTTAGCCTTTTCTAATTGATTGCTAATGGCCTTAATCTGATCCCTCCGCCAGCTGGCGGATTGGGACCAAATAAAGTCACTACTATTTAATCGAGAATGCAATCACCAGCGCGTAAATGGAAATGGCTTCCGCAAACGCGGAGGCCAGCAGCATTGGAACCAGAATTTTTCCGGCAGCTTCCGGATTCCGGCCGATTGATTCCATGGCTTTGGCGCCAATAAAACCGATTCCCAACCCCGGTCCGATGGACCCGAGTCCGATAGCCAAGGCCTTGGCCAACATGGTTAAATCCATAAATTTATTTGGCACATTAACTATTCTTTCTCTCTCTATGGGGAGAATAATTAATGCGCTCGATAAAAAAATTAATTAACAATGGTTAAATAGCTAGATTGTTAAATGGTTTTTTTAATTTTATCTTAACAATTTAACAATATAACAATTCAACAATATAGTTAATGATTTTCCGCGTGATCTTGAGTGGCGATGGTCATAAAAACCAATGTCAGCATGGAAAAAATCAAAGCCTGAATAATGCCTACAATGATTTCCAAAAAGATAAACGGCAACGGCAAAATGAAAGCGAACAATGCCATCATGGAAGCCAGCAGCACTTCGCCGGCAAAAATATTCCCAAACAACCGGAAAGACAGCGAAGCTATTTTTGCCACTTCTCCAATCACTTCCACCACTCCCACAAAAGCCTTGATAGGATTGATTAAAATTACCGCCGGATCTTTTTTAATTTTTTTGGGTATTTCCCAGAAAACTTCCAGATTGATAAATTTATTCAAATGTTTCCAAGCGCCCACCGCGACTACTCCCATAATATGTGAAAGGATGACGGCAATCAGTGCGATGGCTAAAGTTGTATTGAGATCGGCCGTCCCTCCGCGTAGCAGTGAAACAAAAACATTGTGGCCATTTCCGCTTTCTATAAATCCGATTGTGCCGATACCGGGCAAAAGTCCCAGCCAATTATTCACTAAAACGAAAAGGAATAGTGCCAGCGCTAATGGTAAAAATTTTTCGGTTTTTTTTCGTTCTCCCGTCACCGAATCGCCCAAGTTTAGCGCGCTTTCCAATAAAAATTCAAAAATGTTTTGGATGCCTCTGGGCACTTTCTTTATTTTTTTTCCGATTAAAATAAAAAGGGTTACGAGGATGATGACCGTAACCCAACTGGTAATGAGCGAATTGGTGATGGTGAATTTTCCGATTTCCATAATCGGTTCCGCGAAGAGAGTCGCTTCGTGAGAAATTTCCGTTGACGCTAAATTGTTATTATCTTCGGTCATATTTAATTGCTTCCAAATCTTTAGCTTTTTTTAATCTAGCTTCCTTTTCAATATCTTTCATGGCTTTTAAGGCATCACGCACTATGCCGAACATCGACAAGATAAACGCAACTCCGACTGATAGTAGAAATAACCAAGGTTCCGTGCCATATTTCCGATCTAGCCACTTTCCGACAAACACTCCCATGATAACGGGGATTCCGATCCAGCCACTCAATCTACAAAAAAGAAATATACCCGGTTGCCACCAGGGATTATTTTTTCCGCCGTTGCTTTCCATAAAAATATTATTTTGTACCCCAGTTATTATTTTCTACTAGGATTTAAAAAAAGTCAACCCCGCACTAACTTTTTACCTTTTTTATTTTTTGCGCTTTGGCGCAGTAAAAAGTTAGTGCGGGGCAAGCCCCTTCAAAAAACTGGTAAATCAAACAGTTTCTGCGTATTTTGCGTGGTAATTTCCGCCACTTTTTCCGGAGTTATTTGCTTTATTTTAGCGATTTTTTCAGCGACATAAGCTACATACAGCGGTTCATTGCGCTGCCCTTTAAAAGGAACGGGAGTTAAGTATGGACAATCGGTTTCCACCAGTATTTTTTCCAAGGGTATTTCTTTTATCAATCGATCAAAACTGTCCGAATACGTGATGACTCCATTAAGTCCGATCAAAAATCCCAGTTCGATAAACTTATTTGCCGTCTTATAGCCTCCGATAAAACTATGGATTACTCCTAACTTTTTAACCGGCTTATTTTTTAATATCTCATACAGATCGTCATAAGCATCCCAGCAATGGATAATCATAGGTTTTTCTAACTCATTGGCCAGATCAATAAATTCCGCAAAAATTTCTTTTTGCTTGGTTTTTAGTTTTTCTATGTCATCTTCTGGTTCGAAGTGATGATAATCCAATCCCACTTCCCCAATCGCCACTACTTCTTTATTTTTCGCCAAGAGGCGATATTTTTCCATATCCATCTCTTCTCCGCTGGTTGTAATTTCCGTTTTTTCCAATTCGTTATTATCTTCATAGGTAAAACTTTTCGCTTGCAAATGCACTGGGTGCGTTCCGACCGCCGCCCATAACTTCCCAGGATATTCCTTAGCGTATTTGAGCGCCCGGACGCTGGTCGAATATTGCGAACCGACATTGATAAAAAAGACGCTTTTGTCGAAAGCTCTTCTTATCACTTCTTCCGCGTCATCCTTAAACGCGCTGAAATTTACATGGGCGTGGGTGTCGATCAACATAAACTTTTTATTTTTTTCTATATTCAATTCTTTTTTGATAAAGCTTTTCGTTAAAACCTTCCTCTTTCATATGCTTATCCTTAAGAGAAATTATCAATTTATCAATCAAATAGTTGGACTGATTTATCAAAGTTATCATTAAATTAACCGCCTTTTCTTTTTCCTTAGGAAGATTGGGGAAATCAGGGTTATCAGGTAGTGCGGGATATTTTTTTATAATAACCCAAATTACTCCCATTTCCCTTATTTCCCCAATGGATTTTTCTTTTGGCCAGATTGGAATTTTATTCTGCCTAGCGTATGACAAATAATCACCCAGAAGTTCTTCCAATGAACCCCTGGCTACTCCGCAGAGTTTTATATAGCCAGCCAGGCTTTGTTGTTTGTTTCCTTCAGCAATATTCTGCATTCCGGAACGAGCCGCTTGAACCATTTGATCAACAGTCCTGGAAAAACGGCTAACATTTTGTTCTGTAAATTGAACGGTCAAATCATAAATCGGAACGGTTACTTTGTAAGCTAACAAATATTCATAGCCAGCTTTTTTATTTTGATTTTCGCTTTCCATTATTTAATGCGTTGAAATAAAATTTCGGTTTGTTTAGTTTCCAGGGCTTTTTTAATTTTTTCGGCAGTTTCTGGCAAAAAGGGGTTGAGCAAGACAGAATAGAGTGCTAAATGAGAAAACAAATATAATATACTTTCTTTAAATTGTTTATCGTTCTCTTTTAATTCCCATGGTCTATTATTTTCAATATAATCATTCATTTGTTTAATTCCTTTTAAGCTCCAATTACTAACAACCTTCCCTGCATCATAATAGCTCCCTTGTGTCCCTAGCCAAATTGCGTAAAATATTTGTTCTAATTTAAATTCAGAAAACATAGATTGATACCATTCTTTTATGTCTTTTAAATCAATATTTTTTTCTGTGTAATCATCCATTTCTTTAAACAATTCTTCGCTATTCAACTGCAGCTTTTCACTCATTTTTACTACCCTTGAAACTAAATTACCTAATCCATTCGCTAAATCTGCGTTATACTTCTCAATCATTCTTTCCATTGTAATATCAATATCCTGTCCGAAAGGACCAGAAGCAAGCAAGAGATAGCGCGTGCCGTCTGTGCCGAATTTTTCCAACATTTCATCAATGGAAATAACATTGCCGAGAGTCTTGCTCATTTTTTTGCCTCCGGAAAGGATATGTCCGTGCGTAAAAAGCATTTTGGGCAATGGAATGCCCAAGTGCATCAAAATGGCCGCCCAAATAGTGGCGTGGACACGTAAGATATCTTTACCGATTAAATTAACATCTACTGGCCATTGCTTGGGAATATTTTTTAAATCGCCGTCCCAACTGATACCAGTCAGATAATTCAAGAGCGCGTCTATCCAGACGTAAGTCGTATGTTCCACATCAAATGGCAACGGTATCCCCCAAGAAAGATTCTTTCTGGAGACAGAAACATCTTTCAAAACCTGATTTTTTAGGAAAGAAAGTATTTCATTTTTATATTTTTCCGGAGCAATTTTGAACTCGTCTGATTCTATTTTTTTAATTAGATCCTCTTGAATGGAAGTCATTTTCATCAGATAGCATTCTTCCTGCATAATTTCCGGAGCTATATCGTGATCCGGACATTTTCCGTCCACTAATTCATTTTCATTTTTAAATTGTTCACAACCAACGCAGTACAACCCCTCATATTTACCTTTATAAATAGCCCCTTTGTCATAGAGAGTTTGCAAAACTTTTTGGATAGCAGCTTTATGTTTTTTATCTGTCGTTCGGATAAAATTATCATATTTTATATCCAATTTTTTCCATAAATTCTGAAATTCTCCGGCAATTTCATCCACAAATTCCTGTGGGTCTTTGTTTTGAGCTTCGGCCGCTTTTTTAATTTTCATCCCATGTTCATCCATGCCGGTCAAAAAGAAAACGTCGTCGCCTTGCAATTTATGAAAACGCGCCAAAACATCCGCTGCGATCGTTGTATACGCATGCCCAATATGCGGCTTAGCATTGGCGTAATATATAGGAGTAGTGATATAAAACTTATTTGGCATTTTTTAATATACAATAATTACAAACTCCCCCTTTATCTTATCTTTATTTTCTCTAAAGTATTTCAAAACTTCATTAACTTTCCCTCGGACAATTTCTTCAAACATTTTGGTTATTTCCCGGCCTAAAATGACATTTTTTTCTGCGGAGAATTTTCCCAAAAGTTCCAGATTTTTGATGACCCGGTGCGGCGATTCAAAATACATAACCGGAAAATTCAGAGCTAAGATTTCTTTAAAAAATTTCTCCCGGCCTTTTTTGTGCGGCGGAAAGCCCCAAAAAGCAAAGTGTTGGAGATCGATTCCCGCGACACTCGCGAGCGCCGTCACAGCGGAAACGCCGGGAATCGGAATTACAGCAATGTCTTTTTGAATGGCTAATTCCACCAGAAGATTGCCCGGGTCGGAAATCCCCGGTGTACCGGCATCCGTCACCAACGCAATATTCTCTCCGGATTCCAAAGCTAGAATTATTTGGTCAAAACGCAATTTTTTGGAATGCTGATGGAAAGAAAGGAGCGGTTTTTTAATCTCAAAAAGCACCAGCAGTTTTTGCGTCACGCGCGTATCTTCACAGGCGATGCGGTCAACTCGTTTCAAAGTCTCCAAGGCCCGCAAAGTGATGTCTTGCCGGTTGCCAATCGGTGTCCCGACAATGTATAATACTCCTGTAGTCATAAAAATTCTTAAAATAACCTTCTCTTATAAATTTATCAACAATTTAACAATTTAGCAATTTAATTTATGATCCTGGCCACTCACGCGCTGGTCGGCGCGGCTTTGGGGAAAAACCTGGAAAATCCTTGGCTCATCATTGTTCTTTGTTCCATCGTGCATTTTGCCCTGGACGCTTTCCGCCACGGAGAATATATCGATCACCGCGAAAAATTGAAAAACTTAGGCCGCAATGTCAGTTTGGATTTATTTGTTGGCGGTTCTATTGTTTTTTCTATTTTATTTTTTCAAGACTGGGAATTGATTACCGTCCGCAATATTTTTTTAGGAATCCTTTTTTGTATGCTACCGGACTTCTTGACTCTCATGCATTATAGATTCCCAACTTTCAAAATCCTGCGAAAAATTTACCGCTTCCATCAAAGAGTCCACCCTTACCCACACCCTTCGCAGCAAACTCAATGGAACCTGCGCAACGCCACTAATGATATCCTATTTTCTTTCATCGCCATCCTCTTCTTAATCTTCTAACGCTTACGCTAGAACATCTATTCCGCTCTTAACATAGCAAAAAGCTACAATTTTGAGATGAAGCGAACGTTAAAAAACTTCTCTTTTAGCGTAGCGCTTTGAGAAGTTTTAGTGAGCAAATCCAAAGTTGTCTTTTTGCGAGTTGGAGCGAGCTTTTCTTTCTCCACTTTCTTTTCTAAAAAGAAAGTGGAAAGATTTTTGCGGAAAGAAAAAATAATTAAATCTTTTCCGGTTTTTTCATCAGATCTTCCACCACTACGCCGATAGCGGTCGCAATCGGTATGGACAGAATCACGCCCAAAACCCCTCCCAATTTCAATCCAATCAATAAGGCCAGAATAACCGCGATGGGATTAAGGCCTAAAGCTCTTTTCATAATTTGCGGAACAATCACATGATTTTCAAACTGCTGGACGGCAAAAACCAACAGTAATACCAGCAAACCAGTCATCGGTGAAACCGTTAAACCTAAGATTATCGCCGGAATAGCGGAAACAATCGGGCCGACATAAGGAATAATCTCCATGAGTCCCGCAAAAATCGCCAGCGATAAAGCATAAGGCACACCGATAAAATAAAGTCCGATAAAATCTAAAATAAAAATAATTACCATCAACAGCAACTGGCTAGTCATCCAATGGCCAATCTTTGTTTTGATCCGGCTAGTAAGAGAAAGGGCGTATTCTTTATGTTTTTCCGGAACGACTAAGGCCACAAAGCTACTGATACCATCTTGTTTGACGGCCATATAAAAAACCAGTGCAAAAACCACGATCGTCGAAACAAAACCCGAAAAAACTCCTACTGTTTTAGAAAAAATATTGCCGGAAATTTCGGAAAAACCGCCGCTTGATTGACCGATCAGCTCTTGGATATTCAGCATAGTGCCTTGAGTTTGAAAATAATCTTTCACTCCTTGCAAGGATTGTTCGACATTTTGGGAATATTCCGGCAATTTTTGATAAAGATCGCGGAATTGTTCTGTCAGTGGTGGAACTAAAAAAGATATCGATAATCCAATAATAGAAAAAAGGAGAAAATAAATAATAATCACTCCTAAAGAACGCGGAATTTTTCGTTCATGCATCCAATTGACCGCCGGCTCAATCCCGGAAACAATTACAAGAGAAATAAAAAGCAAGGCAATAATATCTCTGATGAGGAAAAGAAACCAGCAGCCTAAAACTACCAGCAAGATGCGAAAAATTATTCCGATAGAAATTTCCACGTGAGTTTTTTCCAGCATAAATTTATTCTAAATTTAAAATGTTTTTAATTTCCGGCGCGTTCTTATGTGGTCCAATTATGGCTAAATTAAGCCTTTTTTTCACAAAAATCTCTTGTGCTACTTTTAGAATATCAAATGGCGTCACTTTGTCAATTTTAGTAAAAATCTCGCTAGGCGTCAGGATTTTTTTCTTTTTTATTTCCTGGCTGGCAAAAAACATCGCCACTTCATCGGAAGCTTCCAAACCCATCAAGCTCTTACCTTTGATAAAATCTTTGGCTTTTTGCAGCTCTTTTTTATTAACTTTAAAATTTGCTATTTTTTGATATTCCCGCAAAATTGTTTCAACAGTTAATTCTAAATTTTTATGTTCGACTCCGACTTGCGTGGCTAGATAACCGCAATCTGCGTAAGCTTCCACTTCGGTTTTGACATAATAAGCCAAGCCCAGTTTTTCCCGGACTTCAATGAAAAGGCGACTAGACATATTGCCGCCCAAAATAACAGAGAGCAGCGCTAGGGAAAAACGTTTGGGATGATTCTCCGGATAAGCCCGCGTGCCTAAAATAAAATGAGTCTGGTCGGTTTTTTTAAATTTTATCCTAATAGCCGGCTGATTCTGTTTATCTTTAATATCAGCTAATTTGGCTGTTTTCTTTTTCGGCATCCGAGAAAAATATTTTTCTATGGCTTTTAATGATTTCCTTTCATCCAATTTTCCGGCCACGCAAATTATCGTATTATTGGCCACATAAAAATTTTTAAGATACTCCACAAATTTTTCGCGCTTGAGAGTTCTGATAATTTCTTTCGTGCCGATGATTTCTCGGCCTAAGGAATTGCCGGCATACAAGAGATTTTCAAAAACATCGGCTACATTTCGGACAGGCGTATCTTCATACATATTTAATTCCTGCAAAATCGTCCCTTTTTCTTTTTCAATTTCCTCTTTTTCCAGTTTGGAATTAAGAAAGATATCCGCCACCACGTCCAGAGCCGTTTCGAAATGCTTAGCATCAGCTTTGGCGTAATAAAGCGTCCAATCTTTGGAAGTAAAAGCATTGAATTCTCCGCCGATAGCGTCCAATTCTTCCGAAATATCCAAAGTCGTCGGCCGCTTAGCTGTGCCTTTGAAAAACATATGTTCCACAAAATGCGACAATCCCGCTTCTTTTTTTGTTTCATATCGCGACCCCACTCCAACCATCACGGTTACTGTCACTGTTTGCGTCCCGGCTACCGGAACCGTCAGTACACGCAGGCCGTTTTTTAATAAAGTTCTTTTATATTTCATAAAAATTATTTCTTTCTTACCCTACTTACCCTAATCAACCCACTACACGGCACAACTTCTATCCCCCGTTTTTGCAGTTCGTCCAAAAAGAGATTCATACCGATGGAATCGGAAGAAATATGGCCCGCAATGACAACATTGATATGCGCTTTTTCCGCTTCCTTTTTGTGTTCTTCGCTCTGATGCATAGAAATAACCGTTCCGACGCCGGCTTTGGCTAGCTGTTCGTAAATTTTCGGGCTGCCTTCCGTTCCACCGGTTATTTCCGTAAAAACAATTTTCCCGGCATGGCTATCCTCCGATCCGGTAAAAAGGCATGGTCCTGATCCTTTTTTGGCTGCTTCGCGATATTCGGGAATTTCCAAAAGCGATTCCAAAACTTCTCCCAGATATTCCGGACGGTCTTTCTGGATTTTTTTCTGCACAAACTTGGCTACTAAATTATCAGCGGGAGTATGAATATTAATGAGATTGACATTTAAAAGATTAGCCAAATCCACTGCCATAAAATGATTAATCGGATTAATACCCCGGCTAACTTCGCTGATTTTTACTTTCAAAAGATTTTCGGCAATATTGATGGGAATACCCGATTGCGCCAAAATATCGGCTTGCATCTGCATCACCTCGCTTAAATCGGCCAAGGATTTCCCTATCGGATGATGATTGATTAGCAAATCAATTTCTTTTTCGGGATTTTTATCGTTAAGATATTTCGTAGCCAAAATTTCCGCTCCACCTAAATCAATTCCTGCCATTACTCTTTTTATTTCCTTTTTCCCGCTGTCCAAGTGGATGCGGGAATCGAGGTATGGATTGCGTAATTTTTCCAGATCAAAAAGTTTCTTTTCTTTGGGAGAAAGTTTTTCATATTTTCCCTTAATTCTTTTCAGATATTTATCAACATCCTTGGCCGAACGGAAATCAGCCTTACGGCCCATCTCAATCGCCAGATCAAAAATTTGCTTGATATTCATAAATTTTAAAATCCTAGCTCTTTTTTTAGATACTCGCTTAATTCTTTTATCGCAACTCTTTTCTGCTCCATCGTATCTCTATCTCTCACCGTCACATCTCCTTTTTCCAAGCTGTCAAAGTCTATTGTAATGCAATAGGGCGTGCCAATCTCGTCCTGCCGGCGATATCTTTTCCCAATATTACCATTATTGTCGAACTCGCACATATACTGGGACTTCAAAGCATCATATACTTCTTTGGCTTTTTTGACAAGCTCCGGCTTATTGCGAAGCAGTGGGAAAACCGCTACTTTAATCGGCGCTAATTTTTTGTCTAACTTGAGGACCGTCCTTATTCCTCCCTCTATTTTTTCTTCGGTATAAGCATCGCAAAGTACGGCCAGAAACGCCCTGGCAACTCCGCCGGAAGATTCAATAATATGCGGCATGTATTTTTCTTGCGTAGTTGGATCGGCATAAGATAAGTCTTGGCCGGAAAACTTGGAGTGCTGGGTCAAGTCGTAATCTCCGCGCGCGTGGACTCCTTCCAATTCGGAAAAACCAAAGGGATAATTATATTCAATGTCGTAAGCTTCCTTGGCGTAAAAAACCAAATTCTCATGCTTGTGCCATTTGAGATTTTCTGCTTTTATGCCGAGATTCAAATAAAATTGCCAGCGATAATCTTTGAGTTTTTCGTATTCCACCATTTCCGTTTCGGGTTTGACAAAATATTGCATTTCCATTTGTTCGAATTCCCGAGTGCGGAAAATAAATTGCCGCGCCGTAATTTCGTTGCGGAAAGCCTTGCCAATTTGCGCAATTCCAAAAGGAATCTTTACTCGGGCTGAATCCAAAACATTTTTATAATTTACATAAATTCCCTGGCAGGTTTCCCCGCGCAAATAGACTGGACTTTTCGTCCAATCTTCCGTAAAATTTCCTAAATTGGATTTAACTAAAAGATTAAATTTTTTCACTTCCGTCCAATCATTTTTACCGCAATCAGGACATTTTATTTTAGCTTTATTTTCCAAAAATATTTTATTGATTTCTTTTTCCTCTATCTTCTCGTCCGCTTTAACATTGATACTCTCCAAAAGATGGTCCACGCGGAGCCTCGAATGGCATTTCTTACATTCGGATAGCGGATCGGAAAAACCGGACACATGCCCCGAGGCTTCCCAGATTTTCGGATTCATAAAAATACTCGAATCCAAGCCAACGATATCCTCTCGTATCTGAACCATAGTTTTCCACCATTCTCTTTTGATGGCATTTTCCAACTCCACTCCATAGGGACCAAAATCATAAACAGCCGAAAATCCGCCATAAATTTCCGAAGAAGGATAGACAAATCCTCTTCGCTTGCATAAAGAAATAATTTTTTCCATCAAATCGTTTTTATTTTGATTGGGCATAAAGATGTTAAATTATGAGTTATTAAAACTCCTAGGCTTATTCTAGAGGAAATTTAGTGATTTGGAAAGTATACGAAGTATTAACGTAAAAACCGACGGAAAAATTTCGTCGGCTTTTATTATTTGGTGGACATGTCTTAATTATAATTTTTTGGCAATTTAATCGTTATACGGATCTTGTTCGATATATTTATTCAGATCGGAGAGCGCATCTTCAAGAGCTTCTAAGTTCTCTTGCTTAATTTTTTGACCGCTTCTTCTTGCAGAATCATAGATATTCATTAAAAATGCAAGAAGTCCATGAATATCAAGTACTTTGTCATAATTTAACATTTTTCCATTTTCATCAAACGCTTCCGTGTATAACCCCTCTAATCTTAGGCTTAATGCCTCTAGTACTGGCGCTGTTGATTTGAAACTTAATTCTGGTTCAATCATTACTTCTCTATTATCTCTACGACCTTCAAATACTGATGAAATAATCGGTTTTTCATGTGGTTTAAACGAAAATATTTGTTTAAATTTACCCAAATTTTTTATGGGATCTGGGATCTTTTTTTTATCCTCTTGTGACATAGGTATGCCTCCAAATATTTTTGCTTCATCCATATTTTTATTCTTTAATTATTATAATTAAACTTCGTCACAACTTAGCTAGACAGCAATAATTCCTAATTCAGCCGAAAGTTTCTTAAAAATTTTATATAAATTATTCGGATGTAATTAAAAGTTTTTGTTTTTCCAATTAGGCAAAATGGATTATTTAGAGCTATTTTTTATTTTTATCCATTTTCGTTTTAATTCCCTTGATTTCTGATTTTAGTATGTTAATTTCTCCAATCGCATTATTAAGCATTTTTCTCAAATCCTCGTTATCATGAACAAGTTCTGCGACATTTGGATCGTTAATTCTACTTTCCTGCCTAAATCCTTTTTGTCCAACACCTTCTTCTTCTAAGTCAACAAAAACTACTCTCTCCTGTTCATCGGTCCAGCTGTCAATTTTTTTAGTATAATCGGCAACAGATTTTTGATACTTAATTATTTCCTCCAATGCAACGGCAGGATCTTTTGGCATTTCATTCCAGCGAGGCTCTTTTGGCGGCCTAGGCTTTCTGTTGCTTGGATCTCCGTAATGAGCTGTTGAAATAAGCCAATCTCCTTCAGGATCATCGATGGTTGGCCCATCAGCAGCCTCATATTTAGGGGGGTTAGAATTTGGAATTTCGTTTTTCTGCACAATTACATATATCGATGACTCTAATTCTATCATCCATCGAGGTATATCGCTTTTTTTAATTACAAAACATTTTTTACCATGCCTAACCTTAATATCACCATTCTGATTCCAATCTGCAATGTGCTCAGCAAGCTCAGTCCCGCTTTCATTTGGAATTACAAATCGGCCTGGCATTCCGGTACCGTCAGGTAGTTCCAGCTTAAAATATCTTGAACCTACCTGCGGAGATTTAATTTTATCAGTAACCTCTTTGCCATTAACTAAACATTGAACAATATGTTTCGTATTTATTTTCTTTTCAAATAAATGACCAGCGATGTACATATTTGCAACGGCCTTTTCATTAATAGGCATCGCCGGTTTTACGCCATCTGGTAAATTTTTAATTGCTTCTGACCATTCCCCTCTAAACTCCTCGAGCAGCCGTTGTTTTTCAATTACTAACTTGGCTGTTTTTTGCATCGTTTCATATTTTTGTCTTATTGGATATACATCATCTACTTCTTGATTTATTTTCCAAGCATCTTCCTGTATTTTTTCCATTTCTACTGGTGTTGGCGTAAATTGTTCTTTCATGTTTTTTAATTAGCTTTTAATTGATTGTTGTTTTCAATTAATTTTAATAGTTTTTCCTTTATTTTTTCTTTATTTTCTTTTGTGTAAAAAGCGTCTTTATGAAAGTGACCACCAATCTTTCCGAATCCTTTAATCCTTACTCCTTTCCTAATCTTTCCATGTTCTTCTATTTCTTTTAATCCTATAATTACGTCTACTAATTGATTTCCTTTAATTAAAGCTTCTTGTCCTCCTAATTTTTCTGCAAGGTATGAAATAGCCAATAGATTTTTTTCCTTAAGAATACTCTCTACTAGTAACTTTTTAAAATCTATGCCACATTCGTCAAACTTTTCTATTTGTTTAGCAATTTCATAACCATCGCCTTTATCAAAAATTCTTTCGATTATATCTTTTTTATCAATGTCTTTAAAATATTCTAAACAATCTACTAATGGTTCGTACCAACCTTTTTCTATAAATCGACGAGCCATTTCCTGACGCATTTCATCTGGACAATACTTTAGTTTTTTAAGCATATCGGGATATTCGGCGCCGGACATAGATAATGCCGTTTTCTTTTCAGCCTCAGGATAATCCTCGGCTTTTCCTGAATCGACTAGTTTTTTTAAGCGTGAGGCTTCATCTTGTGCTTCTTCAAAAGTATATTTTGGCATTTGCTCTTTCATAGAATTATTTATTTTAATTGTAAAAAAATTATATATATCAGCCTAAGCTATTTCTCAAAAATTATTCCAAAAGTTGGTGAAAGTTGCTTGTCGACTTTTACTCCAATTTCTTCCAATGATTTTTCCTGCGATCCGACAAAAGTAAGTTTTCCTTCCTTGACCGCAGCAAATTCTTCACCTGACCAATAAGCAGAAGCAAAACCTCGGTCAGATGTGTATATCCTCATTTTTACTCCGTTAACTTCACCCTCTTCAAATGGAATACTAAGGATTTTTTGTAATTCTTTATCGGCCGCTTTCTTTTTTTCATCTTCCGAAGCATTTTTCAGCCAATTTAAAGCATTATGAAATTGTTCAAATTTTTTAGTAGGTGGTAAATCTGCATGAGAATTTTCATCCATTGAAACGGAAGCTAGAACTAGCCAAGGTTCTTTTTCTTCAGTTTTTAAAGAACCCGGTCCCATACGATGGGCACGCATTGTTGGCTCACTAATTTTGCCATTTAAAGCTAACTCCAAAGAAGCCGGATCTGAACCACGGGATAATACTCGATTAGCAAACATAGCCTCATTGCCTTCTAATTTAAGTGCGTCAGATACAAGATTTGCTGTTTCATTATCTATTAAACGGTTCTTCCTTGCTTCTTCTATTTTTTGTGTAATTTCCTTGATAGCCCTCTCACGCTCAACTTTTTTTTCGGCTGATGGACAATCCTTAGCTTCTCCTTTTTTTATAAATTCCTCCATGCGAGAAGCTTCTTCGCGAGCTTCATCATGAGAATATTGCGGCATTGGCATTTGTTCTTTCATAATGTTTTTAAATTAATTATAAAAATTAACCTCTAATGATCTCGCCTATGATGGAAAAACTTTTAATTATTTCCAATAACTAGTTACATGCGAAGTATTTATAATTTAATTATACCACAAGTTCCAACCTATTCTAAGGCAATAAAAACAAGGTCCAAGAGGCTTTATTTTTAACCCGTAATCCCACAAATTCCTGTTAAATTCATAACAAATTATTGCGATAGCAAAAATTTGTTATTTTTATCACTTATCTAGTGCTAAAATAATCCATTACCTCATTTTCATGCGATAGCAAGAATTTGAGGTACATAATTTTTAGTTATCTCTAAACACTATCCTATCTCGAAATGATTTTTTAATTCCCTATCATTTTCTATCTTGCTGGCTACAATAAATTGCATTTCACTTGAGCTAAACCCAAAAAATGATCTAAGAAGTTCTATTTCTTTTTCAAAATCATAAGGATAAACCCAAACGCTTTTTTGCAGTTGAAACAGTCCTAGTTGTTTTATTTTTCCTCTTAACGCTTCCCTTTTGAGTTTTTGCTTATCTTTAATATCAAAAATAAGTATTCTCCATTTTTCATCCCACTTACTGGGTTTTTTTATTTCCAAATCGTCTATTTGATACTTCCCAGCCTTTTTTCTGCCTTCCTTAGTCAGAGAAATATAAATTTGGCCGTTTTTATTCTCAAATTGAATTAGGTCTTCTTTTTTCAGTCGATAAAAAGTATTGTAAAATCTTTTTTTATATTTTATATTTTTAATCTTATAACCGGCATATTTAACAATTTTCGGTAAAACTCTCGAAACAAAATATGGAGAAGTTGCGGCGACTGCGATACTTCCCACCAAAAGCATACCTCTAAATATATTTTTAGCTATTTGATTTTTATTTTTTAAAGTCTTCACGACAAAAACCTTTTTTAAAACTTAATCCCGTCTCATATAATTTATAATTATTATACCTCATTTTCATGCTATAGCAAGAAAATAAGGTATAAACAAAAGTTAATGTTTGTGGACCCAGGCAGAATCGAACTGCCGTCTCAACAATGCGCCCCATTAAATTATTGGTGGACTTAGCGAGAATCGAACTCGCGTCTCCGCAATGCGAATGCGGCGTGCTACCACTATACCATAAGCCCGAATAATGAATTATTTAACGGGGTAAAAATGTCGCGTCTGCCTGCTGGCAGGCAGGTTATACCACTAGACCATGGGCCCTAAAATTATAAATATTTTTTTCCTTTTAATTCCTTCGGTAAATATTCTTGCTCCGAGCTATCCTCTACTGGCGTATATTTGTAGCCCTGGCCGTATTTTAAATCTTTCATTAATTTTGTGGGCGCGTTCCGGATATGGAGCGGCACCGGCAAATTACCCCATTTTTCCACATCTTCCTTGGCTTTATTATAAGCTTCATAAGCTACGATGCTTTTCTGACTTTTGGCCAAATAAATTACGCATTGCGCCAAATGGACGTTGCATTCAGGATAACCTAACTTGTGGCAGGCGTCAAAAACCGCATTGGCTAAAAGAAGAGCTGTATTATTAGCCAGCCCGATATCTTCACTAGCAAAACGCACTAATCTCCGAGCAATATAGAGCGGATCTTCCCCGCCTTCCACCATCCGCGCCAGCCAATAAACGGCCGCATCCGCATCGCCGCCGCGCATGGATTTATGCAGCGCGGAAATTATATTATAATGTTCTTCCCCGCTTTTATCATAAAGCAGATGGGATTTTTGCAAAACTTTTTTGACCAATTCTTCCGTCACTTCCACCCTTTGATTTAAACACGCTTCCAAGGTATTGAGAGCCATCCGGGCGTCGCCGTTGGAAAAACGCGCAATCATTTTCAAAATATCCGTTTTGACTTTTTTCTGTATTTTCTGCAACGCTCTTTGGAGAATTTTTTCAATATCTTCATTGCCCAATCTTTGCAAAACAAAAACTCTGGCGCGAGAAAGTAAAGCGGAGATAACTTCAAAACTGGGATTTTCCGTGGTCGCCCCGATTAAAGTCAGCGTTCCGTTTTCTACTTGCGGCAAGAGCGCGTCCTGCTGGGCTTTATTCCAGCGATGAATTTCATCGATAAACAATACTGTTTTACGCCCGATTTTTCTATTCCCTTTGGCTCTTTCAATAATTTTCAACAAATCTTTTTTACCGCTCGATACCGCGCTTAAATTCAAAAAATCCGACTGCGTTTCTTTGGCAATAATAAAAGCCAGGGTGGTTTTGCCGCTCCCTGGCGGTCCCCAAAAAATCAAAGACGGTACGCGATCACTCTTAATTGCCCCCCTCAAGAAGGAACCTTGGCCCAAAAGCTCTGCCTGCCCAAAAACCTCCTCAAGACTTTGAGGACGGATAATATCGGCTAAAGGTGCATTGAGTGCAGAGTTATTTTCCATCAAGTCTATCTTAAGCCATAACCGCCATTTCCGCAAAACCCCGCGCTAACTTTCGTTCAAAGATTTTTTGATTCTTTTTCGCAGTTGCGCCCAGGCTTGTCCGAATTGTTTAATTTGTTTTTCCCTCTCTTCAGCATCCTCTTTTGAAAGATAAGCTTCGCAATAAATAAGTTTCCATTTATGATTTTTCGTAGAAAAAGAATTGCCATTGTTATGCTCAAAAAATCTTTTTTTTAGATTATTAGTATAGCCATAATACAATTTCTGGATTTCATTTTTAATCACGTAAAAATAATACATATAGAATAATAACGAAAGTTAGTGCGGGACTCTTAATTTTTTCATCAAATCCAGATAAAATTTCAGATTATGGAGAGAAGCCAAGCGCATCGCCAACGGTTCTTTGGCCGCAAATAGATGGTGCAAATAAGCCCGGCTGTAATTCCGGCACAATTCACAGGTGCAATTTCTATCTACCGGCTTAAAGTCTTTCTTAAATTTTTTATTATTGATATTTAGCGTTTCGTAAAAATTTCCAGAAAGTGCTTTCTTTTTCCAAAGAAAAAGCCGTCCATGACGTCCCTCGCGCGTGGGAATCACACAATCAAACATATCCCAGCCGTAGGAAACCGCACGGACAATGTCTTCCGGCGTGCCAATGCCCAGCGCAAACTTAAGTTTGTCATCCGGAATAAAGCTGGCAGTTTTTTGCAAAACTTCGGCCAAAAAATTACCTTCGCCATCCACATGGCGAGCGCCAAAGCCGTAGCCATCCCAGCCTACGGCTGGTCCGTCCGCTCCCTGGCGGACGGAAGAACCAATTTTAATCAGTTCTTCCACACATTTTTTCCTTAAGTCTAAATATTCGCCTCCTTGAATAACACAAAAAATTAACGGCCTATCCGCTTTTTTTATTTTTCTAACTTTCAACTGCTTTTTATACTCAATCATACAACGCTCCGCCCAAATAATCGTCCGCTCCACCGCTTGCCTGATTTTTTCTTTGCTAAAGTCGTTAGGCGGTGGATCATCCAGGCACACCAGCATATCCACTCCCAAATCAAATTGAATTTGAATTGATTTTTCCGGAGTTAACTCATGATGGGAACCATCCAGCGGCGAACGGAAAACAACTTTCTGGTCCGTAATTTTTCCCACCTGCGGATTTTTGTGAATCAAAGAGAAAACCTGGTAGCCGCCGCTATCGGAAAGCAACGGTTTCTGCCATTGCATAAATCGATGTACGCCTCCCGCTTTTTTGATAATTTCTATTCCCGGTTGGAGATATAAATGATACGTGTTAACCACCATCGGACCAATATTAATATCTTCCAAGTCTTTTTGGCTCAAGGATTTGACAAATCCTCGCGTCGCATCCGGCATAAAAAACGGAGTTTTAATTACTCCGCTTTTAGTTTCCAATCGGCCTTGGCGATTTTTTTTTCCTGCTAGTTTAAACATGCGCAAAATTAATCGGCTGATTTAACTTTATACCTATCTTCCAATTTAATATCCTCCCTCAAGGTAGTATTTTTTTCATTTCCGAAAAATCTGATTTCTTCTCCGGTAAAAAGATCTTGGGCGCTAAAAACAGTCTCGCCTACCAAGTTAACCGGCGAACTAATCTGATCGGGAGAAGGCTTTATTTTTACTTGAAAGACCACTTCCCGGGGAGAATTAAGAATTCCCGTACCTGATTCCAGCTGGCCAATTTCCCAAACTAAATTATTAGTTCTTTCATTGAAAGTGTAATGCAGAACCGCATCGGATGGATTCTTTATTTCTGTTACAGTCGCACCAGTAGGAATAACGGCTTCCACTTTAGCATCACTTAACTCATTAAAAGCATTGGAAATTTTCCAGTGGATAGCATAAGTAGTTTCTTTTCCGACTTGGGGAGGAACCGGTCCGGAATTTTCAATCACGGAATCGAAATAATAGCCCTTCGTTTCCAGCGAGACTTTGGAATTAAGTTTCATATCCATCCGATTGCCGGAAATAATTTTATTCGCTTCGATAGGCGTTGGCACATCCTGACTGTCAATTTTAGCCAAACTGGAAATAATAAAGTTTTTATCAGAACCTTTTTCTACCGGCAAAGAATTTCTTACCCTAATACTGAATTTTACCGATCCTTCCTGTCCCGGATTGAATTTTTCTAACTCGGAAAAATCTGAAGCTTTCCAGGTGATTATTCTAGAATTTGAATCAAAAGCTCCGCCTTTTTCTAATTTCAAAGAGGAATAATCCAAGGCCTCTCCTTCCAATTTTTCCGTCACAATGACATCGCGCAATCCAATATCTCCATCGTTTCTGAATTTAACTTCAAATCGGAGCAATTCGCCCAAATTAACATTCAAACTATCTTTGCCATTAACTGCCTGGCGGATAATCAAGGGCGAACCAATTATTTGCGTCGCCGCATTTTCTTCGTCATAAATGACAAAATCCTTTCCGTCCATCACCCCGACATAGGCTTTAACTGTTCGAGTATAATTCCTCTCTCCGGAAAGTTTTCCGCTGATTATAATTTTCCCGCCTTGTCCGGGATTGAGCGTCCCGATGTGCCAGAAATTATTGCCTTCAGAATTAAGCGGTTCAGCTTTGGAAAAAACAAAACCCTCCGGATAATTTATCTTAATTTTCATGTCAGCGATTTCTTTTTCTCCGTCGTTCTGGTAATTGATTTGATAATCAATGGCGTCGTCACTGGCTAAATTCTGCGGAGCGCTGATTTCCAATTTAATCGGAGAAGATTGGACGGCCACGCTTAATTGCCCTTGGGAAACAAACTGGCCGCTAAGGCTTGCAGGCGTATAATTAATTTCTGCTTTAAGATAAATCAAAGCTCCCTTAGGGCTAAAAATTTTTCCCTTAAATTCCACGCTGCCTTCTTTTCGGCCGGGAATATCGCCCAAGTTCAGCAAAAAACTATTAGATCCTTCCGGACGAAAATCCGGATTATTTTCCGGAATGAAATTTTTAGGAAAATTAATCTTTAAAACTGCATCTTTTAAAGTGCTCCGGTTGTTATTTTTGTATTTTACCTGATAAATTAAACTTTTACCGCTCAATACTTCCTGAGATCCGCTAAGAGAAACTTCTACCCGCTCTTGGCTGAAAGACATCTGGCGGAATTTAAAAAATCCCAGCAGCAGTAGAATAAATAAAACTACGCCGCCGGCAAGCATAAAGCCGGTTTTCCAAACTTTTTTCCGCGCCAAACGTGCTTGTTCCGCCTCAATAATCCAAGCATCATCCTTGACAAAGCTTTTTTTGGCAATGTCCATCGGCGCAAAACGCGGATCAAATCCGGTCTGCCCTAGCTGGGAAAGCTTCTCATCATTTTCCCGCTTATAAAGCTTATTTTTTATATCGTAAAGTGACATAACATTAATAGCTTAGATGCCTTTATTATAAAATTTTATCACCTTCATGGCAAATCCTAAATTCCTTCCATCCAAATCAAATATCTCTTCGCGATTTTTTCCAAATCCTGGATTTCTTCCGGCGTGATTGCCAGTTTCTTCAGATTTTTGAGAAGATTTTTGGCAAAAATCCGGATAATTTTAATAGAACTGTCTTTGACTGGAAAATCATCTTCTAAGTCTTTGGGACAATTAGCACATAAAAATCCCCCTCGACTAGGACTGAAAAAATTCTTTCCCGCTTTTAATGTTTTTCCGCAAGACAAGCATTTTCCAACCTCTAATCCATATCCTAACTGATGTGTAAATTTAAATAAAAACCCCAATCGAAGCAGCGTTATTTTTTCCATTTTTTCTCCGGTTATTTTTTCTAAAGTTTCCAAATAACTTAAAAGCAGTTGGAAGACTTTTTCATCTGGTTGTTGCTCGGGAATTAGTTTATCCGCCAATTTAAAAACAACAAAAACATCTTTGGCCAATTCCCAATTTGAGCGGATGGCGGGAAAACTGTTTTCAATTATCGAGCCGGAAATTTGCCCCAAGCCTTTTCCCCGAGAAACAAAAATTTCCGCAAAAGTTAAAGGTTCTAAAAAGCCGGCCAGTTTGGCGTTGATTTTCCGCACGCCTTTGCCTAAAACTCTAATTTTCCCCGCCTCCATTGTCAAAATCGTATAGACTCTGTCTGCCTCACCTACCTCCCGGCTATTCAATACGATTCCGCTATAACGATAATCCATGAAAGTTAAAGCTCTTCTTTATCTGAAAAGCTTGACCATCTTTGGCGGGAATAAAGATAAAAGAAGTATATAATTACGCCAGACTCGATGACGCAATAATAAAACCAAGGCTGCATCTCGCAAACATCCAGTTTTTTCCAAGTCCACAAAGCTAAAAGCGTTATTAATAATTCCCAAAACCACTGGATCTTCTTTTTATTTTTTAAGCCAAAAGATAAATTAAAGACTAGTAAAAACAAATACGCGCCAAAAAGAGAAATCCAGAATTTTTCCGGCCACTCCTCACAATCAATTTCTCGAGTGACATTTTCTTCCCGCACCGCGAAAGCCGCTTTTTCGTCAATCCGGCCAGAGAAAATCTTGCCCGCTGAATTTTGCGCTAAGACTGTAGTGAAAAATCCCAATATCAGGCCCACAATCGCCAAAAAAATGACTCCTCTTTTGATTGTATTTATACTTAAATCCATAATTTTAATCTATGTGTTAATTATATGGGCAATGTTAAATAATGTAAAAGAGGCTCCAGCGCACGCGCTAAAGCCTCCCTAGATTCCTACCTGATTTAAGGGCTCTACTTTCCATCGTCGGATTCTTTATTTTTTTTGATCCTTACCAATGCCATAATGGCAAGAATCAATATAAAAATAATAAATCCATACTTCATTGCAAATGCTACCATCATTTCCATGATCCGCCTCCTTGAGTTTTTGATAGTTAGTCTTTTTTTATCTGCAATTTTATTTTTTCTCCGTCGATGACGGATTCCTTTTCCAGATCTGCGTTTTCAATATTTTCTGATTTTAGCTCGTTGGCCAAAATCTCCTTAGCAATAATATCGCCGAATTTTTCAAAGACCTGCGACATTCCAGAATAGCTGACAATTATGCGATTGTCAACTTCATAACCCGCTTCCTTGCGCATTTCCTGGATGAAGCGGATAATTTCGCGGGCTTGGCCTTCGAGTTTTAGTTCTGGAGTAATTTTGGTATCCAGTTCGATTTCTTTAAATTTTTTATCTTGAATAACTTTTTTAACATTCACTTCTTCTTGGATGATTTTCAAAAATTCCTTGCTTAATTCCTGACTCATAATTCTTAATTCCGCTAAGGGTTGGCGCACTTTTATACCATTTTTGGCTCTAAGCTGCAGCGCTACCGTAATAATATTCCTGGTTTCCGCCATTTTGTTATTTAATTTTTCATCAATCAGTTTTTCATCCGCTTTGGGAAAATCGGTCAGATGCACGGACCCGCCTGCATCGCTATGCGAAGCATTGCGGGCAGGTTCTTCACCGGTTAGATTTTTATAGATTTCTTCCGCAATAAATGGCGTAAACGGTGCCATCAGCTTGGCCAGTTCTGTTAATACCGTCCAAAGTGTCTGATAAGCATTTTCTTTATCGGCGTCGTCTTCCGATTTCCAAAATCGCTTACGGCTGCGGCGGATATACCAATTAGAAAGATTATCAACAAATAACTCGAATGGTTTGGTTGATTTTACCAAATCATAACCTTGCATGCTTTCATCCACTTTTTTTATCAATTTATGCAGTTCGGAAATAATCCATTTATCTAATAAGTTTTTAGTTGGTGCTTGGTGGTTAATAGTCTTTAACGGTTCCCACTTATCCACACCGGCATACAGAACAAAGAAGGAATAACTATTCCACAAAGTCGCCAAGACTTTTCTTTGAATATCCTGAATCGGTTTTTCGGAAAAATTAATATTCTGCGCATCCAGCAGCGGCGAGGATAAAAAATAAAAACGTAAGGCATCGGCGCTATATTTTTCCAAGACAACATCTGGCAAGGTGTAATTTCCCAGTGATTTAGACATTTTTTTGCCATCTGATCCGGCAATAGTCCCTGTCGTCACAACATTTTTGAAACTTTCTTTGCCGAATATCCCTACGGAAACAACATGCAGCACGTAGAACCAAGCTCTGGTTTGCGCGATATATTCGGAAATAAAATCAGTTGGAAAACTTTTTTCAAATTTTTCCTTATTCTCAAAAGGATAATGAAATTGGGCGAAAGGCATTGAGCCGGACTCAATCCAGGAATCAAAAACTTGCGGAATTCTTTTCATAACTCCTCCGCATTTACAAGCAAATGAAATATTATCTACCCCCGGCCGATGATAATCTTCCAGTTCTACTCCGGAAACTTCCTTCAGCTCCGCGTATGATCCAAAAACTTTAATCTCTTGGCAATTTTCCCTATCGCATTTCCAAACCGGAATGGCTGTCCCAAAATAGCGATCACGAGAAATATTCCAATCCGGCGCGCTTTCAATTCCGTTCTGAAAACGACCGTGTTTGAGAAAATCCGGAAACCAACTAATATTTTCATTCTGAGCGATTAAATCTGGCCGCATTTTAGCAATGTTTACATACCAAGCCGGTTGTGCCTTATAAATCAATTTTGTATGACACCGGTGGCAATGCGGGTAACTATGCGTTATTTGTTCTCGTTTAAAAAGTATCTTGTATTCTTTTAGCCAAGCTACAATTTTATCATTGGCATCCCAAACTTTTTGTCCCTGCCATTTGCCTTCCGTAAGTTTTCCCTCATCATCTACATTCATAATAATTGGCAAATCGTCAGTTTTTCTGGCATTAAAGTCATCTTCTCCGAAAGCTGGCGCAATATGCACAATCCCCGTTCCGTCTTCAGTTGTTACGAAATTAGCTACGATAACTTTGTAAGCATTTTCTTCAAGCTTATCATGTAATTCAATATTTTTGACAACATCTTTAGATCTTTTTTTAAAATTATTATCTTCTTTAATAGCAAATACTGATTCCTTATTTTCCTTTAAATCTATATTTTTAAGTGACGGAATAAACATCCCTGCCTTAATATTATTTTGATAATAATCAAATATTGGCTCATATTTTTTACCCATTAAATCTTTACCTTTAAATTCTGCTTCAACTTTATATTCTTTACCGGCAAAAACTTCTTCAACCCTATCTTTGGCTAAAATATAATAATCTTCTCCGCAAATAATTTTAACGTAATTAATTTCTCCGCCTACCGCCAAAGCCACGTTAGCTAAAAGCGTCCAAGGCGTCGTCGTCCAAACGAGAAAATAAGCATTCTCTTCGCCTCTAATTTTCATTTTCACATATACCGACGGATCGCTGTCCATTTCATAACTATTATCCATCGCAATTTCAAAATTTGATAATGGCGTTGAACAGCGTGGGCAATAAAGTGAAACGCGCACATCTTCATAAATCAAACCTTTTTTAAACAATTCCGAAAATGCCCACCAAACCGATTCCATATAACCTTTATCCATGGTCTTGTAGGCATTTTTAAATTCCACCCAGCGGCCGATGCGATCAATAATATCTTCCCATTCGCTGGCAATTTGGGAAGTCTCAGAGAGGCAAGCTTCATTGAACTTGGCAATTCCGATTTTTTCCTCAATTTCTTTTTTGCTCTTGATCCCCAATTTTTTTTCCACCATATTTTCCGCCGGCAGACCATGGCAATCCCATCCCCAGCGCCGTTCTATTCGGTAACCTTTCATAGCCCAATATCTCGGCACAGTATCTTTAACAATGGAAGAAAGCAAGGTTCCATAATGCGGCACCCCTGTAATAAAGGGTGGGCCATCATAAAAGCTGTAATATTTATCTTTGCTTCTTTGCTCAATCGACTTTTCAAAAGTTTTGTCTTCTTTCCAAAATTCGATTACCTCTTTTTCCATTTCGGAATATTTTTTTCGCGCGTCGACTTTTTTAAACATAAATTTTAATTGAAATTAATAATAAAATTATGGTAAAAACTATTTCTGTCTTGGAAAAAATTGGCAACCAGCCTTTAATTTTTATTTTTAAGGGATAAAAATATTGCTTTTCATCTTTATCCGGAAAATCCAAAGCTAAATGCAACATATAGCCTGAAAAAAAATAAATACCCCCGGAAAAACTTATAACAAAAACGATTAGGGACAACAGTAATCCTCCTAAAATAGAATGCCCGTATTTTGTTTTATACCTGATACCGTATTTTTCTTCGTTCACTACGCTATCTACTAATTTATTTATAGAAAATAATTTATTTTTAAAAATAATGAAAATATGATCAATGTCAGGAATTACCGAACCCAGAAACCAGAACCAGGAAAAATGATTTTCAGCAGGAAGTGTTCCGATTATAATGTGCGCCAATATCATAAAATAAAAAACATCCTTAAAGTCATATAAGGACGCTTCCGCGTGGTACCACCTTAATTTTCCCGTCAGTCGTGACTGACAGGACTCAATTTTGGCTATTACGGGCCCTGCCCGCAGTTGCTACGCATAAGCGTTGCAGGCGGGCTAACCGGCGAGATCTACTCATCAATAAAGATTTTCTTCTCGCAGCTCCGAGGTGATAGCCTCATCATCGCTTTTATATGATTTAACTATAAATTAAACCCGATAAAAAAACAAGGGCACCGATACAGCAACGCTGTTGATGCCCTTAACTTCTTCAAGTTACAGATCGGATTTTTTCTTCGACTCTGTCCACAAATAGCCTTATTCTTTTCATCAATTCAGACATGTCCAACGGATGAGGATTTCTCACTTTTGCAACTTCATCATCATTAAGCGACAGCAGTTCTTTGATGCTTTGCAAAAATTCATTCCCCTTAACGTGTGTATTGCTAAGAACTAGTTCCTCGTGAGTTTTATGACTTCTGCCCTTTTTACTTTTTTGCGGTTTTATTCCTTTGTTTTGGGCAGCTCCGCGCAGAATACGCGCCGCTTCATTAGGATGCAAGGGTTTACCCTTAGCCGTTGCCGCTTTCCATAAAACATCCAGCATAAACCCCTGATCAGCCTTCGGATATGTGGCCAATTGCAACGCTAAGCCCTTGTCTATTTTGCCCACCAGGAGCAATCCTTGGATTTCATCGTTTAATTTCAGATACTTCAAAAGATTGTAAAGAGTTCCGGCGCCTTTCCCCATCTCTTCGGCAATTTCTTCTATGCCGTAGCCCATAGATTGAAATCTTTTAACGACATGCGCTTCTTCGATGGGAGACATGTTTTCCTGATTCCAGTTGGTCTTGGCGCTAATAACAAAAACCTCGCTATCCGTCATTTCCTCTCGGATAAAACAAGAAATTACTTTAAGATTAGCCTTTTTTGCCGCCCTCCAACGTCTTTGGGAAGTTTAACTATTGATCCCACACGCGCCGTGATCTTTCCGTTTTCAAAAACACCAGGAATGTCATTCGTATTTATCATGAAACATAGTCTCCTTTCTCATTTTATTTGTCAAAGAAAACAAAAACATTTTGGCTAATTTAAGCACGTGTCTTGAGATAAGTCAACTTTTATCAAATTTTGTGATAATTGTAATTTCAAAAGTTGTTTTTATCACAAAAAAATGGCATGAATTACTGCCATTAAAGATCTGAGGCATCCTTAACTTACTTTAAATCATTTTTTAAAGTTTTTGTAAATCTCTAAAGTCTCCCGAGCGCATTTTTCCCAATTGAATTTTTCGAGCTGTCTGAAGCCTTTTTCCCGATAAGTTTGCTTTAATTCTTCACTGCGAGAAAATTTAGTCATGGCCTGGGCGATATTTTGCACATCGATGGGATTGACCAATTCGGCCGCGTCCCCCGCAATTTCCGGAATGGAAGAAACATTGGAAACAATCGCCGGAGTGCCGGTCGCGAAAGCTTCGAGCACGGTCGTACCAAAACCTTCATAGAGAGACGGCATCACAAAAAAATCCGCATTATGGAACAATGGAACTAAATCGTCTCCGATAACATAGCCGGTAAAAATAATATCTTTGGCTAAACCTAAATCCTTGGCAATTTGCCGATATTCTTTAGCCAGCCAGCCTCTTTTTCCAGCTAGCACTAATTTATAGTCGCCAGCAATTTTATCTTTTTTATTCCTTTCTTTAAAAATTTTGAAAGCTTCAAGAAGACGCGTAATATTCTTAACCGGTTCCAGCGTTCCCAAGAAAAGCGCGTATTTGTCCTTGATAGAATATTTATCCAAAACTTTCTGGCGGCCTATTTCCGGATTTTCAAACATTCGTTTGTCAAATCCGCTATAGATCACTTGGATTTTTTCTTCCGGACATTTGAGAATTGACTGCAGATCATTTTTTATCGATTGGGAAACCGCAATCACTTTTTCCGCTTTACTGACCATCAGGCTGATCAGTGCCTTATTTTTGGCTTGAAAAAGACTAGGGAAAACGTCATTTAACTTATAGACTGCCACATCATGAATAGTCACGATGGTTTTTCCTCTATAGCTCACTGGAATCCGACTAGTGTGGGAAGTTGTATGGATCAAATCCAATTTTTCCTTGCTCAAAATCGCCGAACCTAAAATTTCGTTATATATTCCTGGCAAATATTTTTTATAGTCGGAAAAAGGATAAAATCTGATTTTCACATTCGGCTGAGAAAATTTTTTGACATCTTTTTCCCGGACGCGGAAATCAAAAAACAAAACATACTCGTTTTCTTTGTCGATTTCCAAAAGATGGCGGATGAGCTGATACGTATAGTGGCCGACTCCGATGGCGTCGCCTTTTTCTGGATTTAAAATTGTTCTGGCATCGATACCGATTTTCATAAAATTGCATACGTCGTATATGTCATATATGACTTATACGACATACTTTTACATTTTTTCTGGTGCAGATACGCCCATAAGCCTCAATGTTTCCGCCAACACTATTTTAACAGCATTTATGAGCTTTAGTCTAGAGCGGGAAACTGCCAAATTATCCTCATCGATAACTTTCAAATCGTTGTAAAAAGAATGGAATTTATCAGCCAATTTTATGGCGTAATGAGGCAGTTTATGCACCGTATAATCCTGAACTATTTCTTCCACTAATTCCGGAAATTTATGTAATTCTTTAACCAAGCTTAGCTCTTTTTCCTCCGCAATTTTAGCATAATCCGCTTGGGAAAAATCCAGATTTTTTTCTTGCGCTTTGCGCAAGATGCTGCAGATCCGCGCGTGCGCGTATTGCACGTAGGGACCGGTTGCGCCTTCCAATTTTATTGATTCATCAATGTCGAATTCTATTCTGGTTCGACTGGAAACTTTCAGCAAGGAAAAGCGGATAGCTCCCAGCGCGATCTCTTCAGGGTGTGGAGATTCGGGAAATTTCTGCTTGATTTTTTCTATTACTTCCGCAATAAGTTTCTTGGCCGGAATAACATTACCTTTACGAGAAGACATACTTTCTCCATCTTTCAAAGAAACAAACTCATACGCCACATGAATCAAATTTTTTTTAAATCCTAAAAGTTCCAGGATTTTGAATATTTGCTTGAAATATAATTCTTGCCGGACATCAGCCACAATAATGCTTTTACCAATTTTATATTCACTAAATTTCTTTTGCGCCAATGGCAAATCTTTCAGCCCATATAAAATACTACCGTCTTTTCTTACTAAAACAATCACTCCCAAATTATATTCTTCCAGATTGGCAATAATTGCGCCCTCGCTTTTTTCAATATGCGCTTTACCTAAAAGTTCCGGCAGAATTTTCTTTCCGGCTTGTTCTTCTTCGCTTTCGTAAAAATAAACATCAAATTTTACCCCTAATCCTTCGTAAATGGCCTTGAATTCATCCAAACTCCATTGGCGCGTTTTTTGCCAGAGAGCAACTAGCTCAATATCCCCTCCTTCAAGTCTTTTTTGTACCAGTTTGAATTCTTCCTGATTTTGCGGATCAGCTTCTATTTTTTGCACCGCTTCCGAATAAATTTTTCCCAAAAATTCTGTTTTATTTTCTCTGGCGTCTAAATTTTCCTCTGGATGGAATTTTTCCAATGCCCACAGACATTTGGCAATGTGCGTTCCGGTATCTCCGATATAATTGGCCGCCATGACTTCGTTGCCATTTTTTCTCAAAACATTAACTAAAGCATCGCCGATAAAAACATTCCGCAGATGGCCGATGTGAAATTCTTTATGCGTATTGGGCTGGGAATATTCAATCATCACTTTTTCTTTTTTCTTTTCTAAACTTCCCCAATCGTTTCCTCGCTGATTAATTTCTTCGATTTTTTCTTGAAAATATTCCGGTTTTAAATAAAAATTCAAATAACCTGGCGCTGCTACTTCGATTTTCTCCAAACTTAACTTTACGGAGTTCGACTCCAAATCGGAGTCGAACTCCGTTTTCAGCGTTGTTTTTAATGTTTCCGCAATTTCTAATGGTTTTTTTCCGACTTTTTTGGCTAAAAGCATGGCAATATTGCTGGCATAATCTCCAAATTTCTCCTCACTGGGATAATCCACCTGAATCTCTTCCAATGTAAAATCCGGCCAAGCTTTAGCCTTTTGTAGAGCCTTAACCGCTTCCGTTAAAATTTTTTGGATTTCCTCTTTCATGGCTTCATCATACCGCAAAAAGCAAAAAAAGTAAAAATAATCAAATAATTTAAACTCTAAATCTATCCGATTCTTCATCTCTCGCTACTTCATTTAATTACCCTCTATCTTCCTTTTCTCATCTTAAAATTACGACACACTTTCAGCCTAGGCTAAAATTGTGTAGTAATATTTTTTGAGTAATATGCACTGTTATGCTAAGAATTGCAATAAGATCCTGCCCTACTAGACAGGATATTAAGAATCGAGGATTTTTAGTTAAAAACTGCTCAGCCTACTGACGGAAAAGTTTCTAAAAATTACCGAGAATTTAAAATTCTAAAGCTCTAACTTGCCTACCTCACCGGCAGATGGGCGGAACCGAAAAACAAACTCGTGGGCAACATACCATCTGCTGTCGGACCTGGCGCCGTGGCCACTTCGGGAGTGTTGTGCAGGTCGTATTTTTGTTTGAGGAAGTTAGGGTTTTCCATATTATTTATTTTTAAACCCAATTACTTTTGTCATATCGTCTTTTGGATTAGTTTTTAGAAATTTAGCGAGCACCTTAAAGACAATCTTGAAATTTTTATCGTATTTTCCTTCCATTTTTTCAATTTTTTCTTGTAGCTCTTTATGGGTCATCAGCATTTTTCGCATTTGCGTAAATGTCCGCATAATCTGAATATTAACCTGAACAGCTCGATCGGAATTGAGAACGCTAGAAAGCATAGCCACGCCTTGTTCGGTAAAAACAAAGGAGAAGTATTTTGAATACCTCCCTCTACCCCGACCTTTTTCTAAGGTCACAAATTGTGATCTTAGAGATTTACTATTGAAACTTGAAGTCACAAATTGTGACTTCAAAAACAAATCAGCTTCTTGTTTGTTTAACTGGAACATAAAATCATCAGGAAATCTTTTTATATTTCTTTTTACCGACTGATTTAAAACCCTCGTTTCTACTCCATAAAGTTCCGCGAGGTCTTTATCGAACATTACTTTCTCGCCGCGAATGAAATATATTTTTCCGATAATCCGCTCGTTAGGTATGATGGCTAATAATTTTTGTTTTGACATTAGTTTTTTTTATCAATACTTTTTTAGCTCTAAGCGCCAAAAAATCAAACTTTTGACTATTTAAAATATAGCATAAATTTAGAGAAAAAACATACTTGCATTGCTTCGTAAGCAAGCTATATACTAAATATATGACTACCGTAGCCACTAATAAAAGAGCCCATTTCGACTATCTCATCTCGGATAAATATGAGGCGGGTTTGGTTTTGACTGGCCAGGAGGTAAAATCAGTTAGAGCGGGACATATTAGCCTTAAAGAAAGCTTCGTCACCATCAAAGAATCTGAATTATTTTTAACCAACGCCCATATCTCTTTTTACAAGCAAGCGGGTGAGATAAAAAGCTATAATCCGACCCGCCCGCGCAAGCTGCTCCTCAAAAAATCGGAAATCAAGCATTTAATCGGAAAATTAAGGTTGCTTGGCTTGACACTCGTCCCTCTTCGCGTGTATACTAAAAAGCGTCCTGCCCGCAATGTTTCGCCTTTAAATAAGAACTTTTTTAACAAAACACTTGGTTCTAATTCAAAAAAAGAGTACTATCCAGAAAGTAAACATAGCGATGCAGGCGGGCTACTGAAGCTCGAATTCGGTATCGGCAAAGGAAAAAATAAGTTTGATAAACGGGAAGATCTGAAGAAGAAAGATGCGGATCGAGATATGCGGAGAGCTTTAAAAAATTACTAACTAAACATCCGCTGTTTGTTACGCTTGTAGTGTGAGGGCCCGCCCGCATCGCTACGCGAAGCGTGGCGGGCGGGGGTTGTTAAGTTTCGACAATTTGTACTTTCCAAACAAGCAAGCCGAGGATGATAATAGCTCGCTAAACCTTTATCAAAAGTTATAAGTGCCAACTTCATAACTAAAGCAAAATCGGTATTAGCTAACGCTTTTACCGCAAATTTTGCCCTAGCCTTAGCCTAACCGCTTCCAAGCGGAGTTAAGGTTCATCGAATTGCCGATTTCTCATAGGCAAACCTCGGTGTCATATATGAGGATAGTCAAATAAGGCGTTCTAAACTTTTTTGGCGAAGCTAAATTTAGAAATAGATTGAGAAGGTTTTGTCCGCTTTCCACTTCCTAATCGAAGCTCGCAAGGCTTTAAAGCTGAATACGCTTGTAGAATGTTTTGAAAGAATAAATTTGGACGCGAGTGCAATTCTCGCCAACTCCACTAATCATTAAATTAAAACTATAAAAATAGGACCACGCAGATTTTTTACACAAAGAGCTCCACGCGAAAGGATTAATGAACAAATTAACTACCCACAAATCCGGGTAATTGATGATGATGGCTCGCAATTAGGCCTAATGAGCTCTTTGGAAGCGCTACAAATTGCTAAAGAAAGAGAAACTGATTTGGTGGAAATTGCCCCTTTAGCCAAACCGCCGGTCTGCAAGATCATGGATTATGGAAAATTCCAGTATCAGCAATCTAAAATCAAACAAGGCAGCAAAACCAAGCAAAAAAATGTTGAAGTCAAAGGCATCCGCATCGGTTTCCGCACGGATGTCCATGATTTGGAATTTAAAAAGAATCAGGCGGAAAAATTTTTAAAAAAAGGCAACCGCGTCCGAATTGAAATCCGGCTCAAAGGCCGGGAAAAAGCCCACCAAAATATCGCCCGCGCTAATTTGGAAGAATTTTTAAAAGCTATCGCCCTCCCCTATAAAAAAGAGCAGGAAATTAAAAGAATGCCGGGAGGGTTTAACACATTGATTACTCCAGAATAAAAAATAATCCACAATTTTAGAATTTATGCCTAAATTAAAAACCAACAAATCTGTCGCTAAAAAAGTCCGCCTGACGAAAAAAAGAAAAGTTATGCGCCGCATAACCGGCCAGAACCATTATAATTCTAAAGATAATGGCCGCGAAGGACGCGTCAAAAGAACGGATGTTCGGCTTTTTAAAGCCGACGAAGTCAATGTCCTTAAGGCGCTGCCTTATTGTTAATTAAATTTTAAATTCTAAATAGATTTCATTGAATCCGCCAGCTGGCGGAGAAAATTGAAAATTACCGATAATATGACTAGAGTAAAAAGAGGCGTCGCCGCTTCCAAGAGAAGAAAAAATCTTTTAAAAGACGCCAAAGGCTACCGCTGGAAAAGAAAATCCCTCTATGCCGCCGCTAAACAAGCGGTGATTAAGGCCGGCAGTTACGCTTATCGCGACCGCCGCCAGAAAAAAAGAGCGATGCGCGCGCTGTGGATTACCCGTCTCAATATCGCCGCCCGGGAATTTGGCATTAAATACAGCCAATTGATAAAAATCCTCGCGGAGAAAAAAATTGGTTTAGACCGCAAAGTGCTTTCCCAATTAGCCGTCGAAAATCCCGCCATTTTCCAGAAATTCATGGAAGAGGTCAAAAAGTAATAACTAACTCATAAAAAATTACAAAAACTCCGTAAAAAACGGAGTTTTTTAAATTCGTTTGATTTTTTAATTTTCAGTTGTTTCTCTCATTTCAATAAATCTTCAATTTTCTTTTGAATATTATAGCCCTTACGATGTTTCAAAATTCCCAAATACGATTGCAAACTTTGGTTAAAAGATTCTTCAGAAATAATACTGTCTTTTAAATCTTGCCGCCTGTGTTTTATTTTATTAATAACCCTTCTCTTCGTTTTTGTTCGTAAAACTCTATGCTGTGGCAAAACAATGTAGCCAAGAAAATCTATTCCTTGTCTATATTTCTTGATCAAAATTTTTTCAGGATGCAAATTTAATTTTAATTTACTTTGCAAAAATTTATCAATCTCATTAATTAAGCCAAATAAATATCCCCGAGCTTACGCTCGGGGTTTTCTATCCGAGTGCAAGCTTCGCT
>CAYTIK010000002.1:0-41423 GCA_964438025.1 uncultured Bdellovibrionales bacterium
TGGTAGAGCAACTCCATGGTAAATTATTTTGCCCATTGCCCAGGAAACTAAGCATTGAATCCCGAATTACGGTTAAAAGCCAGTATATGGTTAAGACCGTGGCGCTAGACGCCCGAACGACTGACAAGGGAAGCTAACCTCTCGGAAGAATACGCTTGATATACAGTCTAATCCTCATATAAGTTTTACGAAATTGAGGTGTAAATGAAGGAGTAGGTCGCCGGTTCAAATCCGGCCAGCGGCTCAATTTAAATGGCTGAATTGTTAGATGGTTAAATTGCCAAAACCATATAACAATTTAACAATTTAACAATTTAATTCAATGACCAGGGAAAATATCGCCAAAATGGCTTGCGAAATTTGTAAGAAGGTAAATTATTACACCACTCGCAATAAAAAAATACTCAAAGAAAAATTGCAGATGAAAAAACATTGCCCGAAGTGCAAGAAGCATACGCTGCACAAAGAGACGAAATAACCTGTCAGTCTCGACTGACGGGTTAATCCCGTCGCTCGAGAGCGACAGGATAGATTGCCATGTATTATGTATATTTATTAAAACTAGAAAATACAAAGAAGAATTTTTATATTGGTTATACTAGTGATTTAAGAAAAAGGTTGGCGGAACATCAAGGCGGAAATACTCAAACTACGAAGGGCAAAAATCCAAAGTTAATTTATTATGAGGCTTTTTCCGATAAGCTATTAGCCATAAGAAGAGAAAGAGGTTTAAAGGTGAGTGGCTCAGTTTATAATGCATTATTAAAGAGATTGAAATTAAAATAATTTTTGCGGGATTCGTACAGTGGTAGTACGGCGGTCTCCAAAACCGTTGACGTAGGTTCGATTCCTACATCCCGTGCAAAAAAAATCAAACTGGGTTGAGGCTTTCGGTAGCCTCTTTTTAGTTATAACTTTTTGTGATAAAATTAAAAAACAGTTGATTTTCTAAAAGAACAAGGCTATGTTTTCCAAAAATCCTTTATTTAACCTATTAAAATATACTTGGCATTACTCCTTCGGCACGAAGAAGTATTTTATCTGGCTGATAATTTTTTCGATTATTGGCAATGCCATTTGGCTGCTCCAGCCGATCGTGATCGGGAAGATTTTCAATACGATCCAATTTGCCAGCCAAAAAAACCAGATTCGCCTAATTGCTTATAGTGTTGGATTATTGGTCGTAATTAATGTGGTTGGTTGGATTTTTCATAGCCTGTCTCGTGTCCTGGAAAACCGGAATGCTTTTTTGGTGCGGAAAAATTACCGCCAGACCATGTTTGAGCAAGTGATGGATTTGCCGACGGCCTGGCATAAAGATCATCATTCCGGTGATACGATTGACAAAGTCAACAAAGCCAGCGAACGCTTATTTGATTTTTCCAGCGAACTTTTTATCATCCTGCAAAATGTTATCGGGCTCGTGGCTTCGGTCATCATTCTGTCTTTTTATGACGTTAAGCCATTAATCATTGTTTTGTTTGCGGCAGTGGCAGCAGTTATCGTCATTATGAAATTTGATAAAAAATTGCTGAAAAACTATCAAATTATCAATAAAGCGGAAAATTTCATCGCGGCTGGAGTATATGATTATATCAGTAATTATTTTACGATTATCTCATTGCGACTCAAACAGCGGGCGACCAAAGAAATCGATCTGCGCTCTTTACGGCCATTTTCTATTTTTGTGAAGAATAGTAAATTAAATGAAACTAAATGGTTTTTATCCAGTTTTCTGATGTCGCTGATGATGGCCGGAGTATTGCTGTTCAATGCTTATAATACTTACCAAGCGCAGGGAGTGATCTTAATCGGGACATTATTTGTGCTTTATCAATATCTGTATAATATCGAAACGGCTTTTTATACTTTTGCCTGGAAATACAGCGATACCGTCCGCCAGAATGCAGCGGTGGTGGCAGCGGAAGTTATCCAGGATGAATACGAAAAACTGCACTTGGAAAATAAATACGCTTTGCCGGATAATTGGAAAGTCATCCAGATTAAAAAATTATTTTTTTCTTATAAGGAAGAAGGGGGAGAGAAAAACGAAAAATACACTCTCAATGATGTTTCTTTGAAGATTGAACGTGGAAAAAAAATCGCACTAATCGGCACCAGCGGATCAGGCAAAAGCACCGTCCTTTCGCTGCTCCGAGGCATGCATGAGGCAGATAGCGGGAACGTCTATTGCGACGGAAAAAAATTAAAAAAAGGCCTGAAACATCTGCATGAATATACTACGCTCATTCCGCAAGATTCGGAAATTTTTAACGATTCAATCGAATATAACATTACTTTGGGCGTGCATGCCAGCCGCAAACAATTGGCGGAAGTTATCCGGCTGGCGAACTTAGGTAGCTTAATCGCACGCCTAAAAGACGGATTGAAAACCAGCGTTTTGGAAAAAGGCGTTTCGCTTTCCGGCGGCGAAAAACAGCGGCTGGCTTTGGCGCGAGGATTGCTGGCGGCCAAAGACAGTCAATTTCTGCTTTTGGACGAGCCGACCAGCAGCGTAGACGTGGAAAACGAATTGCAAATTTACCAAAATATCTTTGCGGCTTTTAAGGATAAAGTTGTAATCTCCGCGGTGCACAGCTTGCACCTCCTGCGTTATTTTGACTATGTCTATATGTTCAAAGATAGCCGGCTGATTGCCGAAGGCAATTTCTCCATGTTGTTGGAAGATGAGAATTTTAAGGTTTTGTGGGAAAGTTACGATGATGAAAATTAAAAAAGTTTTGGGAATAGACGGTAAATACAGCGCATCTCTTGCAATTATTTGTGGCTATTTCGGTGGAAAATAACTTTATGGCCAAATGTGTCATCAAACTACGGCCGTTTCCAGGACGACGCGTTTTTATTTTTGAAAATAATAAAAAGCTTTTTTTGGTAAATCCTTGATTTTATGCTATTATTCTCTTATATGAAGCAATCGCAACTTTTTGTGAAAACACAAAAAAACGCCCCGAAAGATGAGGTGAGCTTGAACGCACAATTGTTAATCCGGGCCGGATTTGTAGACAAATTGATGGCCGGCGTGTATACTTTTTTACCTTTGGGTTTGCGGGTGCTGAAAAAAATAGAGAATATTATCCGAGAAGAAATGAATGCCATCAGCGGGCAGGAAGTTTTGATGCCGGCGCTTCAACCGAAAGAAAATTGGCAAAAAACCGGACGCTGGGACGCGATGGATGATTTATACAAAGTCAAAGATTCCACGAGCCGGGAAATGGCGCTCGGACCTACGCACGAAGAAGTGGTGGTGCCGCTGATGGAAAAATTCTTGAATTCCTATAAAGATCTGCCTTTGGCCGTCTATCAATTCCAAAATAAATTCCGGATGGAATTGCGGGCGAAATCGGGAATTTTACGCGGTCGGGAATTTATAATGAAGGATTTATATTCTTTCCATTTGGATGAAAAAGATTTGGACAAATATTACGAAAAAGCTAGAGAGGCCTATTTTAAAATTTTTGAAAAGGTTGGTATTCGGGAAATGACTTATTACACTTTTGCTTCTGGCGGATCTTTTTCCAAATATTCCCATGAATTTCAAACGGTTGCGCCGGCCGGGGAAGACACGATTTATATTTGCCGGAAATGTAAATTAGCTATCAACAAAGAAATGAAAGGCGAAATGGAGAAATGTCCGGAGTGCGGCGGCCGTGATTTTCAGGAAGAAAAAGCTATTGAAGTCGGCAATATATTTAAATTGAAAAATAAATACACTATGCCTTTTAATCTCAAAGTGGCAGATGAAAAAGGCGAAAAAAAAGAAATTTTGATGGGTTGTTACGGCATCGGCTTAAGCCGGCTGATAGGCACGATCGTGGAAATTTATCACGACGGGGAAGGCATTATTTGGCCGGAAAACGTGGCACCATTCGCAGTCCATTTGTTAAGCTTAGGCCAAAACGAGAAGGCGGAAAAAATTTATCAGGAGTTATTAAATAAAAAAATTGAAGTTTTGTATGATGATAGAGAAATCAGCGCCGGAGAAAAATTTGCGGACGCGGATCTAATTGGGATTCCATGGCGGGGGGTCGTGAGTCAAAAATCTCTGGGAAAAGGCGGAGTGGAGGTTAAAGAGCGCCGGTCGGAAAAGACGGAAATTTTAAAAATAGGAGAACTTTTAAATAAATTGGAAAAATAAATCTTATGGCCAAGATTGTGATTGTAGAAGATGATTCGATGATTGCGGAAATTTACAAGAAAAAATTCTCCGAGTCTGGCTTTGAAGTCTTGATGGCAGTTTCCGGAGATGAAGTCTTGAGTTTAGCGAAAAAAGAAAAAATAGACATTATTCTCCTTGATTTGATTATGCCCAAGATGGACGGCTTTGCGGTCACCAAAGAATTGCGCAGCGGAAAATACGATTCCAACATTAAAATTATTATTTTTAGCAATCTTAATCAGGAGGAAGATAAGGAAAAGGCCATGAGTTTAGGCGCGAACGGCTTTGTTGTTAAGTCTAATTACAACCCCAGCGAATTAGTAGCCGAAATTGAAAGATTGACCAAGCAAATGGAAGAACAAAAAAAGAACGCAGAACGAATTTCCGATCAGGATAATGGCAAGGAAAAAAAAGAAGCAGGCAAAAGAATTTTAATGATCGAAGATGAAGATGTTTTTTTAGATATGTTCGGCGGCAAATTAAAACAAGACGGTTTTTCCGTTACTTTTGCCCAAAATGGAGCTTGGGGACTGCGGGAAGCACTTCGGGGAAATTTTGATTTATTCATCGTGGACATGGTTATGCCGACTATGAATGGAGAAGAAATCGTGGCTAAAATAAAAATGGAAGAAACGATAAAAAACACGCCTGTCATTATGTTTTCCGCCTCCATTGACAAAATAGCGGAAAGGGAAGTGAGAAAATTAGGCATAGCTAATTTTTTTCTCAAAACCCAGATTACCCCCAGCGAACTTTCAAAAGAGGTCGCGGAAATTTTATCTAAAAAATGATCTTTAATCCAACAGAAAAATCAAATGAAAAAAAGATAAAGCTTATCCACTTTATTTCTTTTTTGAATGGCTTTTCTCAGGCAGTGGTAGTTTACGTCCTTTCGACTTTTTTTGAAAAATCTTCCGGGATAGTCAATATCGGCATCTTTTATACTGTTGCTTATTTGTTTGTGCTGTTAATTTTTTTAAACTTGCATAAAACCGTCAGGCGTTTGGGCAAATCCAATATATTCTTTTTTGCGATTTTGGTGAAAATTTTAGCTATTGGACTGCTGATTTTTTTCGGGGCAGAAAGAGTTTCTCTTATTTGGGGGATTATTTACTTGATAGCGGCGGCCACGGAATGGACCATGCTGGATGTGATTTTAGAATCTTTCTCCCAGGATCGGGTTTCCGGAAGAATTCGCGGACTCCATTTGACTGTGTTTAATGCGGGCTTTCTCTTCGGTCCTTTTCTTTCGGCAAAAATATTGGAAAGATTCGATTATTCTGGAATATTCACTCTGGCTTTTATTTTGGCCTCAATAATCTTTATTGCGGCGCTAGCGGGCTTGAGAAACATCAGCCATCAATTTAAACAAAATCTGAGTGTTTTCAACTTGCTGAAAAAAGCCTGGCAAAGAAAAAATATCATCCGTATTTATTGGATATCTTTCGTGCTAGAAGCTTTTTTTGCCCTGATGGTAATTTACATCCCGATTTACCTGATAGATGTGATGCAGTTTTCCTGGGGGGATATTGGAAAAGTTTTTACAATCATGCTGGTGCCTTTTGTAATTTTACAATATCCGATGGGCGTTTTAGCGGATAAAAAATTCGGTGAGAAAGAATTTTTGCTTTTCTCAATTATTTTAATGGGACTAGCGACGTTGGCAGTTTATTTTGTTTATTCCCAAAATATCTGGATTTGGGCGCTAATCTTATTTATGACGCGGGTCGGCGCAGCTCTGATTGAAGTACTGCGCGATTCTTATTTTTACAAGCAAGTTAGCGGCTACGACGTGGATATTATAAATTTTTTCCGTACGGCCATGCCGATGGGCTATATTTTTTCTACGGCCATTTCCGCTTTAATTTTAATTTTTTTGCCCATTAAATTTGCCTTTATCTTCGTGGCGATTATCGTTTTTTCCGCCCTCTATCCAGCCTGGAAGCTGGTGGATAATCCGTGCGAAGAAGAATTGAAGGAAAAATTGTAATCTTTTTATAAAAATGCTAAAATACTTTTGGTAGACCTCCACACCAATTCTCAAGAAGAATTCGTGTAGTGTTAAAATTATAAGGCAAAACCGTCTGTCGGCTCTGGTTTGTGTCGGGTATAATTTTTATTGGAATTGGTATGGGGGTGAATAATTTTTAACTTTACACCGGTTAAATGATGCGAATATTCGCAATTTAACGGGGCAAGAAAAATATGGCTATCTCAAAGAAAATTAGCGGGTTTTTGGAAAAAAAGAGTTATAAATTCCAAGTAATTGACCATAAAACTACTTTTACGGCTTGGGATGTGGCGCAAACGGAAAAAATCCAGCCCGGCGATGTAGTTAAGGCTTTGGCTTTGAAAGGTAATAATGATTATTTTGTGGCGCTGGTTCCGGCGGATAAAAAACTGGATAAAGTTAAATTTTTGAAATTTATCAATGGATTCCGGAAAAAAGCCAAAGAGAAGGCTTATCTAAAAATTGATTTTGCCAAAGAAGCCTGGATGAAAAAAAACCTGCCGGGAAAACTGGGAGCCATTCCGCCTTTTAGTGAATTGCTGAAAATAGCGGTGTACGCAGATAAACTTTTGGCCAAAAAGAAGTTTCTCTTTTTAGGTTCAGGCGATTACGCAGCATCTTTGCGCATTAGCGCCAAGCAGTATTTTAAAATTGAAAATCCTATTCAGGGAAATTTCAGCCAAAAGCGATGACTTACAGAGTTAAAATCGAGCAATTTGAAGGCCCGCTAGATTTATTATTGAGCCTAATCGAAGAACAGAAATTGGATATCATAAAATTAAGCTTAGCGGCCGTGACCGACCAGTATCTGGAGCATATTAAAAATAATCAGGAAATCCATCTAGAAAACTTATCTGATTTTCTCTCTGTAGCGGCCAAGCTAATTTTGATCAAATCTAAAGCCTTGCTGCCGATGCTGAAATTAACTGACGAAGAAGAGGAGGAAATCGAAGATTTGACGGTTAAGCTTAGGGAATATAAAAAATTCAAAGAGGCCTCCTTGAAAATCGGCCAGCTGGATAAATTTAAAAAAATTTCTCTTAGCCGGGAAGGCTATTGGGGCGTCAAAGCCTTTTTTTATCCGCCAGACAAGTTAAATATTTTTGATTTAAAGAAACATTTCCAATTGGTTCTCAAGGAGATCCCTTTAGTGGAAAAATTGGAGGAAGAATTGGTTAAAGAAGTGATAACGCTCGAAGAAAAAATAAATGATTTACAGAAATTTCTGACTGAAAAAATAGAAATATCCTTTTCGGAAATAGTGGCCGGCGCTTCCGAAAGAGTCGAAGTGATCATTTCTTTTTTAGCTATGCTAGAGATGGTCAAGCAAAAAATGGTTTGGGTCGAACAGGTAAATCTTTTCAGCGAGATTAAATTAAAAAATCGATAATTCCAATGGAAATTTCCAGATTGAAATCAATAATTGAAAGCCTGCTTTTTTTAAGCGGAGAACCGTTAAAAATAGCTAAAATTGCCAAAATTTGCGAATCTTCTAAAGCAGAAATAGAAAATGCGATTATGCTTCTTCGGGGAGAATGCGCTGCGGCTAAGCGGGGAATTATTTTAATCAGAAAGGAAGACGAGGTCCAGTTGTCTACCAATCCGGAAAATTTTTCTTTTGTTGACCAGCTGGTCAAGAGCGAGATGCAAGAAAATCTAAGCAAGGCGGCGTTGGAAGCGCTTTCCATCGTAGCTTATAAGGGGCCGATAACGCGTGCCGAAATCGAATCTATCCGCGGGGTTAATTGCAGTTTTACCTTGAGGTCATTAATGATGAGAGGGCTTTTGGAAAGAATAGAAAATCCTAAAGACGGACGTGGATATTTATATAAAATTTCATTTGAGTTTATGAAAAAGTTAGGAATTGAAAGTTTGGATAAGCTGCCCGATTATCAGAAGCTAGCTTGTGATCCGCGCATTGAAAGTGTAATTGGATAAGTGATTTTAGGATTTTTCATGAATGCCATTTTTTCTGTAATTTTATTTTTAGTAGTTTTGCCGCTGGTGCCGTTTTGGACGTGGGGAAAATTTTCCGGATTGGAAAAAAATATCACCTCAGCCGTTTGTGAAACTCTACGGCCGGCTTTCTGCCAGCCAGCTTCGGCAGAAAAAAAGGTAGCCGGAGTTTATCAGGTTGGTAAGGAGAATCCGCAGAATCAGAGTTATTTTCCGGTGGGAAATAGCCAGCCGGCAATTCCGTTTCCAGTGAAAAAAGAAAATATTCCGGATTTAAAAATTTGGGCCGGTTCTTCAGTAGTAATTGATGCAGAAAGCGGAATTATTTTGCATTTTGACAATGGCAAGAAAAAAACTCAAATCGCCTCGCTAACCAAGATAATGACCGCTGTTTTGGTTATGGAAAAAATCAACAATCTCAATGAGGAAGTGAAAATTACCAAAGAAGCTGTCCGTCTGCCGGGAACCATCGTCGGCTGTCCCCGCAGCGGATATTGCTTGAGCAACCGCCTGTATGAAGGAGAAAGAGTCAGGGTTATCGATCTTTTAAAAGCCATGCTGATGAATAGCGCCAATGACTCGGCTACCGCCTTAGCGATCCATATCGGCGGATCAACGGAAAGATTTTTGCAGATGATGAATGGCAAAGCCCAAGAACTGGGCTTACGGGATACTAATTTTTGCACTCCGTCAGGCTTGGAAATTGACGGCCGAGAAGAGCAATGCTATTCTACGGCCTACGATATTGCCCGGATCGGAGCTTATGCCCTGAAATACGAAAAAATCTGGGAGATTATGCGGATTCCGGAAGAAAGATTTTTTTCAGCTGACGGAAAATATATGCACGAACTGAAGAATACCGATTTATTGCTGACGACTTTGCCGAATTGTTTGGGTGGCAAGACCGGCTTTACGCCTTTGGCGGGGAGATCGTTATTGACTGGCGTAGCAGACACAACGGGTCAGCACAAAATTATCGCCGTGTTGCTCAATGATGAAAATCGCTGGGAAGATATGAAAATTTTAATTAATTGGATTTGGGAAAATTATCAATGGAAATAGCTAAAATTCAAAGCATCCCGATGGTCGTCAATATTTTGAAAGTTCTTTCAGTTGGTTTTTTGGCTTTTATTATTGCTTTCTTGATTACGCCGATTCTGACTCATTTTCTCTATCAGAAAAAATTAGGCATTAAGATAAAAGAGAATTCAGTAGACGGACAAAAATTGACTTATATCAACCAGCTCCATAGCCACAAAAGCGGCACTCCGACGATGGGGGGAATTTTAATCTGGCTGACAGTTTTAATTTTAATTTTTATTTCTCATTATCTTTTTCCATTATTAGCCGGCTGGCTGAACATTAATTTTATTGCCCGCTTGGATTTTTTCAGCCGCTCCCAGACTTGGCTGCCGCTTTTTGCCTTAATTTCTGCCGGAATTTTGGGATTGTTTGATGATTTTATGAGTGTGCGCGGCTTGGGCAGCAACAAAGGCGGTGGCATGCGTTTCGCTATCCGTTTTGGCTGGCTAATAGTGATTGCCGTATTGGGTGCCGGTTGGTTTTTTTACAAATTAGGCTGGGACCAGATCCATGTTCCGGCGATAGGTGATTTCAGCATCGGTTTTTGGTATATTCCATTGTTTATTTTTATCATTCTTTTTACGGCTATTTCTTCCAACGAAACCGATGGACTGGACGGCTTGAACGGAGGAATCTTAATGATTGCCTTTGCGTCTTTTTCACTCATTTCTTTCTTCCAGAATAAAATGGATCTGGCAGCTTTTTGCGCGGTAATTGCCGGAGCCTTGTTAGCTTTTCTGTGGTTTAATGTCTATCCAGCCAGATTTTTTATGGGCGACACCGGCGCAATTTCTTTAGGGACGACATTGGGAGTGATCGCGATGCTCACCAATTCAGCTTTGGTTTTATTCCTGATAGTTTTTGTTTATGTCATTGAATCGGGCAGTGTGGCTGTCCAGCTTTTCAGCAAGAAGTTTTTCCAAAAAAAAATCTTTCTCGCGGCACCCATCCATCATCATTTTGAAGCTAAGGGCTGGCCGGAAACCAAAGTGACCATGCGCGCCTGGATTTTCACGCTAGTTACCGCTTTTCTGGGCTTGATAATTGGAATTTTGGGAATGGGAAAATACCATTAAAATTTTGAGACAATATGGAAATTAAGAAAATACAAGATGCGGATTCAAATGGAAAAAAAGTTTTAGTGAGAGTAGATTTTAATGTGGCAATTGAAAACGGCCAGGTTAAAGAAAAATTTAAAATAGAAACAGCTAAAGAAACGATTGATTATCTTCTGAAAAAGAATTGTAAAATAGCGCTGATTTCCCATCTGGGTCGTCCAGGAGGAAAACTTAATCCGGAATTTTCTCTGGAACAAATTAAAGATGTCGCGAGCGAATCTTTAGGAATGAAGGTAAATTTTATTGATGATTGTATTGGAGATAAAGTAAAAATGGCACTGGATAAACTTTCTACTGAAGAAGCTTTACTTTTAGAGAATGTGCGTTTTCATGCTGGAGACGAAGAAAATAGCCTGGAATTTTCCCAAGAGTTAGCGAAGAATTTTGATATTTTTATTAATGACGCTTTTAGCGCGTCGCATCGTGACCATGCTTCAGTAACGGGTGTGGCTAAAATTATACCTAGTTTTGCGGGCTGGCGCTTGCAAAAAGAAATAATGGAAATGGAAAAAATTAAGGATGGTTTTGCTAAACCAGCCGTAGCAATTATCGGTGGAGCGAAGATTGAAACTAAATTGCCGGTCATTAAATTTTTCGAAAAGAGTTATGATTACGTTTTGGTCGGCGGTAAAATTGCTAACGAAGCTCTCGACCAAAAAATTATTTTTAACAAAAAAGTTATTTTGCCAGTGGATTTTATTGATGACCGGTTGGACATCGGGCCGGAAACGGTGAAAAAATTTCAAGAGATAATCCAAAAAGCCCAAACAGTCGTTTGGAATGGTCCGTTGGGAAAATTTGAAGAAGCCAAATATTCTCATGGAACGATGGATGTTTTTCAAGCGCTTTTGCAATCAACGGCTTATAAAGTGACTGGTGGCGGAGAAACATTGGAAATTTTAGAAAAAAATCAGGCGTTTGATAAATTCAATTTTGTTTCCACTGGGGGCGGAGCCATGCTGGAATGCCTGTCTGGGGGAAAAATGCCAGGGATTGAAATATTAAAAGTTTAAAAAAATACCATGGCGGAAAAGAAAAAAACAACGGTACTGGTTATTTTAGATGGCTGGGGGATTGCGCCACCTTCGGCTTACAACGCCATTACTTTAGCGCGGACGCCCAATTGGGATCGGTTGCGGAAAATTTATCCAGTCACGGAATTAGGCGCCACTGGCCAGGATGTCGGCCTGGAGGATAAAAAAATGAGCGGTTCGGAAGCCGGCCATATGAATATCGGAGCGGGCCGGATTGTCCCGCAAGATTCTTTCTATATTTACAAAAGCATTAAAGACGGTTCGTTTTTGCGCAATCCAGCTATTCTGGGAGCGATTGAGCATGTTAAAAAAAATCACAGCCAGTTGCATCTGATGGGGCTGATGGGAGATTACGATAGTCCGCATAGCGATCCGAATCATTTTCAAGCGATTCTTAAACTGGCTAAAAAACATAAATTAGCGGAAGTCTTCTGTCATTTTTTTACTGACGGCCGCGATTCTTATCCCCGGAGTGCCAAAGAACATCTGAAAAACTTTAAAAAAATAATGGCAAAAGTCGGTCTGGGGAAAATTGCCACCTTAGGCGGCCGGTTTTATGCGATGGATCGGGTAAAAAATTGGAAAAGATTAGTGCAAGCTTTTGACGCCATGGTTTTTTCCCGGGGGGAAAAAGTCAGTTCGCCCGAAGCGGCGATTGAAAATTCTTACGAAAAAGGCCTGAATGATGAATATCTTTTGCCGACAGTAATTATGGAAGATGGCCAGCCAGTAGCCAAGATCAAGGAAAATGATGCGGTTATTTTTTTCAATCTGCGTTCTGACCGCGCCCGGCAATTCTCCAAGTTATTTGTAGCAAATAATAAAGAAAGAATTATTCAAGACGATATGCCGATAGTGGACAAAATTAAAAATTTATTTTTTGTCGCTCTGACGGATTTCGGGGTCGATCTGGATATCGATACGGCTTTTCCTAAACACAGCATCAGAGCCACTTTGCCGGCGGTTATGGAAAAAAAGAAGCAGATTTATATCGCCGAAACGGAAAAATTCGCCCATGTCACTTATTTTTTCAACGGAGGTTATACCCATAGAGTGGCCAATGAAGATCGCTGGAAAATTGATTCTCCCCAGACTGACTCCTATGACAAAATTCCAGAGATGTCGGCGGAAAAAATAACTCAAAAAGTTTTGGAGTGCGTGCAATCTGGCAATTATGATTTTCTTACGTTGAATTTTGCCAATGCGGATATGGTAGGCCATACGGGAAATTTGCGGGCAGCGGTAAGGGCCGTGGAAACGGTGGATGTCGAATTGGGCAAGATTGTGAAAGAGGTTTTGGCTCAAAAAGGAAATTTGTTCGTTACAGCCGATCATGGGAATGCGGAAAAAATGTTTGATGAAAAAAATAACCAGCCTTACACTTTCCACACTAAAAATCCAGTGCCTTTCTTGGTTGTCGGGGAAAAGTTTAAGAATCGAAAATTAAAATCCGGAGGCGTGCTGGGTAATATTGCACCGACTATTTTGGAAGTTATGGAGATAGAGAAGCCTTATCTTATGGACAAAGAATCATTGCTAATTTAATTTGCTTAAAAAATATGCCCGGTAGTGAAATTTCGACCGGGCTTCGCCCAAATCTATTAAATTTTCAGAACACAATAATAATTTTTTATTTTAAAATTTTGACAGTATAAATAAGCTAATTATTTATAAAGTCGAAATTCTACTGCCGGGATGAAAAAAATAATTTGTATCGGTTCGGCCTGTAAGGATATTTTTTTCCCTACTTTCAAGGGAGTGCTCCAAGAAACGCCGGAAGATTTATTAGCGCAGCGGAAAATCACTTTTGAATTAGGGGCCAAATATAAAATTGAAGAAAGATTCGAAACCCTAGGTGGCTGTGCCGTCAACGTAGCCTGCGCCCTGGCTCAACTGGGAATTTTAACGGCGTGCTATTCTAAATTGGGCCAGGACAGCGTAGGTGGTTGGATTAAAAATAAATTAAAAGAATTTGGAATAGACCAAGAATTAATTACAACAGAAGCAGAATATCCCAGCGATCTCTCAGCGATTATCGTCGATCAAAAAAGCGGCGACCGGGTAATTTTTTCCAATCAAAAAGTTAACGGGACTTTGCAAATAATCCCGGAGAAGCTAAAAGAAGCCGAATGGGTTTTTATCGGTGATTTGCAAGGAGATTGGGAAAACCATTTAGAAAATATTTTTGTTGCCGCTAAAGAGAAGGGCATTAAAATCGCTTTCAATCCCCGCCAAAGCAATATCCATGAGAAAGCCCAAAAAATAATCAAATACCTTCCATTTTCAGAAATTGTTTTATTAAATAAAGATGAAGCGATAGAATTAGTCTCCAATTTGGGCCAGTTTTCCCGAGAAGAACTAGACAATGAAAAATTTTTAATTTTAAAATTTAAGGAAATTGGCGTAAAAATTGTGGCGATAACTGATGGAGCCAGAGGAGCTTGGGCTACTCAAGATAAAAAAATATTTTTTGCTCCCGGCCTTAAAATTGAAGCCAGTGATTCGACCGGAGCCGGCGACGCTTTTTCTGGCGCTTTTTGGGGCGCTTATCTCAAAGGAGAAAAAATTGCAGAGTGTTTAAAGTGGGGCATCATCAATGGCAGTAGCGTAGTGCAATTTTACGGCGGGCAAAAAGGCTTGTTGAAGGAGGATGATTTAAGAAAAGAAGCGCAAAAAATTAAAGTAAAAGAAATTTAATATTTGTCATCCCGCACTTGATGCAGGATCCAGTAAATAATATGAAATCTAAAAAAATCGCCATTTTTGAAGGTCGGAAAATCCGCCGGATTTGGGATGAGAAAAATGAAAAATGGTATTTTTCAATTATTGATATTGTAGCTGTTCTTACCGAACAAGTTGATTTTAAAAAGGCTAAAAGTTATTGGTCAACGTTAAAAGACCGCTTAAAAAAGGAAGGAAGTCAGTTGGTCACAAAATGTGACCAACTGAAAATGCAGTCAGCCGACGGAAAATATTACGCTACTGATGCGGCAGATACGGAAACACTATTGCGTCTTATTCAATCTGTTCCCAGCCCCAAAGCTGAACCGGTCAAACTTTGGCTGGCGCGAGTGGGTTATGAACGGATAGAAGAAATCAATGATCCGGAAAAAGCATTAAATCGCAGTCGAAATTATTGGCAAAAAATGGGCCGCAGCCAGCAATGGATACAGCAAAGAATGATGGGACAGGAAATCCGCAATAAATTGACGGATTATTGGAAAAATAACGAAGTCAAAGAGCGGGACGAATACGCGATTTTGACCAATATTATCCATGCAGAATGGAGTGATCTGTCGGTCAAAGAACATAAAAACCTAAAAAATTTAAAAACAGAAAATTTGCGCGATCATATGTCTGATGCGGAATTGGTTTTTACCGCACTAGCGGAACTTTCCACTAGACAAATCGCGGAAACGGTGGAAGCTAAGGGTTTGGCAGAAAATAAAATACCAGCCAAAAAAGGTGGCCGCATCGCCAAAAACGCCCGTCTAGAACTCGAACAAAAAACCGGCAAAAAAATCGTAACCGGCGCCAATTTTAGATTAAGAAAAAGTATTCATAATTCTACGGCCGTCAGAAAATGAGTAATTTTAAAATATTGAAAGAGTAAATTTATTTTTATGCCAGAACAATTTAAGCCTTATAATTTCGACCAAGCGCAAACTGCCGACGCCAAAGCTTTGGCGGGCAGGGATGAAGCCACTAAAATGTCCGCCTCTGCTGAAACTCCGGCGGATAAAGAGGCTAAAATTAAAAGTGGCGAAGCAAAAGATTACAAAGAAGCCGAGGAAAAAGTCGAAGAAGAAGAAAAAGAAAAAAATAAAGAGCAAAAATTATTAACCGAAGAAGAAGCTGTAGAACAACTTAAAAAAGTCAACACGGTTTATGGGGAATTTTGTCATGAATTCATAGATAATAATAGTCTGGCCGCAAAAAGGATAGCATATTTGTATCAACGCCACCTAGAAATAGTGCCGATTATATTTAACCAAGGAATCGTAGATGGATATGGTAATTTCATGAGTAAAAGTTTAGAAATTTTTTCTCGTCCAGAAGTGGTGAATTTGATAATCGACTTGGAAGATAATATGCTAGGAAGCGAAGCTTGTTTGATTTCAAGGATTGGGGAATTTGTTATACATTATCGTGGCGATGAAAAAGAAAAAGATAAATTTTTAAATGAATATTTATCTCTTATAAAATTATACAAAGATGCTCTGATAGTCATTGAATCGGCTGGACGAGACATGGCTGGCATTAAAGATATGCAAAAAATTAATTTTTACAATAATCAGATAGTGATAGATGAACTAAAATCTGCATATGAAAAGGACACATATTTTTATAGTGGTTTTAAAAAGATTGCTTTAGATAAACCGTCAGAGAATAAATTAATGGATTTTTTAGATATGGCTACAGATAAATTGTCCCAAAAAATAAATGGCGCTACCGAAGCCATTGATTACGTTGAAATTTTGGAACAAATAGATACTATGCGTAATGTTGATATCGATCCTGACTTGAGCGGTTTTCATAATTATCGCGGCATTTTTAATAAATTACAAAAGGAAGGACTAATTACTCAAGAAGTTGAGGACAAATTTTCTAAACGATGTATCAAAATGGCAGATATGCTCAAAAAAAAGTTAGAAGATAAAATATTATCAGTAATAGGTAAAGACGAATTTTTAAAACTAATGGCTGTCTTGCAAGTAGAAATGAAGTGTTTAATATCTGAAAATTATCGAAATTCTCATGAAGGAAATTCCGATTATATCGAAGAAGAAATTAAAAAATATAATGAGAAAACTTTGACAGACTGTCTGCGGAGGATGGGGGAATCCTTAAGATACGAATTTGGTATAATCTATCGATTTAAACTTGTTCAGCTCAAAAAACAGTATTTGTAATTTTTTTTAAATAATTATTATGAATCCAAATAATTTTTTTAATCCCCAGTCCATCGCCATTGTCGGCGCATCGGAGGAGCCGGGGAAAATCGGCCATATTATAGCGCGGAATCTTTTAGAACTGGGTTATGCTGGAAAAGTATTTTTGGTCAATCCCAAGCACGAAACTATCTTGGGCCAAAAATGCTATCCATCCGTTTTGGATATTGCAGAAGAAATTGATTTGGCGATTATTGTTATTCCAGCTAAGTTTGTGAATGAAGTGATAAAAAATAGTGCAAGCAAGATAAAAAATTATGTGGTAATTTCTGCGGGATTTGGAGAAATAAACGAGGAGGGAAAAAAAAGAGAAAAAGAGTTATTACAAATTGCTGCAGATAACAATCTAAATATCCTCGGACCGAATTGTCTTGGCTTTATCATTCCCAGTTTGAAACTCAATGCTTCTTTCGCCGGCGGACTGCCGGTAGCGGGTAATATCGCTTTTGTTTCCCAATCCGGCGCTTTGGCGGTGGGGCTCATGGATGTGGCTAAGAAGGAAGGCTTACGATTTTCCAGCGTCATTTCAATCGGCAATAAGATGCAACTAGGCGAAGCGGAACTGCTAGAATATCTGGATGCTGATGCTAATACAAAAGTAATTGGTTTGTATTTAGAAGGTATCAAAGATGGCCGGAAATTTATCGAAGTCGCGCAAAAAATTAAAAAGCCCATTGTAATTTTAAAGGCTGGTAAAACTGAGCGCGCGCAAAAAGCCATTTCTTTGCACACTGGAGCGCTGGCCGGTAGTGATGAAATAATGACGGCAATTTTTGCTAAAACCGGAGTTATCCGTGCGGAAAATATGGATGAATTTTCAGGACTTTTAAAATTAATATCCAGTTCGAATGTTCCATTAAATAAAGAAGTAATTGTTATAACTAACGCTGGTGGATTAGGAGTGTTGACGACAGATGCTTTTCAGAATAAAAAAATAAAATTAGCTGAAATTGAAGAAAAAACGCAGCTGGCGCTTAGAAAATTTTTGCCGGAAGAATCTTCGCTGTCCAATCCTATTGATGTGCTGGGCGACGCGGATGAAAAAAGATACGCGGAAACCTTGAAAGTAATCAAAAGAGAAAATGCCGAAACGATCATCTGTCTTCTGACTCCGCAGAATCAGACTCCGGTTAAAAAAATTGCCGGAAAAATTGCCAAATTTAAAGAAAAATCAGGGAAAAATATTGTGACAGTTTTTATGGGTGGAGAAAGAGTGGCTAAGGCGATAATTAAATTGAGAGAGAATGATATTCCGAATTTTTTTCTTTCGGATCAAGCGGTGAATTCTCTGGATAAATATTGGAAATGGAACGTCGGTAAAAATAAAATTAATCAAGAAGGAAATCCGGCTGAAATAAACCCCGCACCTTCATGTCATTCATCTTTGAAGCAGACTATAAATTTTTCTGGAAGGTGCGGGGTAAATATTGAAAGACAGGCCAAAGTGCGGGAAATTATTAATCAAGTTAAAACACAAGGAAAAAACGCGCTAATGTTTCAAGAGGCAGCTGCTGTAATGAAATTGTATGGAATTGGAATGGTGAATTTTTGGACGGAGACACAATTAAATGAAATTAAATTTCCGGTTGCGGTAAAAATTGATAGCGATAAAGTTTTGCACAAAACGGATAAAAAAGGCTTGATTTTAAATTTGCAAAATACCGATGAGTTGCAAAAAGCTATTACCGAAATCAAGCAGAATTTTCCGGGAGAAAAAATTGTCATCCAGCCGATGATTACTGGCGGGACGGAATTGATTTTAGGAATAAAAAAAGATGAAATTTTCGGGCCGATCATAGTTTTTGGCTTAGGGGGAATTTATACGGAAATTTTTCAAGCAGTGGACTTTATCATTCCGTATTCAAGCCAAGAAACCATAAAAAATATTTTGCTTAGCGGAAGATCCGGCTTTCTTTTTAGAGAAACCCGGGGGAAAATAGCCTGTGGTTTGGAAGAAATGGCGCAAATTGTTTTTAATCTGCAAGCCTTGGCTCTAGAAATTGACCAAATCAAAGAACTGGATATTAATCCCTTGATTTCTCCGGGAAAAGATAAGCAATCATTGGCCGTAGATGTAAAAATAATAATTTAAATTTTTTCCGGAACTCCAAAAAGTCTTTTAATAAGATGGAAAAAGAATGGAAAATTAAAAATCAGGAAGCTTTGGATTTTGGGCAAATCATCGGGGAATATCACCCGATAATTTTAAAATTGCTGGGCAATCGTGGTTTTCAAAATCCGGCGGAAATAAAAAAATTTTTCGAGTTTGATTATGATAGGGACATTAGTAACCCTTTTCTTTTTGCGGAAATGGAAAAAGCTGTAATGCGCATTATCCTGGCCAAAGAAAAAAACGAAAAAATCGCTATTTTTGGCGATTATGACGCGGATGGAGTAACTGCTTCCGCGCTGCTTTTCGAAACGCTTGAAAATTTGGGATTTAAAGAAATAATTACGTATATTCCAGATCGCCAGATCGAAGGCTACGGAATGAACCGGGAAGCTTTGAATTTTTTACAAAAAGAAAAAGTCAATTTGATTGTAACAGTCGATTGCGGGATAACCAATAAGGAAGAAGTGATTCTGGCTAAAAAATTAGATATGGATGTTATTATTACCGACCATCATCATGTTCCGGAAAAATTGCCAGCCGCTTTGGCCACTATTAATCCGCAAATGGAAAAATCAGGGTATGGATTTAAGGATTTGGCCGGAGTTGGAGTAGCGTTTAAATTAGCCCAAGCTTTGTATCAAAAAATCGATCCGGAAAATATCGAAAAACTTAAATGGTCGTTGGATTTGGTGGCCATCGGTACGGTAGCCGATTGTGTTCCCTTGCTTTGGGAAAATCGAGTTTTAGTAAAATATGGATTGGTAGTCTTATCCAAGACTCGGCGAGCCGGACTTTTAGAAATGTTTAAAATCGGGCGGATTAAAATCGGCGAAAATGATTTTCCCGATACGCATCAGATTGCTTTCCAAGTAGCGCCACGGATCAATGCCGCTGGCCGGATGGATCATGCTAATTTCGCTTATAATTTGATTTTGGAAAAAGACCGGATAAAAGCTTGTGATTTGGCTCTGGAAATTGAAGCCAAGAATCAGCAAAGGCAGAAAATAACTTCGGAAATTGTCAGAGAAGTAAAAGTTTTAGCCGAAGGGCCTTTCAAGGACAAGGAATTGATTTTTGCGGAAAATGAACATTGGCCAGTAGGGATTTTGGGCTTAGTGGCGGGAAAAGTAGCCGATGAATTTAATAAGCCGACGGCGGTTTTTCAAAAACAGCCGGGCGAATTAGTCGGATCGCTCCGCAGCATTCCGCAAGTCAATATCATCGAAAAAATAGAAGAATGCTCGGAATTTTTAAAAAAATTCGGCGGGCATGCTCAAGCAGCCGGCGTGACTTTAAAAAAAGAAAACTTTGAACTTTTTTACCAGAAACTCTCCCAACTGATTGCCAGAGAATTGGGCGGAAAAAAAATATATCCGGCGGTAGAAATTGATTTGGAAATAACTTCTCAAGATATTGATTGGGAATTGTTAAACGAAATTAAAAAGATGGAACCTTTTGGCAAAGAAAATGAAGAGCCAGTCTTTCTAATTAGAAATTTGAAAATTCAGGAAATAAGGATCGTGGGTAATGGCAGCAAACATCTGAAAATTTCTGTTATGGCACAAGATTCACCCAAGGTCTTTGATGCGATTGGCTTTGGTTTGGGAGAAAAATTTTCTCAAATGATCAAAATCGGCGATAAGGTGGACTTGGTAGCTAATTTGCAAGAAGACGAATGGAATGGTAACCGGAAAATCCAACTGCAAATCATTGATTTAAAAAAAGTGGAATAATTTGCTATAATGAAAGGCATGGAAGCAGAAAAAATAATTATGTATACCGACGGCGGATCGCGCAATAACCCCGGTCCAGCGGCTATCGGTGTCTATTTCGAATCTCTGCACAAGCAGTTCGGCCACTACATCGGAGAAAAAACCAATAACGAAGCGGAGTACGAAGCGGTGCTTTTCGGTTTGAAAAAAATCAAACAGTTGATTGGCAAGGAAAAAGCACAAAACATCGAAGTAGAATGCTTTTTAGACAGTGAATTTGTCGCCAAACAGTTAAATCACGAATATAAAGTTAAGGAAAAAAACATCCAAAAACTCTTTCTGGAAGTCTGGAATTTAATGTTAGATTTTAAAAAAGTGGAGTTTTGCCACATACCCAGGGAAAAAAATAAAATTGCCGATAAGCTGGTGAATGAAGCGCTGGATCAGGAAGCGAAACAAGCCAAATTGATTTAATAATTTAACAGGGCATATTTTAGTTACAATATATAAAATTTATAATTGGCAGTAACTTATGGCTAAGTGGAAAAAAAGAACAATTTGGATAGTTATCTTGCTGGCGCTCATCGGCGGCGGAGTTTATTATTTTACAACTAAAAAGACTGTGAGCCAGTATGCGACCGAAACTGCCAAAAAAATGGATGTGGCGCAAACCGTTTCCGTCACTGGCACGATTAACCCGGAAAACATCATCAATCTGGCTTTCAAAGTCAGCGGAATAATCAAGGAAATGAAAGTGGCGGTCGGCGATACAGTAAAAAAGGGACAACGGCTGGCGCGGATTGATCCCGATACTTTGTGGGAAACTTTGGAAGCTTCCAAACAAGACATCGAATATCAGGACGAAACTTACAATTACATGAAAGACAATAAAGATACTTACGAAAAAGAACAGCGGGAAGCCCAACGAGCGCTGGTGAGAAAATACGAAGCTTTGAACCGGGCAGCCAAAATTAATGTTAACGATACTTATCTATTTGCTCCGATAGCTGGAACAATCATCAAGCGGAATGTTGATTTGGGAGAAATTGCGGTTTTTAATTCCACAGTTTTGACGGTAGCGGAAGGCGAAATGGAAATCGAAGCCAATGTTCCGGAGTCGGATATTATTAAGGTGGCCTTAGGCCAAAAAGCGGAAGTGGCTTTTGACGCATACCCCTCGGATGTGAAATTTACCGCGACTATTTTTAATATCGAACCGGCCGCAACGGTAATTCAGGACGTGGTTTATTATAAAGTGAAATTAAAGCTGGACAATGTTGATGCGGAACTTAAAGCCGGGATGAGTTGTGATGTGGATATTAAAACCGCCGAAAAGCCGAATGTCATTGGCATTCCTTTGCGGGCAGTCAAAACCGAAGGTAATAGAAAATATGTCGAAATTTTAAAAGATGCGGAAAATGATATTACGGAAAAAATTTATGTGACGACCGGGCTGGAAGGGGATGACGGGATTGTGGAAATTACTTCCGGTTTAAGCGGAGGAGAATCAGTTATAACGCTTACGAGCACGAAATAAAATGTATGTCTTTTATTATCCAGGTCGAAAATATTTGCAAAACTTATGAAAGCGAGGGCGTCAAGACGCAAGCGGTCTGTGGGGTGTCTTTGACCATCCAAAAAGGCGAGTTTGTGGCCATTATGGGTCCTTCCGGTTCGGGTAAATCCACTCTGATGCAGATGCTGGGTTTTTTGGACCGTCCGTCAGAAGGTAAATATTTTTTTGAAGGCGAGGATACGGCTGATTTTTCCGAAGAGAAGTTGGCTTTTATTCGCAACCAAAAAATTGGTTTTGTTTTCCAGACTTTTAACCTCTTGCCGCGAACGACGGTTTTTGAAAATGTGGAATTGCCGTTACTGTATGATCGAGGTGAAACCAGCGAAGTGGAAGCGCAAAAAAAAGTAGAGAAGGCGCTCCGAGAAGTTTCTATGGAACACCGCTTGAATTATTTTTCCAACCAACTTTCCGGAGGGGAAAAACAGCGGGTAGCTATTGCCCGAGCCTTGGTGAACAATCCGGATGTTATTTTTGCCGATGAACCGACGGGTAATCTGGATTCCAAATCCGGAATCCAAATAATGAAAATCTTGCAAAAGCTTAACGCGGAAGGGCACACGATTATCTTGGTGACGCATGAAACTTTTACCGCCCAGCACGCCCAAAGGATTGTTTATATCCGGGATGGCCAGATTGTGGCGGATGATATAGTTAAAGATCGGAAGATTGCGCAGGATGGAGAGCTACTAAAATAGAATTTTGAATTTGGTATTTAGAATTTTGAATAAGAATATGGAATATCAGAATTTAGGATTCTATATTCAAGCTTCTATATTTCCATTCTAAATTCCAAATTCGTAATTCTGAATTCTATATGAAACTTTTGAATCCCATTAAAATTTCCTACAAAAATCTGACGGCGGCCAAATTCCGCTCTTTTTTGACGATGCTGGGAATTATTATTGGTGTGAGCTCGGTAGTACTGATTATGGCCATCGGGCAATCAGCTCAAGAGCTAATTCTTGACCAAATTAAAGGCATTGGTACCAATCTCATCGGAGTTATTCCAGGCGCTTCTTCTAGTGAAAAGAGTCCGCCTCCGGCCGCCATGGGAGTTTCCATCACAACACTGACTTATGACGATTTGGAAGCCTTGCGCAATTCCAGAAATGTTCCGGAAGTAATTGCCGGCGCCGGTTATGTCATGGGTTCGGAAACAGTGGCTTATAACGGCCAGGAAAAATCCTTGTCTTTTACGGGAACGACTGCCAGTTATATTGAAGTGGAAACGGCGGAAATAGAAAGCGGAAGATTTTTTATTTTGGAAGAAGAAAAAAATTTGTCAAAAATTGCGGTTGTCGGCAGCCAAGTAGCGAAAGATTTTTTTGGTGATGATAATCCTTTGGGGAAAATGATCAAGATAAAAGAACAAAATTTCAATATAGTCGGCGTTTTTAAAGATCGCGGTTCGGCAGCTTTTGGATTAGGCAGCCAGGATGACGCAATTTTTGTGCCGTTAAAGACCGGCCAAAAAATATTACTGGGCATAAATTATTTGTCTTTTGCCCGCTTGAAAGTTAAGAGTCCGGAATTGATTCCTTCAGCTATCGCTAATGCTAAAATTACTTTGCGCGAAAGGCATCACATCAAAAATCCAGATAAAGATGATTTTTCAGTCCGAGATCAAGCTTCAGCTTTGGAAGTGGTGACGAATATTACCAATATCTTACGTTACTTTCTCTTGGCTATCGGGACAGTTTCCTTGATTGTCGGCGGAGTAGGGATTATGAACGTGATGCTGATTGCGGTCAATCAAAGAGTGCGGGAAGTCGGCTTGCGCAAAGCCGTCGGCGCCAGAAATCCGGAAATTATCAGCCAATTCTTAATTGAATCTGCCACTATCTCTTCTTTGGGAGGAATTATAGGAATTATTGCAGGGATTATTTTAGCTTTTTTGGCTTCTGTGATTATCCAGGCTCTAGATTATTACTGGCCGTTGATTATTTCTCCAGTATCTATTTTTATTGCTTTTGGTGTTTCAGTTTTGATTGGGATAATCTTTGGGATATATCCTGCCCGCAAAGCTTCGCGAATTTCACCAATGGAAGCGTTACGTTATGAATAATTTTAAATTTTAAGTTTTAAATTTTAAATCAAACTGAAATTCTCCCTTTAGAAAAGGGAGTCCCGCGAAGCGGGGAGGGATTTGCAAAACTGAATTGAATTTCAAATCCCCCCCCAAGCCCCCTTTTCCAAAGGGGGAGAAATTTTTAAGAATTTATTCATTTGATATTCAATTAAAATTTATAATTTGAAATTTAAAATTTCCGTCCATGCATGAACTAATTGTTTCAATTAAATTAGCCTTGGGTAATCTCCGCTCTAATGTCGGTCGGACACTTTTGTCGCTCTTGGGAATTGTCATCGGCGTCGTGTCGGTAATTTTAGTTTTATCTCTAGGAGCGGGAGTAAAAGAATACGTGGTCGGACAAATCGAATCTTTCGGCAGCAATATCATCCAAATCGAACCCAAGGTTCCCAAAGTAGACAAGATGTCTTCACAAAATGTTTCCGGCCAATTTGGCAAACAACTTACTACGCTGAAATTAGATAATGCTAAGGCGGTGGCTAAATTGTCCAATATTGAATCTTGGTATGGCGGAGTAATGAGCCAGCAGGTTGTCAGTTTTCAGAATAAAAACAAGCAAGCGAACATAATGGGCATGACTGCGGATGTTTTTCAAGTCGATGAAAAAACTCAAATAATGTCCGGAGAGCCTTTCATTAAAGAAGATGATCTGGGACTTAAACAAGTGGCGGTCTTAGGCAGTGGAATCAAAAAAGATTTTTTCGGAGATTCCGAGGCTATCGGGCAGACGGTTAAAATCAAAGGCCAGACGTTTACAGTTGAAGGAATTTTAAAAGAAAGAGGTTCGTCCGGTTTTTTTGATTTTGATAACACGATCTATCTGCCAATCAAAACACTGCAAAAAAAATTACTAGGAACTGATCATATTCAATTCGCAGTTTTTAAAATAAAAGATATGAGCAAGTTGGAATTGACCATCTTGGAAGCAGAGGATGTGATGCGGAGCGAGCATGATATTAAAAAAACTGAAGATGATGATTTTGCGGTCAATTCCATTGCCGAACTCAAAGACATTTTGGACAAAGTTTTTAATGTGGTGGATTATCTGCTGTTAGCGCTCACTTCCATTTCTCTGGTTGTTGGCGGAGTGGGGATTATGAACGTGATGTATGTAGCGGTAATAGAAAGAACTTTTGAAATCGGATTGCGCAAATCCATCGGCGCTCAAAAATCAGATATCCTGAAGCAATTTCTTCTGGAAGCGGTATTTCTGACGGTCTTAGGGGGAATTCTAGGCGTGGCTTTGGGATTTTTTCTGGCTGGTACTTTGGAACACCTAGCAGCCAATTTTGGCTATAATTTAAAATTTCCGGTAACGTTAAAAGCTGTTTTGGTTGGCTTTGGTTTTTCGGCCTTGACGGGATTGATTTTTGGGATTTATCCTGCCCGTAAGGCTTCGCAATTAAGTCCAATGGAGGCGCTACGGAAAGAGTAGGTTTGAATTTAGATTCAATAAAATATAGAATAAGCCAAGCGATGCAGGCGGGCCCGCCAAAAAAGCCTCACAACTCTCTCCGATGGAGGCTTTAAGAAAAGAATAAAGAAGCCTCTTATTAGGCCATAAAAATTTTAATTAACAAGTTGAAAAATCTTAATTTTGTTGATATGATAATCTTGTTAATCTTAAACTCCCTGCATAACATATTTTAGCTTAGAAGCTATGGCCGAAGAAAAAGAAATCAATTTCGAAAAAAATCAAAAAAAAGATTTTTATATTGAAGTCGTTTTAATGCTGATTTTAGGAATTTTGATCGGAGTAGCGGCTAAAACCGAAGCTGCCAAAAGGATAACGATCGGCAGCGATGACTATAGAATGAAATTTTTTGCCAATACTTATAATTTTAACCAGCTAGAACAGGAACTAGCGCAAAGCCGGGAAGAAGCTCAGGCAGCGGAAGCGGCTGGCTTACCGGCCGAAGAAACTGTCAAGCGTGCCAATTAATTTTTTTAGATAAAACTTAATGTGGAATTTCATAAATAAATTAATCCCGCCTTGGCGGGACAAAAAAATGGAAGAATTAAAACAAGCCAGCTTGCTTCCGGAAAAACCGGGAGAAAAAATAATGGAAAAAGATAAAAAAATAAAAAATCTTATTTCCGCGATTATTTTACTGGCGGGACTTTTTATCGGCAGTCTGTTTGTGGATATTTCCCAGTTATTAAGCGGAGGAGGATTTTCACTGAGGAATTTAAGTAAGACAGAAATTTTTGAATCCAATGGAAAAACTTGGGTAGCTTACGGCGAGCCATTGGTAAGCGTTAAAGTAATAACAGATGAACAATGCGAAAAATGCGATCCAGCCGAGCCTTTGGTCTGGCTGCGCCGGGTAGCGCCGACTATTAGCGCGCAAAAAGTGGAATTTGATTCGGAAGAAGGTAAAAATTTGATTGAGAAATTCGGCATCAAAACTCTGCCGGCTTTCATTTTTTCCCAGTCTATTAATCAGACAGAATTTTTTGCCCAAGCGCAGACTTTGTTTGCGGCCAAAGACAACCAATTTGAACTAAAAACCCAAGAATTGGGCTTGGCTCCCGGACGCTATTTGAATTTGCCGCAAATCAAAGAAAGTGATCCGATTTTCGGCCAGAAAGATTCCAATGTTAAAATGATTGTTTTTTCTGATTTCCAGTGCCCCTATTGCAAACTTTTCCACAAAACTTTGCGCGACGTTATGAAACTTTATGGCGGTAAAGTGGTTTTTAGTTTTAAACATTTGCCCCTGTCTTTCCATGCGCAAGCGGAGCCGGCTGCTTTAGCTTCCGAATGCGCCAATGAACAAGGGAAGTTTTGGGAATACGGCGACCGCTTATTTGCTTCTCAAACCGAATGGTCAGCGGCTTCCGGAACGCAAAAATTTAAGGACTATGCCAGGCTGATGGGCTTGAAAACCGCGCAATTCAACCAATGCTTGGATAGTAAAAAATATCAGGATAAAGTTGAAGCCGGGAAAGCAGAAGCAGCTGGATTTGGCATTTCCGGCACACCAGCTTTTTTCATCAACAGCCAATTTAACAACGGAGTTGTAGCCTTAGAACAACTGAAAGCGATGCTGGATTTGGAATTAGCGAAATAGTGGTTTGGTTTTATTTTGACTGCTCAAAAGACTCTCCGATAAAAAAGGGAGTCTTTTTTTAAGAAAAAATTATTCTGTTCAAAAAATAAAGTTAGTCAGATTATTGCATATGCGATAATCTGACTAATCTTAAAAAGACTAGACGCAGAGAATTATAATTGACTTTTTCTAAAAAATAGTGATAAGATGGGGCAAATAAGCAAGAGGGGAGATAGAAAGTACATTGACAATTCACAATTCTTGGCTAGAATCTACGGATTTAACGCCGAGGCTTCCTCTACGGAGGGAGTAAAACCCAGGGCTACGGTCCGGAAGGAGAATGGTTATGAAAAAGATTATTGAGAGAAGCGACGTTAAAGCGGCAAGAGGAATACATCCATCGGAAAGCATATTTATGCGGGAATTGGATTTACTTGAAGACGAAGAAAAAATAGGCAGGATATTGAGCCGTTTTGATCTTTATTCAAGTGATATTCTGGAGTTGGATTTAGAAGAGACGGATCAAGTCTTGCTTTGGTTGGTCGATATCTTGGTGAAAACGCATCTAGCAAGGGATCGAAAAGAATCAGATAACCTATGGGATATTGTTATTCAATTGAAAAATATTTATCGAGAGTTGTCGATACAATACGAAAGCAAATGGCTTTTTCCCAAAACGAAAGAGGCAATGCTTCTGATCATTCTAGATCAATGGAGTGTCACGCGGTATAATAACACATGTCATCAGGACATCCTCAAGTTTATTTGGGATATTTACAACGATCAATGTCCGGCTGAGGAAAGAAATATAATCAATAACATTTTAAAGGAAAAGTTAAAAAATGCTGATTCTTATGCCGTTAAGGGATGGATGAAGTGGATTTGGAAAATCATGCAAAGATCTGGCGATAACGAGCAATTCAGATCCATCCATAAGGATCTTATCCATCTCTTCATAACAGCTTGGGCGCGCAGGAGCTCTTTCGATGAAATTTTACAGGATATAAAAAATGGGGAAATTGTGTCAGCACTCGGTTTGGAAGATGCTGATGATGACGTAATCTCTGTTTTGGCCAATAATTGCAGGGCGCAGAAAGAACTCAAGGAGGTGGTTGCTTATTGTGTAAAGAAGCTGAACGAATTATCGGATATCCCTCAAGGAAAAGAAATAACCTATAAATTAGGGATGGTAGATGTTTTTGAGATTCGGTTATTTGAAGACGAACCGGATATATCCGGATGGAGGATACACAAATTTTACGAAACAGTCCGCAATGAGATGCTGAGAAATAAAAACATAAGAGAATTGATAGAGGTATTTGAACGCGAAATTACGCTAGTCCTTGTTATAGCGGACAAGAGTGGATCGACGGTTCTCGAAAAGCACTATGCGATAAAAACAGGCAAAGTTGATCTTGATTAAGATTTGTAGCCGCGGTTTCCCCAATGGGACTCCGCGGCTGTTTTTAATTGACAAATAAGCGATTTTGCCTTATGCAGAGGCTAGCGTTGTAGTTCTTAATATTTCACAATATTCCAAAAATAAACCAGAAAGGAGACCGCCAAGATGAAAAAGCTATGGAAATGGCTGTATTGGAATTCGGCAAATCTCTTGTCGGCTTCCCGATGTTTTTCTATCCTAATTCCAATTGATCCATGGGACTGGAGCATTAAAACAACGTTCATGATTATTTTATTGCTTGGATTCACAGATTTTCTTGATGGCATAATCGCCAGAAAGATTGGAAACTTTAGAGGAAAAGGAATGGCGATTGATGCTGGTGCCGACAAAGTAATGGTTTTTTCTGTTTCAATCTGGATTTTACTGAAAATGAAAAACATCGATCCTAAAATAATTGAGATGATTATTTGGGGAGAAGCTCTTCCTTTTTCTATAGGTATTATTGGAATTGGATTAGCTTGGAAAAAGAACCAATGTCGGCGGCTTTCTGAGATAGCTGAGGCAGTTTGGGAAAGGTGGAAAATAAACATTCCGGGTAAAATGACGATGGTTTTTTACTTTATTATGGCCGGGTTCATTTATTTGGATGTCACTTTTCCGAGAAACGAGATTTTTTTTCATTTTTATATCGTTTCGTTTGGAGTCGGATTTATTTTCCGAGTTATTTCAATCGGCTATTACGTAATTGATTTAAATAACTGGCAAAAAGAGTATAATTCAGCAGTATGAGGGTGATAACAGCGATTATTGCCCTCTTATTTTTTGTGCTATAATTAAAAAATGAATAATCCGAACATGCCCCCACACCAAAAAGCCGGTGTTCAAAATAGGGGTGGTAGTTGTTGTTTATCAAATACTCAATTTTCAGCTTCCACGTCTAAGTCTGGAAGTTTTTGGTGTGGGGGTAAATTGGAAATAATCTTTTTTGCTCGAGGCGGGCAAGGGGCTAAAACAGCGGCGGAAATTCTAGCTCAAGGAGCGGTTTTGGAAGGGAAATTTGTGCAAGCTTTTCCTAGTTTTGGGCCGGAAAGAAGTGGCGCACCGACGCGGACTTTTTTACGGGTTTCAGATAAGGAAGTTCGCACCCACGAACCGATTTTAAATCCGGATGTGATAGTAGTTTTGGACGATACGCTTTTGGAAACGGAAAATATAACCCAAGGCTTAAAAGAAAGCACGATTTTAATTATAAATTCAGTTAAAAAATCCGAAGAACTTGGCCAGCAGCTGAAATTTTCCGGAAAAATTTATGCGGTGGATGCCAGCGGAATTTCTTTGGAAATTATCGGACAACCTCGGCCCAACACGGTTATTTTGGGAAAAATCGTGCAGATTACGCAAGTGGCTAAATTAGAAAGCATTCAAAAAGAGTTTCAAGAAATTTTTGAGAAGAAAATAGGGGAAATTGCTTGCAATAAGAATGTTGAGGCAATCGGGAGGGCATATGAGAGCATCTAATCTTTACTAATTACTAATCAAATACGAATATACTAATTTTGGTTTATATCATTAGTATATTAGTAAAAAATTCGTAATTTGTAAAAATATCATGGAAAAAGGCGCAGTCATAAAATATGATACCAAATATGCTCCCAAAACAGGGAGTTGGAGTTATTTGCATCCAAAAGTCGATAAGGAAAGATGTACCGGTTGCGGCCGTTGCGTGTCTTTTTGTCCGGAAGCGTGCGTCGAACTGATAGAAGAAAAAGGACCGGATAGCAAAATTAAAAAGAAAGCCCAGGTAAATTATAATTTTTGTAAAGGTTGTGGAGTTTGTATGGCTGAATGCCCTGTTGAGGCTATTAGAATGTTAAAATAAGACAAATATGACAAATAAGACTGACAAAAAAATAGCGTTGACGGGAGCGATGGCGGCGACCGAAGCTTTACGCCAATTGGAAATTGATGTCGTTTCGGTTTATCCGATTACTCCGCAAACTCCGATTGTGGAATCTTTTGCGAGGATGAAAAGCGATGGAAAAGTAAAAACTGAAATTATCCAGGTAGAATCCGAACATAGTGCCCTTTCCGCTTGCGTAGGAGCCAGCGCGGCCGGAGCGCGGACGGCAACCGCAACCAGCTCCCAAGGCTTGGCGCTTATGAATGAAATTTTATATGTCGCCAGCGGCTTACGTTTGCCGATTTTGATGGTGGTTTCCGCAAGGGCACTTTCTACTCCGATCAATATCCATGGCGATCATTCTGATGTGATGGGCGCCCGGGATGCCGGCTGGATACAGCTTTTTGCGGAAAATTCCCAGGAAATTTATGATAATACCCTCATTGCCATGAAACTGGCGGAAAAAATTTCTCTGCCGGTTATGTCGATTATGGACGGTTTCAATACTTCGCACTGCGTGGAAAATTTGGAAATTTTAGCGGATGAAACGGTGAAAAAATGGGTGGGCGATTTTACTCAGGAAAATAGTTTGCTGGATTCGAAAAATCCAGTGACTTACGGACCGTTGGTTTTACAGAATAGTTATTTTGAATTTAAGATTGACCAGGAAAAAGCGATGAAAGAAGCAATGGCGGAATATAAAGAAATTTCCCAAGAATTTGAAAAAATAAGCGGCCGGCAAAAAAATTATTTTGAAACTTATCAAATGGCAGATGCGGAAGAAGTGATTGTTCTGATGGGTTCAGCCGCTGGCACAGCCAAAGAAGCAGTGGATAATTTGCGCCAGCAGGGACAAAAAGCCGGACTATTAAAAATAAATTTATTCCGTCCCTTTCCGCATCAGGCAGCGGCGGAAGCATTAAAAAATGCCAAATCCATCGCAGTTTTAGACCGCTCTCAATCCATTGGCACCTTCCCTCCTTTATATACCGAAATCGTAAACAGTTTGCATAATTCTAAAAACTATAATCTAAAAGCTAAAAGCTATATTTATGGTTTGGGCGGCCGAGATATTCTGCAAACTGATATCGAAAAAGTTTTTACCGATTTGAAAAAAAATAAATTGGAAAATAAAATTAATTATATAACCAGTGAAATAATTAAAAGTTAAAAATATGGGCCATACGCAATCGGATTCCAATATGATCCAAAGCGAGCGGGATAAGATTAAGGCGCTCAAACAAGAAGCAGCAGAAGAGAGCTTTGATGGAAGAAAGAGCGCTTCCAGCTGGGAGGAATTTCAAAAATTCGAAAAAGAAGTAAAATTTAAGATAAGGACGGAAGTGGATAGCATAAAAACGCGTGGAGAAGAAAGTATTAAACGAGTCAACGATTCGATCATGATTTCATCGGAAAAATTCGAAAAAATAAAAACAGAGCAGGAAATTAAAATTCAGGAGATCAGGATTGAAGGCATGAAATTAGGGGAAAAAGCTCAAGAGGTGGTAAATGTTTTAGTCGATGAGATTAAGGAAAAAATTAAAAAAGGAGAATCCTTAGAGAGAATAACTTTGGAAGAAGCTTCAATCGAAGATGAAATTAGCAAACAAATAGCCAAAATCCAGAAAATGTACGAAGAATTTTTGAAGGAAATAGAAAAAGTCAGACAAAAAATAGACGAACTTTTGTTTGATATAGAAAATAATTTGAGAGAAGTTGGCGTAAAAGAAGTTGAAAAAATATAATTGATATCTAAATAAGCCGATGAACAAAAAATTAAATAAATATTTATCTTCTGGCCACAGTGCCTGTGCCGGCTGCGCCTTTCCAACGATTGTGCGGACGATTTTGGGCGAAGTCCAAACTCCGGTTGTAATTGTGAATACTACCGGCTGTTTAGAAGTGACTTCCACGATTTATCCTTTTACGGCTTGGAAATCATCCTATATCCATAATGCCTTTGAGAATGCTTCGGCCACTGCTTCCGGGATTGAAGCGGCGCAAAAAATACTTTTAGAAAAAGGAAAGATTAGCCAGAAATCTAAGGTTATTGTTTTTGGAGGTGATGGGGGAACTTACGATATTGGATTGCAATCATTATCCGGCGCCTTGGAAAGAGGCCATGATTTTCTGTATGTCTGTTATAACAACGAAGGCTATATGAATACGGGGAACCAGCGTTCCAGCGCTACGCCATATGGCGCGGAAACGGAAACTACGCCAATTGGCCAAAATCAAAAAATCGGCAAAACCCAGTTGCGGAAAAACTTGATGGAAATCGTCAAGGCGCATGGTATTGATTATTTGGCGCAAGCCAATGTCGCCTTTTTAGAAGATTTAAAAATGAAAGCGCGTAAAGCTTTGGCAGTAGAAGGTCCGGCTTTTTTGAATGTTTTTTCGCCTTGCACCAATAATTGGAAATTTCCGACTTCCCAATATGTGAAAGTGGCTACTCTAGCTACGGAAACTAATTTTTGGCCGTTGTATGAAATAGAAAGAGGTCAATACAAAATAACCAGGCAAGTTGCTACGCGCAAGCCGATTGAGGAATTTTTGAAAACCCAAGGGAGATTCAAGCATCTTTTTTCTGCGGAAAATAAATCCACGCTGGAAAAAATGCAGCGGATGGTGGATGAGGAATGGGAGAAATTAGTAAAATGTATAAAATAAAATGGATAAAGTATTTTTTCTGGAGCCATCTGCCAGGATCGAATCCCAGTAGTACAAATCTACGATTTGACTACGGGACAAGCTGGCTAAAGTTTACAAATTGAGCCCGCGACCGGGATTGAACCGATGACCTATGCGTTACGAATGCATCGCTCTACCAACTGAGCTACGCGGGCGGATAAATCTACCAACTGCTTGCCCCGTTATTCCGCCTCGGAATTTTACGGGGAGCTAAGATGGCATAAAATTATCTTACCTTATAATCTAATTTTTTTCAATAATTATTTATGCAAACTTATATCTGTCAAATTTGCGGAGACGCATACCTCGGCGAAGGTAAACCAACGGAGTGCCCGTTTTGCGGAGCGCCGGGAAATTTTATCAAATCAGGAAAAGAAGCGAAACCAATTTTGAATGATAAAATAGAAATCAGCGAGGTTTCGCGTAAAAATCTGGAAGAAACCTATAATCTGGAAGTCAAAGCCTCGGCGATTTATACCTGTATGGCTGGCAAGGCCAAAACTTATGAAGTGAAAGCGATGTTTAAACGTTTGGCAAAAGTAGAATTGGAGCACGCGGTTATCGCCACTAAACTTTTAGGCAAACCAGCGCCGGTCATTGTACCGCAAGAATGCGCGGATGAAGATATGGAAAATTTTCAAGCCACCGTCGCGTTGGAAAAACACGCGACGCAGGTTTACGTTAAATTCCTGCAGGAAGCGACAGAAACCAACATCCGCATTTTGTTCAATGCCCTGAATCAAGTCGAAGCCGACCACATTAAATTAATGGAAAATTATCTGGTTTAAATTATAAATGATTGAATTTAATGAAAACTCTGGTTATTATGCCAGTTCTTTTCAAATGGTATTAATAATTAAAAAAAGAAAAATTAATGAGTCGATTTTTAACCAAGAAATGGATCATCAGTCTGATTTTGATGGTTGTTATATTAGTCGGAGGATTTTTTATTGTCTCCTATGCTAAAGATAATAAAGTGAGCATCGCGGTAAATTCTTTGTCAGTTTTGAATAAAATATCCCAATTACTTCCCATTGAGGCCGATACTAAAAAAGAAATCAATGTGGTAAATAGCCTGGCGGAAGCCTTGACAAAAAACGACAATGTGGAAAAAAGTTTTCTATTGATGCTGCAAAATAATATGGAACTGCGGCCCGGCGGCGGATTTTTGGGGCAATATGCAGTGATTAAAATCAAGAATGGGCAGGTGACGTATACTTATTTTGAAGATGCCAACCTACTGGACCAGCGGATTACCGCCAAAGTCACTCCGCCTTATCCGTTTACCCGGATGATGCAACTCAAAAAGTGGAAATTCCGCGATTCCAATTTTTCTCCGGATTTTCCCACTAATGTGGAAAAAGCTAAATATTTTTACCGTTTGGCCGGAAAAAATTCCAACTTTGACGGGGTGATTGCGGTCAATTCGGATGTCTTGCTGGACATTTTAAAATTAACCGGTCCGGTTACCGTTCCCGGTTATGCCGGCGAATATAATAGCCAAAATGCGGTTTTGAGGCTAGAAGAGCAGGTGGAAAAGGCTTATATCATGAATCCGGAAATCGACACGCAAAATCGCAAAGCCATAATGAAAAAAATGGCGGCGATTTTAGTTGATAAATTGACGCAGCTCAATAATATCCCCAAGCTGGCAGAACTGTTTCTGGAAGAATTGCAAAATAAAAATATCATGCTGAATTTTCAGGATCCAGACTTACAGAATTTAGCGGCGGAAGTTTATTGGGACGGCCGGGTGGCTTACGGCTGGGGTTCGGATTTTTTGATGGCAGTAGATGCCAACATGGGGGCGCTGAAAACAGATTATTATATGCGCCGAACCATCACTTACCGGATCGATTTGGATCAGGAAAAGCCGGTGGTGGATTTGAATATTCTGTATAAAAATACGGCGCCTTACGGCGATTGGCGCACCAGCGATTATCATTCTTATCTGCGGGTCTACGTTCCCAAAGGCGCCAACCTTTTGGAAAGAGAAATGGTGAGTTATCCAAACATCCAAGAAGAAAAAGATAAAACTTACTTCGGTTTCATCGTGCATGTTTTGATCGGCCGAGAGACCAATGCCCGCCTGAAATACGAATTGCCGGCTAATTTTGATAAAAATAATTATCGGCTTTTGATCCAGAAACAATCCGGCGTGGGCGACGTGCCGGTCAAGGCGACCATCAAGAAAGGCGGCCGGGAATTTACCCAGGAACAAACCATGATCAAGGATTTGAAATTTGAGTTTAAATAATTTTTATGCAAACTTTTTTAATCAGGCTCGGCAAGGCAGTAAAAATTCTCCAACAGGAGGGCTTATTTAGCGGAGGCCGGAGAATTATCAGTCTGCTGGCAGTTTTATTCCGAAAAGTAAAACCCGGCGATATCCTTTTCATAACCTCTGGAGTAGGCGATAGCGCGCGCTATCGCACAGCCAATGTGGCGGAAGAATTAGAGATGCAAGGTTTTAAATGTTCTATTGCCATTCAGGATAATCCGTTTTTAACCAGCTATGCGGATAAATTCCAGATTTTTATTTTCCACCGGGTTTTGTTTACTGCCAAGGTTAGAAAATTAATCGAAAAAATAAAAACGCAAGGCAAAGAAATTATTTTTGAAACGGACGACTTAATTTTTGATTCCCGCTATTTCAAAGAAATGGATTATCAAAAAGAAATTAATTCATGGGAAAGGAAAATGTATGAAAATGATGGGGTAGGGGCGGAAATATTGAAAGATCCTTACATTAAAGTTTGCACGACCACAACAATCTATCTAGCCGATAAATTACGAGAGTACGGAAAAAAAGTTTTCATCGTGCCGAACAAATTATCCAAAAATGATATAAAAATAGCGGAAAAAATTAATCATTCGAAATTCAATCCGCCGGCTGGCGGACAAAATTCTATCAAACTTGGTTATTTTTCCGGCACTCTTTCTCACAACAAAGATTTTGCGGTAATTACGGAAGCGCTGATGCAGATTATGGAAAAATTTCCACAAGTGGAATTATTTTTAGTTGGACCGCTGGATGTGGAAAATAAATTGCATAAATTCAAAGAGCGAATCAAACAGTTGCCTTATGTTCCGCGCGAAAAACATTTTGCCAATATTGCTTCCATAGATATCAACTTAGCACCCCTCGAAATGGGCAACCCGTTTTGCGAGTCCAAGTCCGAACTCAAATTTTTCGAGGCGGGGATAGTGGCAGTGCCCACTGTTTCCAGCGCTACCAAGACCTTCCAAGAGGCGATTTTAGACGGGATTGATGGCTTTCTGGCATCTGATACCCGCGAGTGGGTAAATAAGCTTTCCAGGCTCATTTTAGAGCCTAAATTGAGACTGGAAATGAGCCAAAAAGCGCAGGAAAAAGTTCTGCAAAAATACACTACAGCTAATGCCAAAAACGAGGAATACTACGCTTATTTAAAATCTAGGTTTTTAACATAGTTTGTAAATTACAATCAAAGCTATTTTTATAAAAAATAGTTATTATACTATAAAAATAAGGTTTTTTATTCTTCCATTCAACCATTAATGGATGAATGGATAAAGAATTTTTTTTTAGAGCTGTTAAAAATTATAAATTTTTTTATGGCAAAGATTAAATCTTATCAGATTGATCCAAGGGAAAAATATCGAATTATAAATGATTTTTTTGAAATAATTTTTAATTTAAAATCAAAAAAAGAGATAGTTGATTTTTTTGTAGGTCTTTTAACTCCAGGTGAAGCGGTTATGATGGCCAGGAGAATCCAAGTGGCAAAGATGATTGTTGAAGGGAAGGGGTATGATGAAATAATGAAACAAATGAAAGTTAGCTGCCAGACGGTTACAAAAATAGAACATTGGCTGCATGATAAAGGAGAAGAATATAATGTTTGGATTACGCGTTGTTTAAATGAATTAAATAGAAGTAATAAGAATAAAGATTTTAAATATCGGACGAATCAATTAGATAAATATCCCGGACATCGTTTATTAAAAGAATTGCTGGGGTAAATATTTTTTATTTGCGCGTGTTTGTATGTATATGGATAAAGGGCCCATTGAGCTACTTTCAAATGAAATTGGTTGTTCATCCATTCAACCATTAAAGGATATATGGCTTATGGCGCATTTTGTGTGTAGCAGGTTGTATATAGTTTGCTATTGTGGTATTTTTGTGTCGTGATATAATTTGAGCAATATTTAGTTTTTTAATTAATTTAAGCCAAAGCAATTTTCACAAAATAAAAAACTTTGCGGAGGTTGTGGGAAAAAATATGTTTTCGTATCCGGACATAGATCTAAAAATATCCATCGCGCTGTTGGTAGTTTCTTTTATAATTGGATTGATAACTTGGGGATTTTCCAAGAAGTGGCTCTTGGGATTGGTGGTTTTTTCTATTTTAGGAAATTTATCATTTTTAGTTAATATCGAATCTAGAATGTTTTATATTTACCATTTAAAATGGTTAAAATTTTTCGCTTTATTTATCTGGCCATTTATTAATATAGTTTTAATAATAATTTATAGAAAACAAAAAAATGAAACCAAAATCAAGTAGACATTTTTTAATTGGTTTCCTTATTTTTATTTTTATTTTGGCTCCGGTTTCTTCAGCTAAAATATTTTCTCTCGAATATTTTGGCGCTCAAGCCGAGGGAGAAGAAATAATTTCGGAATATACAGAATGGAATGCAAATAAAACAATAAACAGTAACATATTAATTGAATCGGGCGCGACTTTGGTCATTAAACAAGGAGTAACGATAACTTTTGACGGCAGAGGAATAGATATTTATGGCACAATGGTCGCAAGCGGAACAAAGGGAAATCCGGTGGTTTTTAAAAAATCTGAAAGCCCATGGGGTTATTCAATAGCGGTAAAGGCAGAGGGAAAATTAATAATGAGAAATGCGGATGTAAGCGGAGGAGGATATAGCGCCACTACCATGAGAGGGAAATCCATATTCAACAGCGCTTTAGCTTACGGCTATATAACCGGCGGCATCGATGTTCTGGGAGGATGGTTTTATGCTGAAGAAAGTAATTTTCATGACAATGAAACGGCGATTTATGTCAGTAATCAAAATCCGGACAGGATAAAAGTAAACAAAAACAAGTTTTCCAATAATTCCGATTTTGACGTTTACTATTCCGGATCTTCCGGGAATAATTTTGATTTTAGATATAACTGGTGGGGAACTCCCGCTGGTCCGCCAAAAATATGCGATTCACCTAATGCTTGCTGGTATGGAAAATTTGAAGGAGAAGTTAATTTTTCCGATTGGCTGACTGCGGAAAATTTTCGCGATCCGGTAATAATAATTCCCGGAATTTTGGGTTCGGAAAAAGAAGAGGGGGTTTGGCAAATCGATCCGGTTTTTCATACGTATGATAATTTATATGAAGAATTTATCCAAAATGGATATGTGCCCGAGAAAAACTTGTTTACTTTTCCCTATGAATGGAGAAACAGCAATGTTGAAAATGCCCGGCTCTTAAAAAATAAAATTGCCGAAATAAAAAATACGGCGGGTTGGCCGAAAGTGGATATTGTCGCTCATTCCATGGGCGGACTTTTAGCGAGAGAATATATAGAATCTGGTGATTATAATAATGATATCAATCAATTAATAACTCTCGGAACTCCCAACAATGGAGCGCCGGAAGCGTATTTGAAATGGGAAGCGGGAGCGTTTACTCTTAATCTCTCGGATATTTATTTAAAGCATAAATTTTCACAAGAAGCCGCAGAGAACGGGTATGATTTATTCCACTATATTCAAAGCAAAATTACTTCCGTCAAAGAACTTCTTCCGGTTTATGGATATCTGTATGATGTGAATAACGGAAATGAGTTAAAAGAATATAACGCTACTAACTATCCGATTAATACCTTCCTTGAAAATCTTAATTTGGATATACAAAAAGAAAAATTATTAAAGGTGGAGTTTGATAAGATTGTTGGAAATGTGAATGATGAAGGTAGCACAACCACAGGATTCAAAGTGGTGGATGCTGATATGGGGGAATATTGGGAACATGGCTATCCGCATGGTTTTGAGATTCCAATTATTGGAGACAGAGGCATTGTTTATAATAATGGAGATGGAACTGTCCCCCTTGAGTCTGCCAAAAGTGAAAATATTTTTGCGGATGAAGTTATAGAATTAGATTCTTCGCACAGAGAACTGCCTACCAACGCCCAAAAGGAGATTATAAAAATTTTAACCGGTGTAGAGCCGGATGATGTGGTGGAAAGCAATTTAATTAGAGATTTATTGTTTGTTTCGGTGTATTCCCCCATCGACATCCAGGTTGTGGCGCCGGATGGGAAAAAAGTCGGGAAGGATTTTGCCACCGGCGAAATTATCAATGAAATAGACGGCGCGTATTATTCCGGTTCCGGAACGGAAAATGAATTTTTAACCATTCCTAATCCTGATGACGGAGAATATAAAATTCTGACGCAAGGCACGGGAGACGGGGAATATAAAATTGAGGCGGCAAAAATTACCGAAGATCCGGATACGGGAATAGCCAGTGAATCAACGGTAGAAATAATCGGAACTGCCACTCTGGGCCAAGAAGAAGAGAAAAAAATTAACGTAGCAGGGAGTGAGATTACGACTGAAAATCAGGATACGATAGCTCCCGAAATTTCCATTGCGTCTCCAGAAGAGAATAAAAATTATCTGAATAATCAAATTATTACGATAACTTATCAAATTACAGATAATCAATCTCCGGCGGAAAAAATTCAATCCCAGGCAACATGGGACGGCGTTAATTTGATTGGCAACAAAATCGACCTGGCTTTCCAGCATCTGGGCGAACATCAGTTTAAAATAACCGCCGCTGACGAAGCGGGAAATTTTAAAGAAAAAGAAATAGTTTTTCGGACCAGAACCAATCTTAAAGCGGTGGATGACAATATTAATCGTTATGCGGTCCTGAAATTAATTAAAAATAAAGCCGATAAGACGGTTTTGCTTTCTCGGATCAGGCTGATCCAGGAAATTGAAAAAATGATAGAAATAATAAAAAATAGCTGGTTTTTTAAGAGTAAAGTCAAGGAAAAACTTATCGCCGTATTTGAAAGGCAAATCAACCAACACTTGGAATGGATGATAAATTATATTGAGAAAAGATCTTTGCTAAAATTCAAAAATGGGATTGATCCGAAAGTCGGAGATCTTTTAATCGAAAGCTTGAATTTCTTAAAAAACAACTAAAAAACCAAAAATCCGGATAAAATAAAATTGAGGACGGTCCTCAATTTTATTTGTGTATGGGTGTAAAAAAAGTCCAAGGATAGCCCTTGGATTTTTTAGTTGTTAGGATTTTTTCATCCATTCAACCATTAATGGATGAATGGATGAAAAATGAAAGCAGCTATTGATGAAAAATAAAAGCGGCTGCGGTTGCCAGTTTTTTGGTTTGGATATTTCGGATTAATTCGCTGATTCTGTTATAGAAGAATGAGGAGGGTGACTAGGGCGAAGGAAAAAATAAGGAAAGAGAAGACGATGAAGTTGAGGAAGGTACTTTTCAAAAACCACGGCTTGTATTGCGAAATCCGCTGATTCATTTCACGGATGTTGCCCCAAAGATTTTCATTTTGGTAAGCCGGGCGGATGGCCAAAGCTTGGTTGGCTAATTTTTCTCCAGCTACGGAAAAAAGTTCGCTGCCGGCGGGCGAGTTTTCCAGTAAAAATATTTTTGCTTTCTTGCCGTTTTCCAAGCGGGGAGCATAAGTCAGAGAAAGGCAGAAAATTTTATTTTCCGCAGCGGCGATTTTGGCAAAACGGAAAGGATAAGAATTCTCCGCGTCTAAAGACGAAACTTTCAGCGAGTCTTTTCTTAAAACCTGCCGGCAAGTTTCATCGCTAAGCTGCAGGTCAATAATGCCGCCCGGCTTGATGCCGGAACCGCTAAAAAGAATATCAATCCGGGACAAGTTGTCGCGTGAAGCGATAAATTTCTGGTTGAGCGATTTGGCGACTTCCAAATCTATTTTTTCTCCCTTGGCTAATTTCCAATTGGTGTCAGGAAAAGACCAGAGCTTGACCAGGCGGAAAAAAACGAAAAAAACCGCCAGTAGCAAGATGATTAAAAAGAGATGTTTGTGGGAGAAATTTTTCATAAATAAAAACGCGGGAGAATAACGTTAAAAATTTGATAAAACGCAAAAAAGAACATCAGGATCAATCCGGCCGTCAAAACTTTCTCCAAATATTTTTCTTGGCGCAGAAGATAGCCCAGGCCGGTTGCAACGAGAATAAGGTGGGCGGCCAGGTTAGGCAGGAAATAGCGCCCCGGCGTACCCAAAAGGATCTCGCCCAAATCATTGAGAACCCTCCAATCGTAGAGGCGGATACTGAATTGCAGGACAAAAATCATTAAAATTGAGAAGAACAAATATTTTTTTTCCGGCAAAAAATCCAGTTTCTTTTTGGAAAAAAACAGCCAACCTAAGCCAAAAACAGCCAAAAATTCGGCCAGCCAGATAATATAGATCAAATATTTGTCGATATTGTCGCGCGTCCAGCCCAGGTCTCCCC
>CAYTIK010000002.1:41433-60714 GCA_964438025.1 uncultured Bdellovibrionales bacterium
CTCCCCAATAATTTTTGGAAACGGAAATTATGGAAGAGGTTTTAAAGACGTAATCTTTGAAAGAAAGAATATTTTCCTTGAGGGAGAGATTCTCTTGGATGGGCAGGAGGCTGAAGATATTATATTTAGCGGAGAACAACCAAAGAACCAGAATGAGTAAAAATAAAAGGGTAAAAATATAAATGAGCGCCTTTTTTTTGTCGGCCGTTTTTTGGTAAATTTTATATATTTGGTAAGCGATCAAAAAGAGCAACATCAGCAGGAGCGCGATAGAGGTGCCTTTAGCTAAAAGGCCTAAAGCCAGCGCCGATAGTAGCAAACTGCCATTCTTCCAGCCAAAGCCATTCTTTAAGACCCAGATACCAGCCAGGGTAAAAAGAGCAAAAGCCAAAATAAGCAGAGCATCGTAATTTATATTGGACAGATAAGTGGAAAATTTAGGCTGGAAAACCGCAAGGGAAGTTAGGAGCAGGCTATTTTTAATTGAAAAACCAGCACTTTTAATTATTTGGTAAAAAAGAAAAATTATCAAAGTTCCCAACAGGACCGAAAAAATCCTGATTAAATAAAATCTCACGAAGATATTTTCTTGGGCGAAAAATTTTTCCAGCGGCAAAACCAGCCGGTGGTAAAAATTCTGGCTCCGCAAAATATCCGGCGGATATGTTTGATTATAAGACAGGCCTTTCAGAGAATCGATTTGAATTTCATTTTCTCCGACGGCGCTTAGGGTAAAAGAATTTTTCGCGAAAAATTCCTGCCGCGGAATATTCAGATCGGTCAAACGGATGGTTTCTTTTATTTCCTGGGAAAATCTATAGGTTTCCAATCTTTCCTTATCCTGGGCAATTTTGTTTTCCGGGTTTCTGGTATCAATAATTTCCCAATTTTTTTCCTGTGGTTCGGCCAGATACTGGATCGTGTTATAATGGCGGGATTCGTCCTGTCCTTTGAACATCGGAAAAAGGACGGCTAAAAAAACGCCTTTCAGAAAAAAAACCGCCAGCAGAAGCGCTAAAAGAAAATTGGGTTTTTTGATAAAGCTCGGCAATTGAATATTTAGCATACTTTTAGTATAATAGAGAGGTAATAATAAGGCAATAAATAAGCAAAAATATGACAATTCTTATTACCGGTTGTGCCGGATTTATCGGCAGCAATTTTGCTAGGCAGCTGAAAAAACGCTTTCCCAAAGCCAAAATAGTCGGTTTTGACAATTTCGCGACCGGGAAAAAAGAAGCCGTGCCGCGGAACATCATTTTTCATAAAGGTTCCATGACAGACGAAAATTTTTTGGAAAAGCTTTTCCAGAAACATCGGCCGGAATATGTTTTTCATTTTGCTTATGTGCCCAGAGTGAGTTTCAGCGTGAAATATCCGGGCCGGACCACGCAAAATAATATCGGGGGAACAGCCATGCTGCTGGAAAAATGCCGCGACTATAAAGTCAAGAGAGTGATTTATTCTTCCTCTTCCTCAGTTTACGGCGGAGCGAAAGTCCTGCCGACCAGGGAAAAAGACAATCCGGCCGATCCCAAGGCGCCTTACGCTTTGCAAAAATATACCGATGAATTGATGTGCAAAATGTTCAGCCATCTTTACGGATTGGATACGGTCTGTTTAAGATACTTTAATGTTTTTGGGCCGGGACAATATGGCGACTCGCCGTATTCGACGGTAGTTTCCGCTTGGCTCAATGCGCTGTATTTTCCTTCCAAAAAGAAAGCTTTCTTGGAAGGGGATGGTAAGCAGTCGCGGGATTTTTGTTATGTGGATAATGTAGTAGAAGCTAATATTTTAGCGATGCAATTTAAGAAAAAATTTGGCGGAGAATTTTTCAATATTGCCCATGGAGAAAGAACCAGCCTTCTGGAAGTCAAAAAACTGATTGAAAAATATAGCGGGAAAAAAATAGTTTTGGAAAAAAGACCAACACGGCTGGGCGACGTACGCCATACCCATGCCGATGTCAGCAAAGCCAAAAAATGGTTCGGCTACGAACCGAAAGTTAAATTTGCGGAAGGATTGAAAAAGACGGTGGAGTGGTGGGGGGAGATAAGTTTATAAGGTTAGAAAGTTCATAAAGTTCATAAAGTTAGATTGATGGGTAAAAAAAGAATTTTAATTTTAGGTGGAGAGGGATTTGTTGGCAGGAATATAGCGGATTCGTTGTCTGCCAGTTTCGCCTGTTTTTCTTTGGACAGAAAAAAATCGATTTTTCCGAAAAGGCAAGACAAATTCATCAAAGCTGATCCGTATCGGGAAAAAATAACCGGCCGCTATGATGCCATCATCCATCTGATTGACAATAAAATTAAGAAAGGAGTATTGTTTAAGAAGGCCGAACAGCAGTTGCTTGAAAATGCCAATCTGCAAAAAGGCGTCCAGCTGGTCCTGTTTTCTTCCGCCGCCGTCTATGCTAATCCGGATTCGGAATACGCAAAGCGGAAAATCCAGCTGGAAAAAATATACCAAGATTATGCCCGCCAAAAAGGCATAAAATTGGCTATTTTCAGGCTTTTTAATACTTACGGCCCGTATCAAATTCCCGGCCGGCCCGGCAGCCTGGTGGCGAATATATTCTACAATTATTTGGATAAAAAACCCGTGGAGATTAATGATAAAAAAGCCAAGCGGGATTTTATTTTTGCCGGCGATATCGGAAAAATTAGCGCTTATGCGGTAAAAAAAGAACTGGCAGGGACATTCGACATCTGTACGGATAAACTTTCAACGATTAAAAATATTTTAGGCTTAATCAGCAAAATTGTCGGAAAAAAAATTCTCGTAAACGACCAGAAAATTTCAGAAAAAATAATCTGTCCGGCGGGAAAAAATGTTTTAAGCGACAAAATTAAATTAACTTCTTTGGAGCAGGGACTCAAGAAAACTTACAATTTTTATAAACGGAATTTAAATACCCTTAAAAAATCACAGCATGAAAATATATAAAAATATCTTAATCATCGGAGCGGGGAAGGCCGGCCGATTATTGGAAAAAGATATCCGAAAAAACCACCGCGATTGCAAAGTGATCGGCTTTGCGGATGATGAAATGGAAAAATCCAACGGGATAAAAATTTTGGGCCGGATCGCGGAACTTTCCAAAATCAACAAAATATTCAAAATCGATGAGATGATCATGGCTATTCCTTCCACGGACGGCGGGCTGGTCAGGAAGATTTTATTGGAGAACATCACTAACCGGACTCCAATTAAAATCGTTCCCCGCAACCAAAGGATAATCAGCCGCAGCGAAGTAAAATACGCGGAAGTAAAAAATATCAGCATTGATGACTTTTTAGGGCGGCCGTTCATCGATAAAAATATCGAGAAGTTGATAAATTTTTATAAAAATAAAACTATATTGATCACCGGCGGCGCCGGTTCTATCGGTTCGGAAATTGTCAGGCAACTGGTGGATTTGAAAGTGAAAAAAGTCGTTGTTTATGACAGTTCGGAATATCTGATTTTTAATCTAGATCAATCTTTGCGGGAACGGGAAGCCAGGGGAAAATGCAAATTGATAATTGGCAATATCCTCAATAAGGATAAATTAAACGCGGTCATTCGGAAAGAAAAACCGGATCTGATTTTCCACGCGGCCGCTTATAAACACGTGTATCTGATGGAAGATAACGCCGACGAAGCTATCACAAATAATGTTATGGGAACAAAAAATGTGATTGATGCGGCGCTGGAAAATAAAGTAAAAATGTTTACTTTTATCTCGACGGATAAGGTGGTCAATCCGACCAGTATTATGGGAGCCACAAAAAAGATTTGCGAATATTATATCCGGGGCTTAAACGCTAGAACCACTAAATTTAACATTGTCCGCTTCGGCAATGTCATCAATTCCAACGGTTCGGTCTTGCCCCTATTTGAACGGCAGATTGAAAATTACAAATACGTCACGATCACGCATAAAGATATGATGCGGTTTTTTATGTCCATTCGCGAAGCGGCTCAGCTCGTCATTGAAAGCACAGCCGGAAAATTCAAAGATGCCATCCATATTTTGAATATGGGCGAATTGATCAGGATTTATGAAGTGGCCCAGTGCTTGGTGCGCAGTAAAAATTTGATTCCCGGAGAAGACGTAGAGATGAGGATTACCGGCCTGCGGAAGGGAGAAAAAATGAAAGAGGAACTTTTTACGGGAGTTGAGGAAGCTAATTTAGCCAAAACTAAAGTCAAAAATCTTTTCATTTTGAAAAATTACGAAAAGTGCCCTGCGGATATAAATAAAATATTCGCCGATTTAGAAAAAATAACCGGCCAGCAGACCGAATCAGCCAAGGGGCAAATAAAAAAATATCTGAAAAAGATATTTCCCTCGTTAAAATTGAAATAAATTTAAAAATTATGCAAGAAAATGCGCAACCGAAGATTGTGGTAGCGATTCCATGCTATAATGAAGAATCAACAATCGCTAAAGTTACTGCTGATTTTAAAGCCGAACTTCCTCAAGCTGAAATTTTAGTCGTTGATAACAATTCGTACGATCAGACAGCCAGAGTGGCAAAAAATTCTGGCGCCTGGGTTGTCTCCGAAAAAAAACAGGGAAAAGGCAACGCGGTTCAAAGAATTTTTGATGAATTTCGGGGAGATATCCTAGTTTTGGTGGATGGAGATGATACTTATTTCGCAAAAGATGTCCATAGTTTGCTGGCGCCGATTATAAACGGAGAAGCGGATATGACAGTGGGGAACAGGATCCATAAAAAAAATAACGCGGCATTTTCAAGCAGCCATTGGTTTGGTAATAAATTTTTGACCCAAGCTCTCAATGTCATCTTCAGGACAAATCTGGAAGACATGGAGTCCGGATTTCGAGTGATGGGCAGAGCATTTATCGAGTCTAGCGCGCTGCTGGCCAGTGGATTTGGCATTGAACCGGAGATTACGATCCAGGCTCTGGAGAGAGGTATGAGGATAAAAGAATTGCCCATAACTCTTTTTCAAAGAAAAGATGGTAGCCATTCAAAACTCAATGCTGTAAGAGACGGAACAACCGTGCTCTATACCATTGTTTCTCTTTTTCGTGACTATAAGCCGCTTCAATTTTTTACTTTACTTTCTGGTATAAGTCTTCTTTTTGTGATTGGGCTGGGCTGGTATAGTATCCGAGATTATGTCAATACGGGGATAGTAAGACATATACCATCACTCATAGTAGCCGGATTTTTTTCGATTTCTGCGCTTATAAATTTTATCGCCGGATTGATTTTGAGTTCGATCAAAAGAAGACATGATGAGTTGCTGGTAATACTGCGCAGAAGGAACCGGGGATAAAAATTTTTAAATAATGAAAAATGGAGGCTAAAATAAATTTATTTTTTTTGAATTTAAGCAAGAAGGCGGGGCTGGATCTGCCTTATTTTATTAATAACGGTTTTTGGGTGAGCCTGAAGTATGGTTTTTTAGCGATTACGGGACTGCTTATTTCAATTTCCTTTACGCGCTTAAGCAGTAAAGAATTATTAGGACAATATCAATTTGTATTGTCTTTTTTATCAGTGGTTTCTCTTTTAGCCCTATCTGGGTTGAATACATCCGCATTGAAATCAGTCACTCAAAATCAGGATGCGGCCATAATCAAAGCGGTAAAATTAAGTTTTTTGACTAGTTTAATTGGGGTACCGATTATCATTGGTTGGGGAGCCTATGAAATTTTTTTCCAAGCACAAATTATTTTAGGCTGGACTTTTATTGTTGCTGGTTTAATTTTTCCCTTCTTTTACGCTCCTAATACCTGGTATGTTTATTTTGAGGGGAAATCGCTTTTTAAGGCATCAGCTATCCGGGCGATAATCATAAATCTATTTTCAACAATAATTCTGATTTTAGGGATTTTTTTGAAATTTGACTTACTGGGGATCATAATTGCGTATCTTTTATCCAATACCATTTTACAGGGGATATTTTACCTGGAAGTCGTGAAAAAAATAAAAAACAAAAGCGCTAATTTTTTGGATGTTAGATACGGCATTTATGTATCCGTCCAAAAATTTGTTTATGGCCTGTATAATAATATTCCGCCCATCGCCATATCTTTTGTTTTTGGATTTGAATTTGTGGCTATTTATTACATTACTTATTTTGTAATTGGGACTATTTCCGGCTTTCTTTCCGCTTTGGCGGCCACTTATATGCCGCTTCTTTTTAAAAATATCAAACTTAGTTATGGCAAGATTATTATTCAAAATATTTTTATTGGAATTATATTTTTAATCGGCTTTGTAATTTTTCTTAAATATCTTTTCCTCCTTATTTACGGAGAAAATTATCTGGAAAGTTTAAAATTAGGACACATCCTTTCTTTTTTGTTGGTTCTTATGCCAGTGAAAATATTTTTAATAAATTATTTCACTACGCAGAAAAAAAACGGATTAATTATTGTTTCTTTCATCCTTTCCAATGGGCTGGCTTTTGCCATTTTCTTCCTAACTAAAAATACCGGATTTGTGTCCAGCGTTTCGTTTTATCTTTACTCTCTGCAAATATTTACGATACTTCCGCTGATTGTTTCTTATTTCTCCACGGCTTCAAGAAAAGACGATTCTATGCGGTCGGGAATCAAATTATAGTGGAATTTTTTATTATATAATTCAAGGGAATTTCGGGAAAATTTTTCCAATAATTTCGGGTTAAGCATAAATTTTTCCATCGAATCATATAAAAAATCTTCAATCGGCTGCATTTTTCCTTCTTTTTGCAATCTGAAAAGTTCTGCGTAAAAATCTTTCGGCTGATAATATTTTCCGATTATCTTAAAGTTATTTTCGTCGTAATCTTTTAACGGGTGGTTGAAATACAAGAAACCATTATAGCCATCAATGACCATTTCCGGAGTGGCGTATTGGTCAGTAGAGATAATGGGCATTCCGTATGCCAGAACTTCAATCATAATCATGCCAAAACTGTCTCTGTAGGTCGGCAAAACAAATATATCATGATGGCTGAATATTTCTTGCATTTGTTGGGCATTAAAGGCGGCATTTAAAAGTTTTATTCCATTTATCTCGCCAATTCTTTCCAAGTCATCCTTTTTTAACGCGCCCAACTGGGTTATAATCGTGAGCGTTATCTCGGGATAATTTTTTTGTAATTTTTCAAAGGCGTTGACGACTTCAATCCCGCCTTTCATATAAAAAGTGCCGGCGAATAATAATCGCAAGTTTCCATTAAAAATTTTAGCAAGCTGTTCTTTCTTTGCGGAAACTAGCGGATAGCATTGGGCGGACTTACTTTTAATAATTTCAATTGTTTTCGGGCTGTAATTGACGGAAGACAGAAAACTTTTTTGAGCCGTCTCGCTCATAAAAATCAATTTCCGGCATTGTTTTCTGCTGATTAGAAAAGAAATAATGAACTTGGCCAGGGGATTTTTGGCGATAACCGGATCATATTTATAGATCGATATCCCGTTTTCAATATAAACGCAGTAAGGCTTATTGGTGAATAATAAACAGCCGTAAGTAAAAATCAAATCTCCGTTTTTAAAAAATTTCAGCCGGGCATTGGGAATGCCCAAGATTCTTCTGATTAACAATATAAAATTCGTCTTTTTTCTAGCAGTTTCGTTTTCAAAAGTGGTTATTCGTTGATATAGTTTTTTTGTGCTTTCTTCTGGAAATATTAAAACAAACTCAAATTCTTTGAGATTTTTTCTGAAATTTAAGATGTGGCTTCTTAAATATTTTTGAAAAAGGATTATTTTATATTTCATTTTTTTGCGCCGTTATAACCAATTCATTGTAAAAAGCAGAGGGCAAGAAATTTATCAGATATCTTTTTTTATTCAAAATAAGTATTTTTTTGACATGGTTTATTTTTAGAAAAGCTTTTTCCAGCATAAAAGAGATTAAGCTTAAATTAAAAAAAGTATGATGTTTATGATATCCGGATTTTTTGTAAGTGATTTCTTGATAAGAGTGTCCGAAGAGCATCTTTATTCTACTGACCAATCCAACATCGCTAGGAATGCAAAGAATCAGGATGCCTTTATTTTTCAAAACCCGATTGATTTCTTTCAAAAGTCCAATGGGATCAAAGACGTGCTCAATAATATCTCCAGCCCAAACAATATCAAATTTTCCGTCAGACTTATTGATTCCTCCATCTAAATCGCAAACGCTGGCATTAATTCCATTTTGAACGGCTTTTTTGACGGCTTCCTCGGAAAAATCCACCCCTTCGACTGAATAGCCCATTTTTTTTATTTCCTTTGCGATTAATCCGCTACCACATCCAATATCGAGCACCTTAATAGATGATTTCTCTTTGCCCTTGCTCCAGTTATCGAGCATTTCAAACATCATTTTTTCTTCGAAATTTATTTCGCAATGGTCTTCTTTTTGATATCTTTGATCTTCAATTTGTTGAGGTTTCATTTTTTGGATGGTTATTTTTTTACAATCACAATGTAATTTAATGCTAGCGATAGATAGATGGTTTCATAAAATCTCTTAAAAATACGGACATTTGTTTTAGACAAAACAAAGAAAATAAAGTCAAAAAATAATCCCAAAACATTATTTACAAAATAGATAGGGATAAATACATATTTTATATTCAGAGAGGCAAAAAAATAATTCATCAGCTGGAATATTGTAGAAAAATATCCGTTAGTTTCCCGCAAATCAATAATTTGAAAATCTTTGAATAATGAAATTAGTCCAAATTTAGTGAAGCGATAAAAATCATTATTCCAGTATTTAATTTTTGTTTTATCAAAATTGTTATATACCGAGTTTTGCGACGGCAGAGGCAGACTATGGATTTTCATCGTTTGGGGAACGGTTATGATGCCTAAGCCTTCGGGTTTCAGTACTCTTTTGATTTCCAAAATGGTTTCTGACGTTTTTTCAATATGCTCCAACGATTGATTCAGAATCACGCCGTCAAATTTATTGTCGGAGAAGGGGATGGCCCAAGCCGGAGCAATAATATCAGCCTTAGTTTCCTTGACGGGATCCAAGCCGATATACTGACATTTAAAATACTTAGCGTATGGCTTGTTTCCACAGCCAATATCCAGAACTTTTTGCTGTTCATTAAAATTTTTGGCAAATTTTTGCATAGCCAGTTCAACCGGTTTGCGGGATAAATAATTGCTGGAAAAAATATTAGGCATAATGTTAGAATAATTTTAAATAGTTGTCTATCATCGCATCCAGAGAAAATTTTTCTTCGACAATGCGGCGGCTGTTGTCGGAATAAAAACTGGCATTTTTTACCAAGGAATTCAGGTTATCCGCCAATTTTTGGGTGTCATAAATTCTTCTTTTCCAAAAAGCGTCTCCCGGGGAATCTATCAGCAAACTATTTTTTCCCGGAACTGTTATTTCGCTCATCGCTCCATCATTTATGCCGCAAATGGGCAATCCGCAAGCCATCGCTTCAAGGATGTTATTCGGACAAGGAGGATTAAGGTGAGTCATCAAAAAAACATCAGAAGACCTTTCATATTTTGACAGGTCTTCATTTTTTATCTTACCAATAAAATTAAGCTGTGTAAATTTTTTAAATTGAGATGGAATATCCGCGACTTCCCGGGAAAAATCGCCGATAATTAGGAATTTAAAATTCCGGTTATATTTATTTTTATATATTTCCAAAGCTTCAATCAATGGGAGAATTTGGTCTTTCCGGCGGAATTTGGAAACAGTCAGGAATATTTTTTGATCAGGATTGTCCCGCAAATTATCAATTTTTTCTCCTATGGGTGAGAATAAAGCAGTATCCATCCCATTATAAATTATGGAAAATTTTCCCTCTTTTTTTCTGCCGAGAAATTTTTCGGCGCAATATTGGCTATACCGGCTTTGATAAACGGTAAAATCAGCAAAGAATTTATGGATCAAACGGGGTGCCAGATTCAACAGGGGATATTTCCATTTGGCGACCGACCAATAATACACGCCGTCCAAGCGGTGGATTATTTTTTTCTTGTTCCGTTTAGCGTGCAAAAGATACAAGGGATTGCATTGGACAATGACAAATAGGATATCATAATCTTTCTGGAATTCAAAAAAAACTTCATGGCCTCTTTGTTCTAAGCCTTGTTTGAATTTTTGGGCGAAAGTGGAAGTGCCGCCGGTGTCTTTGAGGGTGAAGGGGATGAAAATCTTCATAATATGATGCGAATATGCTAATGAATGCGAATGCCGCCAATATATGATGCGAATATGCTAATGAATGCGAATGTTGCGAATTAGTTATTTAAAAATATTTTCTTTTGATTTTTTTGATGAAGTTGGGGGTTAGGATTACCAATAGCGGTTCGAGGAGATGCAGATAATTTTTCCGGGAATAGTTATACTTAAGTATATACTGATGTATATATTTAGCTCTGGTCTTGATGCTTTGCCACATCTGAGCATTTTGTTTTTGGACGGAAATTCCGTTGTCCACCATCCTTTGGCAGAGGAATTCCTGGATATTGTAAAATTTGGTTTTCGGAAAACAGCGCAACCAGAGGTCGTAATCCTGTCCATATTTGATAGTTTCATCATAACCGCCAACGCTTTTTAGCAGTTCAGCTTTAGCTAAGATACAGCTGTGGGCGAAAGGATTACGCCGGAACAATTTTTTGGCAATCATTTCGTGGGTTTCCGGCAAGCGGATATATTTTTTCTTTCCGCTATCAGTATAAATATTCAGATGATTGCAGCCGATTATCCCATAATCCGGATGATTTTCCAAAAAATCGATTTGTTTGGCTAATTTATCTTTTTCCCACCAATCGTCCGGATCAATCCGGGCGACATATTTTCCTTGCGCTTCTGCCAGTGCTAGATTTAAGGCTTTGGTAAGCCCAATATTGACTGTATTATTGATGATTTTAAGTTTTTCTAAACCAAATAATCTTTGCCATTTTAAAATTTTATCCAGACTTCCATCGGTTGATCCGTTATCAACGCAGATAATTTCATAGTTTTCAAAAGTTTGAGCTTTTAGGCTGCTAAAAAAATTATCCAGAAATTTTTCTTCATTCCAGACGGCGGTTAATATGGAAATGGCGGTATTTTTTTTAGGAATCATATTGATTTTAACAAAGCGGATATTTTTGCGGAAACTCTGTCCAAGGAATAATTATTTTTTATTTCAGCCAAGGCGTTTTTACCCAGTTTTAACCTTTCTTCCGGAGTATTAAGTAATCTTATTAAATTATCCGCAATGGCTTGGCTATCGGCCACCGGCACCAAAATTCCCGAGTGATTATTTTTTATCAAATCTTTATTAACGTCTATGTTAGTAGTAATTACAGGCAGATCGGAAGCCATAGCTTCCATTATAGCATTGCTCATACCTTCATAAAAAGTCGGCAAAACAAAAATATCGCTGATTTTGAGAATTTCCAAGACATCGCCCCTTTGGCCTAAAAACAGGATATTGTTTTTGGATTGGTAATTTTCTATTTGTTTTTGTAGAGTTACTTTTTCAGATCCATCACCGACGAGAAGGAGTTTTAACCCTCTCTTTAATTCTCCCCCTTGGAAATGGGGAGAGGCGTGGAGCTGTTCAAAAGCTTCAATCAGATATTTATGCCCCTTTCCTTTTCTTAAATTAGAAACGCTGACGATGTTAAAATTGCCTTCTTTGATGCTTAACTCTCGTAGTTTCTCTCTTTTGTCAATATCAAATTCAAAATCTTTTAAGTCTATAACATTGGGAATCACGAGAGTTTTATTTAAATTAATTCCCAACTTCTTAGATATTTTTTTTTGCGCGGACGGAGTTTGAAAAACATATTTGGTTACCAAAAAGGATGTTATTTTATCTACAAATGACAACCATTGCCATTGCAGCAAACTTCCTCGGTGGCTGCAGATAATTTTTTTCACGCCAAAGATTCTGCCCCAAACCCGTCCGAAAATATCGGCATGGATCAGGTAGGTTTCGATAATTTCCGGCTGGAATTCTTTAATTATTTTTCTAAATTCCCAAATAACGCGCGGATTAAAAAAATCAAAAAGGCCACGAAGATGCAAATAATAAACCGGAGTATTTCTCTTTTCCAGTTTTTTTCCGATAGCGCCTTCGCCCATAAGGCAGACGACTCTGTTCTCAAATTCCTTTTCCAGAGAAGGCAGAAGGCGGGCCAAATTAGTCTCGGCTCCGCCGACTTCCAGTCCGGTGATGATATGTAAGATTTTTTTTCTCATTTAAAATTTTTTCCAAGGACCGTCCTTGATTAGGGAGTGGATTTCTTTCAAATAAGCTTCGATGGAATATTTCCAATTAAATTTTTGCTCTATTTCTCTGCGAGCGCTTTCTCCCAGTGTTTTTCTTTTTTCTGAATCTTCCAGAAGTTCTCTTAATGCTTCTTCTAAAACTTTAGTATTATGAGGTTCAATAATTATTCCAGAATCATCGTTTTTTATAATTTCCGGCGTTCCGCCCACATTCGTGGCAATGATAGCTTTCTTGCATACCCCAGCCTCTAAAACAGAAGTAGGGAGTCCTTCGTTATAGCTTGGATTTACGAAAATATCAGTTATTTTCAATATACTGATAGCTTCTGAAAAAGGAACTTTTCCGAGAAAAATAACTTGATTTTCCAAACTATGATTTTTTGAATATGTTTCCAAGTTTTTTCTTTCGCAGCCATAGCCGGCTATAAGCAGTACAATATTGGGATTTTTTAAATTCCGGACAGCTTCAAGGAGATGTATCACGCCTTTACCATGAATAAGCCGTCCGATAAAAGTTATAATTTTTTTATTTTTGAACCGTTCTCTTAGTTTTTCTTGCGGAAGAATAGCGTCAATTTCAGAAAAAGGCATTCCTCGGTAAATGACTGGGGCTTCTCGATTAGAAAGAAGTTTTATAAATCTAGCAGCCGATTGCGAAGGAGCTATTATTTTGTCGGCCTTGGACAAAATAAAATGGCCGATAGTTTTATCGAATAATTTTGCTATAGTAGAGACTAGAAAAGTACCCTTAACAAAATCGCTCCCATGCTCGATATGCAAAATCGGCAGTTTTCTTTTTTTGGCGTAAAAAAAAGCGAGCAAAGACTGGACAAAAAAACGCGTAGTAGAAATTGTTAGATTATATTTTTTTTCGGAAAGCATCTTCCATTGTTGCCAAAACTTTATCTTCCATAGGCAGGGCAGGGGATAATTGAATATTATCTCGAAGGCCGGATAACGGATAATGGTTATTCCAAGTTTTCCTTCTTTTTCTAAAGCATCTTGAGGAATGCGTGGGGTGAAAACTGTGATAAAACATCCTCTTTCAGACAGTTTTTCATGCAATTCTTCAGCGTATTTTTCTAATCCACCGATGCGCGGAGGATAATAAGGAGAAAAGTCTAATATCTTGATCTCTTTAGACATATTTATAGAAGTTGCCAAATGATAACTTCATCATCATTTGTTGAATATATTCTTTTGAATTTATCGGGATAAAGGTCAAAAAGAAATTTTCCATCCGGACACGGATCTATGCCCCAATTTAATATCTCATAAGGACGATCCCGGTAAGGATTTTTATCAGATTGCCTTGAATAGTATACAAAAAACGATTTATTTTCTGGAGACACCTCTGAATTAAATACAGTTTGTTCGTAAACATCTTCAATGGGAATTGGCGAAAAAAGTACGGGTATGCGGGAAAGAGGAAAAATAGTAGTTGTTTTTGTTTTTTCTCTCAAAGTTTTTTGAATGCCAGTAATTTGATTTATCATAGTATCATTAGTAGAAACTGCATTGGCATATTTTTCATTGTCAGTTTTCATAGTGTCAAAATAAAATTTTGAAGCATTATCCGTTGCGGTTTTGATAGATTTAAGAAATGGATCATAATATATTTTCATCAGGGAACTTTGCGTGGTATTTCCTTTTAGGGTGTTTTGAAAATTTTGGATATCATTATCGCAATATATTTGAGAAGGAATTTTTATCAGGGTAGTATCGGCATAAAAAGGAAGGAGAGTTTTATGTCCATAAGAAAGAAAAATTCGGTTTTCCGGTAAATGAGTTTCAATCCAGTCGGCACTGTTCCATTGCGCCGGAGTAATAAGGTAGTACTTTAAATAATTAACATATAAGGCACCGGAGATGCTGATAATCAGAAATGATATAAAAACAAACATGCTCCGTCGGGAGATGGTTTTAATGAAGCGCAATATGATAAAAATAAAAACAAACGAAAAAACTCCAGAAAAAATCCAAGCGCGATCCGGCAAAAGAGAAATATTGGGATATCTCGGCAATATTTCCGCTATAGTGAAGAAAAGAACGAATGTTACTATGGCAATCAATATAGCATAATTTTTGAAAACTATCTTTCTGAAAAAAGAACGAAAAGCTGGATTAAAAATGATTATGATTAAAAATAATGCCAATAATCCTCCAACTAGTGGACCCATATTGAAAGCGTAAAATTTCAGGACTCCGCTTAAGGATCCCCAGCCCATCGCATTGCGGTCAACATTCGTATAATACGCGGGATAAAGCAAGTTGAGGCTATTTGGCAAAAAAATATGCGCAATAACTATTGATATCCACGATGATAAAAATTGTCGCATTTTTTCAAAAAAAGATATATTGGATGCGATAATAAACGCAATTAGAAAAAAAGTTTTTTTGTCTGAAAAAATAAGCGCTCGCTTGGCGATAATTATCGCAATGGCCCAAATAATAAAAATGATGATGCCTGCTTGATGGTAGAAAAACGACAGAAATATAGAAGCTCCGGCGCTATAAAGCCAAAAATCATTATTTTTTTCAAAAGAATAAAGAAGAAAAAATACAAAAAAGTATGATAGTACTATCAACATGAATTGAGGCATGGGTGTTTCAGCATAGAGGATAATAAGAGGGCTAGTAAAGACAAACAACAGAAAAATCCACTGCTTGCTTTTTTCCGTAAAATTGCGCGCAACCATCCAGGCTGGGAAAAGAACGGAAAGAAAAAGAAAAGGCACAACATATTTGAAAAAGGCTAAAATACTTATGCTTGTGAATCGCGTTCCGATAAAAACCATTGCTCCAAAAAATGGCCGCTCCGAATAATCTAGCTGTTGGTTGGCAAATTGGTAAGTATATTTCATCAACCATTTGTAGGGATCGAGATCAGGAAGGGCTTGATACAAAAAGACTTGGATCAAGGTAAAAATAAAACCAAATATCAAAACAATGAAAAGCGGATGCTTGAAAATAGTCTTTGAAAACGACGGCCAGGCAGGGAGGAAAGTTTTGTTGTGGAAAAGGAGAACTCCAGCCGCGCACCAAAGCGCTAGACTGTTAGCTATCGGATACCAATCATAAATTTTGTGCAATAATATAAATTCCGCAGTTAAAATAGAGGGGGTGATAACCATTCCTCCAAGAAGCGCCAGAGATATAAATTCCCATTGGTCAAAATTTCTCTTAAATAAAGCCTGGATTATCAAAGTCACTCCGATTCCTGTGCCAAAAACCATAAAAAAAAGGCCGCCGATAATTTGTAAAAACGCGAGGACGGAATTATTCGTGAAATGTCCGAAAAAAAACACAATCAAATAAGCCACAAAAAAAGCGGAAAGCGCGGAAAAAAGCTTTTGAGAGAGGAAAAAATGACGTAAACGATGGATCATAAATGTAGCAAAAATACTATTAGAGTATACCGCAAATAAGCCCAGTAAGCAACTTACTTGGGTTTTTTATTTATAATTTAAGGTAAAATGAAAGACGAAAATTAAATATTTATAAAAAACTAAAATTTATCAACAATTTTTAAAATTAGAGGATATCGGTTGAGTATTCCGATAAATATTTTTTTATTGATGGTTGCAAAATAATACAATAAAAATTCAAGCCATACCGATATTGTTAAAGCAATGACAACGCCGATAATTTTAAATAAAACTCCAAATATTAAAATAATTAAAATTTTAAAAATAGAAGAAGCAGTAGTAAAAAGGACTACCTCCTTGTGCCTTAAATCCGAATCGATAGCTGTTCTCAGTAGTGATTGAACGATGAACGCGGGAATTGCTAATGACATAATAAACAAATAAATTATAGTTGCCTGATATTCATTTGGGAGAAGCAAGTGAACATAGAGATAGCTAATCAAAAAGTATCCGCTAGCGGCAAAAAACGAGAATAAAAGGATCGCTGGCAGATGTTTCTTTATGGATTCTATCAAATTTTCATATTTTTCTTTGGCAAAATCTGAATAAAATAAATTATTGGATATTCTAAATACACCTCTAAGCGCCGAGTCAATTTTATTAGCGATAGAAAAAACAGCCAGACTAGAAAGACCGAAAAAAGGACCAATTATAAAATTAGACAGTTGATTGGATGTTCCTAGGAGAATTTCAGCCGGAATCATCCTTAGTCCATATTTTATGCAATCAGTATTAATTTCCTTGTTCTTATAGGATTTATACAAATCATATTTAATGATGATATAAATAAACGCAAGAATATTAATTATTGTAGTAGCTCCCAATTGAACGATTGCAAAAACAAAAATATTTTTTGTCAAAATTGCGGAAATTGCGGAAACAGCAGGGATGATAATTGCGGATGTGGTTTGCCAAATAGAAAAAGACTTGAAATCATTTTTCCCGACTAAAAATTCAGCGTAACTGACCTGTGGAAGATAGCCAAAAAGAGTATAACCCGAAATTATTATCGAAATAATTCCAAGGGTATTCTTTTGGAAGAAAAAAAAGATTGCGGAAACAGCAAGACTTAGTAATGTTATGGCTATAAAAAACTTAGCCCGATAAAAAAAAGCGAAAAGAAAAGTTCCGTTTTTGTTTTGAGCGATGCCCTTTTTAGATCCTAATGTTATATGTCCGGCAGTAAGCAACAGCAACCATGTTTGGATAGCTAGTGCAAATTGGAAAGTTCCGTAATCTTCAAGAGAAAGGCGGGAAAGAATGATCGGCAAAGTCGCAAGACTTACAAAAAATCCGAGTATTTGAGAAAAAGTAATCAAAAAAGCATTTTTATAATATTTTTTGAATAAAGATTTTGCTAAAAGCAGATTCATTTATTATTTTTTATATTCAAAAAAAGTTTCCCAGTATCCAATTTCCAGCAGGGGATGATTTAGTAATTCCTGGGTATTTGATGCCGTTGTTTTTAAATTTCCCCTGTAAAAACTTTTAATCACTTCATAGTCGAATTTATTGAGGTAGTCTAATATTTCCTTAGCCGAGCTGTTTTTTTTATGGAGTAATTCCGAATGAATTTCAATGAAGAAATGCTTAGGATGTTGAGTCCCCATTGTTTTTTCCATTCCTTTCAATATTTCCTTTTCATACCCTTCGACATCCATACGAATGAAATCAACTATCTTGTTTTCTAAAAAATCGTCAAGTTTTATAATTTCAACGTCAATAATTTTTCCATTGCGATACATATCCATATCATCGCGCTTAATGAAGCTGGATAAATTGGATTTGTTGGCCACGTAAAATTTCGCCATTTCATTTTCAGCTCCCGCTGCTTTTTGATGAACTTCGGCATTTTTTATTTTATTCAGTTCGATATTTCTTTTCAGTAAATTAAAATTAAAAGGGGATGGTTCAATCGCATGTAAATAACCGTTTTCTCCAGCTAATTTTGTCTCTAAAATCGCATAATATCCAATATTGGCTCCCACTTCCAATATTTTCATTCCTGGTTTTACTAGTTTTTTTACTTCATTTGTGCTGTTATGTTCATGCTCACCGTAAATGGCAAGTTCGCGAGATATTCCTAAATCATTGAGGTCGAGAATCATGGGGTTACCATGAATTTTTTTGATTATCTCCCCCTTGTTTGATTCGAGATAGACAAATTTAAGAACCAGATATTCTCGAAAAAATCTTTTAACAATCAATAGGATCGCATTAATTGATTTTTTTAAAAAAGATATAAAACCTTCTGTTCGAAATATTTTGACAGCATTTTTGGCTGTCCCAGGTTCAATTCTTAAGACCGAGTTTAAAAATGTAATTTTTTCCATTTAGTTACTTATTTCAATAAATTGAATCTATTTTTATTTTTATTCAAGACTTTTACAATTGATTTTTCAAATGTTTCACTAAATTTTGCTCTAGTATAATTGAAAGAAAAAATATATGAATTTAAACTTCTTTGCAATAATTCATCTCGTGACATAGAAGCAGCTTGAGTAAATGTTTTTTTCAAACTTTTTAAATTGATGTCATTAATTATAATAGATGATGTTAATTCTTCAAATCCAGATTCCGGAGTAATTATTGGAATAAGTCCTTTTCTAATACAAGTAGCAATTGAAGTGGCATTACCTTCTGTACTTGATAATAATAAAACAAAGGAGCATAGGGAAGTTAATTTGTCGAAAACTTTCCCATTTGTTGGAATAAATCCAACAAAATGAATATTTTTATTTGCTTGTATTTTTTTTTCAAAAAAAATATTGAAATCAACTTCTGTTTTTGGAGCGCAAATATATAAATGCAGGTCAGGAAGATCTGAAAAAACTTCCACAGCTAAATCTAGACCTTTTACTATATTTCCATTACCACCAAAATAGAGAAATTTTTTAGGATCTCTTTTTGCTATTTGACTAATATCTAAATGAATTTTTGGATTAGTAGAAGCATTGGTTTTATATATGTCTTTATTGAATTTTTTATATGTATCTATGCATTTTTCACTACCTTGAACGAATATAGCATCTGTAACTTCAAATGTCTTATCATTATCAATTTTGGAAATTCTTCGATAGAGTATTTTGTTTTTAGCCTCAGGATGCCTTTGAAAAAAATAATCGTAACGTTTTTCTATAAGTTTTTTACGAACACTTTTTTCCATACTTGTGGCGTAGAATATTTTAATAGCCTTTTTTAAAATACTTGCATATTTATAATAAAATTTTCCAGAATCACCGGATGCGTTAGAGATGAAAATATCATATTTATCTACAGGTTTATAATTTTCTCCAATATCCCTATCGATTATGTCCACCCAAAAACCTAGTTTATTAAATATTTTTGCCATTTCTTTTACTTCCCAATTATTTGTTGGAGAAAAATTATTTGAATCATACAAAAAAGAAAAAGGGTCAGACTTATAATAAATAAGAGCATGACCAATTTTTTTTACACAAAACTTTTTATAATTTTGCAACCATCTTTTTTTAAAAAATTTTATAGAGATGGCGTTTCTAACACTAAGATCTTTTATTGTTATCATAGCTCTTGTTTTTTATTTATCAAATTTTCTAAAAAAATATTTAGTTTTAAAAAATTTTGTTCAGGAGATAAGTCAGAATCTATATATTTTCTGAGATTTT
>CAYTIK010000003.1:0-7422 GCA_964438025.1 uncultured Bdellovibrionales bacterium
ATCCAGTTGTGCAACAAAACCGGCCTCAAGGAGCGCTTGGAGCGCGTCAGAGGACTGCAGATAAAAACCATTGAGAAGGGCGTGCGTGTCGGCATGGAGCTTTTTGGAGGGGAAATTGAGGAAGAATTGGAAAATATTTCCGGCAAGAAAATTATTGGCTCATCGGAAAAAATAAACTTTCTCCTTCCAGAAGGAAAAGAACTTGAGGTTTTAGCTAAAATTGATACCGGAGCTTATTCTACCTCTATTGATAGTGAATTAGCCAAACAATTGGGCTTTGGACCAACTCTAGAAAGTTTTTCCCAAATTGATATTTCTGGCTATAAACTGTTGCCAGAAAACGAAAGTTCGATAAAAAAAGATTTTCTGGAAAAACACAAAGAAACAATACCTTTCTTGGAAGATGTGGCGGTAATTTTTTCTTCCAGTGGCTCTTCTCTGCGGCCCATAATTAAGGCAGAATTTAAAATTAACAATGAAACTGTCTCCTCGCTGGTTAATATTACCAACCGCCAAAATCTAAAATATCCCGTCATCATCGGCAAGCGGGACTTAAAAAAGTTTTTAATCGATGTAACTAAATGAAAAAAGTATTAATTTTATTCGGAAAAAGCAATTGGACCAAGAGTCGGCCTTTTGATAACCCGGATTACATGTACTCCTACGAATATTTTTATGACCTTTGCCGGAAAAATGGAATCCAACAATATCGTGCTTCCTACCAATGGTATGACTATAAAAAACATATTTTTAAATATGCCTGGGTCTTTAGAGGTAAGGATGCTAACTGGGAAAGAGTTTATAATATTAAACCGGATCTAATTTATGATAAAACGAAAGCGCGACTTGAGGTGTATCATAAAAAAGAATTGATAGCTAAACATTATGCCTTTATCAATGATCTGAATTTTACCCGCATCATCGATGATAAATTTACTATCGGTCTTCTTTTTAAAAAATGGAGTAAGGAAAGTTGGTTTATAAAAAACGCTTACGAATTAAAAAAAATCCTTCCTCTTTTGCCATCAAAAAAAATTGTTATTAAGCCCAACAATGAAAGCGGAGGAAGCGGCATCCAAATTCTCAATAAAAATATCGCCCTCAAAAAAGCCGCTCTTGCTAAAGAGTGTCTGGTTCAAGAATTTATTGATTCTTCTCGAGGAGTTCCCGGTGTCAGCCATGCCATGCATGACCTGCGGCTAGTTTGCATCGATGAAAAAATTATTTATGCCTACATCCGAGAGCCCAAAAAAGGCAGTTATTTGGCCAATCTAGCCCAAGGAGGATCTTTGACGATTGCGCCTCTTAACAAGCTGCCCGTTTCTTTACAGCCTATAATTCAACATGCTAATGCTATTTTTAAAACTTTTAACCCCCGGGTTTATTCTCTTGATTTTATGTTTGACGAGAAAGCAAGGCCCTGGGTAGTAGAATTAAATTCCATGCCGGGATTATATTTTACTCCAGCTGAAAAACCCTTTATGGTAAAAATGTACCAAGAGCTTGTAAGAATGTTTAAGAAAAAACTTACATTATAGCCATGAAGCTTCCTAATGTTGCGCTTTATAATTTTAAGAAATCTTCTCTAGGAGAGAGAAAGCTTCTGAAAAAAACCTTGGTTGATTTTTACAATGCCAATTTCCTTTTATCTCAATGGAGTGAAAAATATTTCAACATCTTCTTGGATGATAAAAACGCGAGAAAAATGGAATGTTTCGTGCTGGAAAAAAACAAAAAAACATTGGCTTTATCTTGGGCAGGAAGGTTGGCAATATAAAGGCTCGCTATAATCTGACGACTCTACTGGTGGATAAGCAGTTTCGCGGAAAAGGCTATAGCAAATTATTGCTAAACGCATTTTTAAAAAACGTAAAGAAGGCTAAATCTTCCCGGAAAGTGTATTTGCATTTCAGGGATTCCAATAATTTTGAAAAGTTTTACCAGCACTATGGATTCAGTGGACATCGTATAACCGGAACCTACTCTAATGGAGAAAAAAAACATTATATGGAAATAAAATTATAAAATTATAAAAGTGGTATAGTAATTTTATGTCTTATTATAACCTTTTTTCACCCCAAAAATCTCCCAATCTGCTGCACAAAAAGCGCTGGGGATTTAAGTTTAACTTCAATTGGAAAAAAATCGGCAAAATTATCGGCTTTCTTTTTATTACTGGCTTTGTTTTTGTGGCCGGAGTTTTTTTATATTTTGCCAAAGATTTGCCCAGTCCCGGAAAGATTAATACGCGCTTTATTGCTGAATCCACCAAGATTTACGACCGCACCGGAGAGCATATCCTTTATGATATCCACGGAGAAGAAAAGAGAACCTTGATCCCCTTAAACGAAATTCCAGAGAGCGTGAAATATGCCACGATTGTACTGGAAGATCAGGATTTTTATAATCATTACGGCATTAAATTTTCCTCTATTATCCGCGCTTTAATGAAAGATATTTTGCATCGGGGCGTTGCCCAGGGCGGCTCGACCATTACCCAGCAGTTTATTAAAAATTCCGTCCTTTCGCCGGAAAGAACGCTCACGCGAAAAATCAAGGAGGTAATTCTCTCTTTGGAAGTAGAGCAAAAATTTTCTAAAGATGAAATTTTGGGCATGTATCTCAATGAAATTCCTTATGGCTCTAATGCCTACGGCATTGAAGCGGCGGCGCAAACTTTTTTCGGCAAACACGCTCGCGAATTAAGTTTAGATGAAGCTGCACTTTTATCTTCCCTTCCTCAAGCTCCGACTTTTTATTCCCCCTTAGGTTCTCACCCGGAAGAATTGAAATGGCGCCAGGAATTCACTTTAAAAAAACTGGCTGAATTGGGCTATATTACCGAAGCCGAAGCTCAAATAGCCATAGGCGTGGATGTTCTGGCTAAAATCAGCCCCCAGCAGGAAAATATCTCTGCTCCTCATTTTGTGATGTATGTTAAAGAATATCTGGAAAAAACTTACGGCCAGGAATTGGTAGCCAAGGGGGGCTTAAAAGTTTATACGACTTTGGATTGGGATAAACAGCAAATCGCTGAACGGGTTGTTAAGGATGGCGCGGAAAAAAACGTTAAAAGCTACAATGCTTCCAATGCTTCTCTGGTCGCCATGGATCCAAAAAATGGGCAAATTTTAGCCATGGTCGGATCGAAGGATTATTTTAATCAAGCGATTGACGGCCAAGTGAATGTCGCTATCCGTGAACGCCAACCCGGCTCTTCTTTCAAGCCCTATGTTTATTTGACGGCTTTTAAAAGAGGTTACACACCGGAAACTTTTCTTTGGGACGTCGATACGGAATTTGAAACCGGCACTAATAAAACTTACAATCCGAAAAATTACGACGGAAAAAATCGCGGCCCCTTAAAAATGAAAGAGGCGCTGGCGATGTCGCTCAATGTTCCCGCCGTGAAAACGCTTTATCTAGCAGGCGTAAAAAACTCTTTAGAGACCGCCAAGTCTATGGGCATAACTTCCTTAACTGATCCCAACCGCGTTGGCCTTTCCTTGGTTTTGGGCGGTGGCGAAGTAAAATTATTGGACCATGTTAATGCTTTTGCGACTTTGGCAACGGGTGGAATTTACCGGAAAAAAACAGCTATTTTAAAAATTCAAGATGCTGCGGGAACTGTGCTGGAAGAATTTAAAACTAATCCGGGAGAAAGAGTGGTAGAAGAAAAATATGTAGCAATGCTGGACTATATCCTTTCCACCAATGATTTGCGTAAGCCAGTTTTTGGCGAAAACAGCCCGTTGCGTTTTGATAACCGACCGGTAGCTGCTAAAACCGGCACTACTAATGAATGGCGCGACGGCTGGACTGTCGGCTACACGCCTTCCCTAACGGTTGGCGTCTGGGCTGGCAACAACGACAATTCGCCTATGGCGCAGAATGCAGATGGAGTTTTTGTCGCCGCTCCGATTTTCCGCAGTTTTATGGATCAGGCTCTCCAAAATTCTAACATTGAACCTTTTCCCAAATACGAAAAGGAGGAAACCGGCAAACCCATCCTAGATGGCACGCTCGAAATGAACGAAAAAATCGATGTTTGTGAAACTTCCGGCAAAGATAAGTACTGTTTAGCTACCGATGCTTGCCCGGAAAGCACCCGCAAAGAGAAAAAGTTTTTCACCGGGCATGACACGCTGTGGTATGTAAAAAAAGATGACCCGCGCGGAGAGGCGCCAAAAAATCCAGCCGATGACCCCCAATTCAAAAACTGGGAAAAAGCCGTGCAAAAATGGGTGGAAAAAGAGAAGGATTATTCCAGCGATCAAGCGCCGGAAGATAACTGTCAGGAAAGCGATTTTAAAGATTATCTACCCTCTATTAAAATTACCAGCCCGGATGACGGTAAAACCATTACCAGCTCACCTTTTACGATCAAAGCCTCTCTAAGCGCCGGCTATGGAATTGAAAAAGCTACGCTTTATGTCGATGGAGATTCCAAAGACACTACTAGTTCTGCTGATTTTAGTTATGATTATTCAGTGCCGGACAGCCAAAGAAACACTGATTTGGAAATTAAAATAGAACTTTTGGACAAAAACGGCAATTCCACTTCATCAACCGTAGACGTCGCCACAGATATCCTTTAAAAAATACTCCTTGGAATAGCTTTAATCAATGTATCACGAAACCACGGCCGTCGTTGAAACGGCACGATAATAGTTTTTTAATATTTTTCTTTTATGCTTTTTTAGCATGCGACCGCTTATTAAAAAAGCACTTCTCGTTGTATTACCAAACAAAAATACCCATACAAATGAGTATTTTTGTGGAAGGTCACACTTTTTATACGCTAACTTAAGAAATTTTTATTTTTTCAATAAATCTTCAATTTTTATCCAATCCGCATTATATCCCAAATACATGCCCAACCCTGCTGAAAAAAAATAATATACGTATCCAGAAGTTTCTTTAAATAAATGGAGAACTGAAAATATAATTAATGATATTGCTATCAATCTTGGAAAATAATTAAATATATACGATGACCATGGATTATCTTTAGAATGTCCTCCTTTTGCAACCAATAACGCCAAAAAAGAAAACCCCATAAATGAGAAAGGTAAAACCCAAATAAATCTATATACATTCTTAAAACCATCGACTTCATTCAGATAAAAAAACTTATTTCCATCTAAAAAAATTATTACGATGGTTAATAAGCTTAATATTAAAATATAGGAAAACCAACGGAATCTCCTCCAATCGGAAATATTTATTTTTTGACAAATTTTTTCAAAATTCATATTTATTAAAACTATTATGTTTTCTCAATCATTTCTTCAACTTTTCTTTTAGCTTCTCCTAAAAGTTCTTTGGCCTTTTTTCGCGCTTTGTGTGATTGCCGCACAAGATCAGAAATTTTCCGCTGAATTTCTTTTGGTAAAATTGGAATCAAAACATTTTTAATTTGCTCCGGTTTCCAATGAGCAATAACCGAACCGCCTGCGTCTCGCTCAGCTTGCATTTGCCCAATAACAGAATTTAGACAAAGAGCTAAATATTCGTTCTCGACTTCTGTATTTTTTAATTTTAATCGCAAAGTTCCTCCGGAAATGATTCCTTGAATATCTTCCTTTAAAACATAGGTAATTCCAGGTGTAGCGTCTTTTGTCAATAAAATTTCTCCTTTTTTTGGCTCAAAATCTTTTTTCAAACTTTCATACAACTTATCACTTAAATATTTTTGATCGATCTCTACGATCCCAAATTTCGTCATACTGCTAACGCGAATAAAAACTTTTCCTTCTTCCTGATATTCTTCCGCCCCAACTTCAATTCCCTTTTTTATCGAAACCAACTCGCCCAATTTGCTTGCATTATATTTCTTTACTTTATCTTCTATAATCTTATATTTTGGCTGAAAATATTCAGCGTCTATGCGCTTAAAAATTTTTACATCAGAAAGATTAACAATGGACGACAATTTTTCTATATTATCAAAGCCTATCAATTCCAACTCTTTCAAAAGCAAACTTTCAGATTGTTGGTATAACAGCTTTGATTGCTCATGCAATTCATATGACTTTACAACCAATTGATCAATTGTTTCCTGAAATTCTTTAGAAAATACGGGAATTCGTATTTCTCGTAAAGTCGCTGGACTGAAATTTGTTTGGTTGCTCGTCAATGAAAATCTCTCGATTTCGCCTCTCCCAATTCGCGAATTTAAATATGTCATTAACGACGCTGGATTTAAAATATCCTTTTTTGTTCTAACACGAAATAAATACGAAGCAAAAATGTATTTGTTATCATTCATTATTATAGCGCTCTTACCAACAAGCTTCGGATTGCCGTTTGTTCTGCATATTAGAACATCATCCTTTTTTAGTTGCAATTCTCTGGCCATATTTTCACTAACTCTGTTGCAATATTTTTTTGGTTTTTCTATAAATACATCATCAAATTCATTTAATCTCAATGTGGGGAATCCTAACCCATCTTCGTTTAAATCTTCTGATGTTCCATACTGAATAAAATCTAAAATATCACTAATTTTATTCCAAGATCCTTTTGAAAAATCAATACACACAGCGGGATTATAATATTCCGCATCCAGTCGCATCGCGCCTTCGAGTTTAGATTTTTTAATTATAGAGTAGATCATATAATTTTTGCTATCCTGGTTTTATCACTTAAAAAACTAAATCTTCTTCGAAACTCCTTTAAAAATACCCCTGCACTTAATTTATTTTCATATTCTTGAAAAGAAAATTTTAAATATTCAAATAAACCAAAAATGTTAATTTCTAACTTATCTGGTGTGGGAGTCTTAAACAGTAATTGAGCATTCTTTTCATAAAAAACTCCTGTTCCTATTCCCGGTAATCCCTCGTGGATTAGTCCTGACCGAAAATTATTATAGAATAACTCCAATATGCTACGTTTATAAAGCACTTTTCCGCGAGATTTTGCAAGAAGTCTATATCTAAATCTAGGCATAAATTCCTTCATAAAATTAACAAATCTATATTTAGATCCATTATATTCGGTAGCTCCAAACCTAAAACCTGAAAGAGCATCAATTGCACAACAAATTAACTTTGCTGCACCAACATACGCCCCTGCCTGAATAGTTTTTTCTATGTCGTTTAGGTGCCATCTTTTAAACTGTTCCCAGAACAACTTTTCTTGTTCATTCATAATTGAAAATTTTTTTATATTTTGTATTCAGTCGTGTTGTGCCTTCGAGTTTAGATTTTTGAATTATTGAGATATTTTGTATATTTTTTATTTTTTCATAAACTTCAAAAACTCCTCCGCGATTTCGTCCAAATCATGATCCAAAATTTTCTTGCCTTGCGCATCATAGAGAATATTTCCATCCTTGTTTTTTTTATAAATATACTCTCCGGAGGTGTCTTTTCCGCCTTTTTTCAGAGTGTTTGTCAAATAACAATTCAGCGATCT
>CAYTIK010000003.1:7432-60154 GCA_964438025.1 uncultured Bdellovibrionales bacterium
TCCTCTTTTGATTCGCCTTCTCTCGGTCCAGTATCTTTGCCTCCTTTTTTGGAAACCGCCATAAAAATCGGATAATCTTTCGGGGTTTCTTCGTTTTCATCCCATTTTTTCAGAAATAAGATGGAAGTCTTTGTTCCCGTGTGCGGTTTGAAAGTATTGCCGTGTAGTCCAACCACCGCCAAAATTTTCGCTTTTTCCAAAAGATAATCGCGGACGTATTCCATTTGAGTATTATTTAAAACGCCTTGCGGCAAAACAATAGCCATTCTTCCACCCGGACGCAACATATCTAAAGCGCGTTCGATGAAAAGAATGTGCCGCTCCATTTTATTGCGCAATTTTCCTTTTTCATTTTTGGCCAGCTCATATTCCCGAAGCAGAGACGTTTCATGGATTTCTCCCGCAAACGGCGGATTGCTCAATAGCATATCAAAGTCAAAATATTTAAAATTTTCCTGATTGAATTTATTTTTATCATAATCCTCGAATTTATGCAGCCGGTCGCGAAGTTCCGCCCGCGCTCTCTCTTTTTCTCTGTCATCGCCTTGCCATTCTTTTGGATTCAAAGAATTCAAGCGCAAGATATGAGATTTGCCGTCGCCGGCGATGAGCATCATCGCGCGGGCAATTTTGGTCGGCTTGTCGTCAAAATCAATTCCATAAATATATTTTTTCGCGTAATCTGTTTTTCCGGATCGGTCAGATTTTTTTAAATCATTATTCCAGACATAATTCATTGCATGGATGAGAAAACCGCCCGAACCGCAAGCAGGATCAATTACATATTCCCCATCCTGGGGATTAAGCATTTTTACCGCCATATCAATGGCATGGCGGGGCGTAAAATATTGGCCGCGCTTACCCTTGGCGACATCGGGAAGCAAATATTCAAAAGCCGCATCAATCACTTCCAGATTAGAGTTTAGGAGTTTGATTTTTTGCAATTCCGAAATACAAACATCCAAATGCGACGGCGAAAGTTCGACCTTTTCATAGGCGGAAAATATTCCCGGCCATTCCTGGACAGCTTTTTGAAAAAGCTTGTTTATAACATCATAAGTAATATTGGGGTCTTTTGATTGCCTAAATAAAACTTCGTTTTCTTCCCTTTTTCTGGCTTCTTTTTCATCAAAAAGTTTCGCGTAAATGAGTTTGAAAATTTCCGAAAAAGAATCTTGTCCGGCATTAGCCAAAACCAATTCTTCCAAAATTTTTATAATCCGCACCAGATCATATTTAATTTCCAGTTTATCTAAAGTCAATTTTTCTTCCAAAACATCTTCTATTTTCTGATCAACCTTGGGTATATCGCGAAGCGCTTGATATTCACGTGGATAAGGACGATAAAGAATAACTTTTTCCGTTCCGTTTGACCAAACGCCGATCGGCGCGCCTTCAGAATTAATGTAGGTTTTCAATTGATCCAGCCCTTTCTTTTCGGAAGGATTTTTTGTTTCAATTATAATAAGCGGGGTTTCTTTGTCTTTTTGATAGACAACGATATCCGCCGCCTTTGCGTGAATTTCATGGCCAAACCTTATATCTTTTTCCACATCAATGCGTTCCAGCGGATAATTATAATATTTCAAAAGTTTTTGTATCCAAAGCTGGCGTATTATTTCTTCCGGTTTGGCCAGATTCTTTTCTTCGTTAAAAAGCAATATATCCTTGTCGCGCTTCAAGCATTTTATATAAAATTTGCCTTTTTCTTTTTCAAAAATTTCCAAAACTTGATCAGGTCGTATTACATCAAATTCTTTAAGACCGTATTGTACTTCCGGATCGCGAAAAATTTTATTTATAATCTCATTCGCCAATTTTTGATTTGCCATTTTTTTACGTGTTAACTTTGGTTAAATTTAAAATTACTTTTCCTTCAAAAATCGTTTCAGGAAAAATTGGAATATTTTTATAATTGGGATTTTCCGGTTTTAAATACGTCCGGCCTTCTTCGGCTACAAATCTTTTTACAGTCGTTCCATCATCGCTTCGCGCGACGACTATATCGCCGTTTTTATATTCTTTAGTTTTTTTTACGAGAAGCATATCACTATCGCAGATATCGGCGTTTATCATGGAATCTCCCCGAACCTGTATTACAAAAACTTCATCTTGCGCTTGTTTTATTTCCTCGTTCTGCAAAACTTGCCCGGGTAATGTCATCCAGCTTGAAAAAGTATCAGCGAATGATTCCATATAAGAACCCGCCGCGCTTACGCCAGCTATTTTAATTAAAGAGTCTTTTCCAATTTCTTTATAGCCCAGCGGTAAAATTTTTATTCCCCGCGCTTGTCCTTCTTCGCGTTTTATACACTCCTTTTTTTCCAATATTTCCAAAAAATTCAAAACCGATTGATTGGAAGAAACTTTTAATTCCTCCTTTAGATCAGCTAATGTCGGCGGAAAACCTGAAAAATGTATAGAGTCATAAATTGACTCTAATGCCCTTTTTTGTTTTTCTGTAAGATAATTCTTCATATTTCAATTATATATGAACATTTTTACATGTCAAGTAGCCTCGATTAAGCCATTTTATTTTTTTGCATTTTTGTACAAAATGCTTGACTTTTTTAGGGCATCTGCTATAATGGCCTATTGAGAGTACTCTTCTGGTTCTCTAGAAACCTGATAACTAATCCGGTCTAAATCTAGGGCTAGACTATAAATTACTTTTATGGCCTTTTCAGAAGAAACTATTCGCCAAGCATGGAATTTTGCTGGCGGAAAATGCGAATGCAGAAGGACTATGTGCGGTCACTCTTTCCGATGCAATAAAGAATTGCTTTGGGGTAGTAGAGGCGCTGAAACAGAATATGGATGGGAAGCCCATCATATTAACGCGGATGGTCCTGATTCCTTGAGTAATTGTGAAATCCTCTGCCAGAGGTGTCACAAAAACACAGGGAATTATGGTGGATAGAATTATTCAATTCTAACGCTAACCAAACAAAGAGAAGAGCTCGAGCTTTTCTTTTTGTTTTTTATCTTTTCCAATCGCCCAATTAAATAGCGCTTCTCAATTTAACGGGGTAAACTTTATTACATACCAAATTACGTAATTCCATAAAAGCCCTTGAAATTATTTAAATTTAATTTCTTCAATCAACTTTCCGCCTAATTTTTCATTGATTTTCCGAATGATTTCTTTTTGCATGAGGCGCAATTCAGAAGCCCAGGCGGAGCTGGTGAATTTGACAAAGATGGTTTTCTTGGAAAAATAATCTGGAATTAGTTTAGCCGCTCCTTGATTGCCAAATTCTTCTTTGATAACTTCGCGAAAAATATAAAAAGCGGTTTTTTCATCTAAGAACGTCTTTTTTTGCCGAACGTCTTTTTTTTGCAACAGCGCTCCTAATGACTTCATGGCTTTTTTTTCAGATAATTAAAAGCGCTGTGCGCCGCCACTGCCCCTTCAGCGGCCGCTATGATGGCCTGACGGAACTTATCCGATCCAGTAGTGATATCGCCGGCCGCCCAAATTCCTTCGACGCTAGTGGCGCCGTCTGCGCTTATTTTAATATAGCCGCCAGAATCTGTCTTTAAGCCTAATTTTTGGGCAAAATCCCAGCTAGGATCCGATCCCGCTTCAATAAAAAGACCATCCAAGGGCATTTCCTTTTGGCCGTTAATTTCTTGGTCTATTTTTATTTTTTCGACTTTTTCCTGGCCGATAACTTCTAAAACATTAGTATTATAAATAATCTTTATTTTCTGATTTTCAGCCAAAAGTTTTTTCCAATATTCTTCCGCTGGAAGTTCGGCTTTGCGGTAAATTAAAAAAGTCTCCTTGGCCACTTGAGCCAGATGGATCGCGGCCCCCACCGCGCTGTTGCCTCCGCCTACAACTGCCACTTTTTTATTTTTATAAAAAAATCCGTCGCAAGTAGCGCAATATGAGACTCCCCTGCCTTCTAATTTTTTTTCCCCGGGAATATTCAAATGCCGGCGCTTGGTGCCTGTAGCCAAAACGATAGTTTTAACCCAAAGATCAGTTTTTTCTGAAATTTTTATTTCAAAAATATGTTTTTCTGCTATTTTTGCAATAGCTGCGACTTCACCGGTAATTATTTCTGGAGAATAACGCTTGGCATGTTCTACCATTTTTTGGGAAAGCTCTGTTCCTGTTAAGCTTTCTATTCCCAAATAATTATCTACTTTGTGGCTTTCAGAAATTAAGCCGCCCGGAACCATCCCGATTACTACGTGCTTTATCCCATAGCGAGAAGCATAAACCGAAGCTGAAAGACCAGCTGGACCCGCACCAATTATTATCAAGTCCCAGATTTTTTTATTTTCTTCCATGAAAGTTTCCCAGTTAAATTTGTCCGCCAAGGCGGACGACCCCGCTCTACGGGGATTTAACGGGGTAAATTAATTTTTAATCGGCATAATAATATAAATATAATCTGAGACTGGAGCTTCTTTTTCTTCTCCTATCTCCTGCAGAGCGGCTGGAGAAGAACCGCTATTAATCAGCAAGGTCACCCGCAAAGTGTTGAGCGTATTTAAGCCCTCCAAAAGATACTTGGAGTTAAAAATAATTTCCTGGGACGGCCCTTGTATTTCTAGGCTGAGTTCTGAAAAATTTTCACCCACTTCTACGCTCTTAGCTTCAAAAACAACCTGCTGTTTCTCACTCTCGGCTTTTATTTTAATCTCTCCCGATCTGCCAGAAGTAAAGACACTGGCCATTTTAATAACGCCCTGGAGCAATTCTTTCTCTCCTTTAATTATAGTTTTAAATTCCTTGGGAATAATGTTTTTGTATTCCGGATATTTCCCATTAATCAGGCGCGAAACAATTTTAATGCTCTCCAAATCAAAAAAAATTTGGCTGTTTTCTATGGTTATTCTTATCATCCCTTCTTCGGTTTCATTTTGAATGATGCGCGCCAATTCTAACAACGTCGCAGAGGGAATAATAATGTTATTTTTTGCTTTAATAAATACTTCGTAAATTTCCTTATTCACATTGCCCGTGCCTAGTTTTAATCGGCTTTCGGCTAAACGAAAGCTGTCTGTAGCTGCTAAAAAAAGTTCCTGGGGATGAAAAATTACATTTACTCCAGTCAGTTCCTGCCGAGTTTCATTAAAACCAACACAAGGAATTACTTTATTTATAGCTTTTTTAAAAACAAACTTAGGAAGATTAATTAAAAAATCAGCGGTTTTTTGCGGAATTAGGGGAAAATCGTCAGCGGGTAAGCCTTTAATTACCGCCCTGGAGTGCCCGCTTTTTATTTTTAAATTCTGCTCAATTACCTCCAAATTTAAATTATCTTCTTCTGAGGGAGGTAAGTTAGCAATAAAATTTCCAATTAATTTAGCTGGGATGGTTATTTTTCCTTCTTTTTCTATTTTAGCGCTAAGTTTGATTATAACTCCAATTTCTAAATTAGTGGCGGAAAGTTTTAAACTGCCTTTTTCTGTTTCAAAAAGGATATTATTTAAAATTGGCAGGGTATTTTGCTTAGAAACTACTCTTTCTAAATTAAGAATAGATTTTTTAAATTTTTCTTGATTGCAAATTAATTTCATAAAAATTAATTAAATTTAATTTATTAGAATATAATTTTAAAATTATTATTATTAGGATTTTTAAATAAGGGGAAAAGGGGGTGAGTGGTTTTAAATAAGGCAATAATTAAGTGGATAAGAAGGAAAAAATATTGACTTTTAAGAGGTATTTTTTTAATAGTCTTTTTTAATTTTTTTAATTAACTAGTTAAATGATTTTAAAAACGAGTTTTTAAGGGGTTGTGCGGCCCTTTTTAAAGGCTTTTCCACAACTTATTAACTAATAGAATATAATTGTTTTTTCAAAACCTCAAGCTCTTCTACTAATTTTTCATTTAATAATAATTCTTTTTTAATTTTTTCAAAAGCATGGATAGCGGTGGTGTGGTCTCTGCCGCCCAGACGCTCGCCAATCCCTGGATAAGAATAATTAAGCTCACTTCTCATCAGATACATAATAATCTGTCGCGGCTTAACAATTTCCCTCTTGCGAACCTTAATCAACAGATCATCTGGCTTGATTTCATAAAAATCCGAAACGATTTTAATAATATGCTTATAAGTGATGCCTTTTTTTCGGCTACTGGAAACTATCTCTGAAAGCAGAGAAGAGACAAACTTTAAAGTAATTTTTTCCTGAGTGAGTTGAGCCGAAGCAGAAACTCGATTTAAAGCGCCCTCCAACTCCCGGATGTTGCTTGTAATATTGGAGGCGATAAATTCTAGCGCCTCATTTTCAATTTCCAAGCCTTCATTTAAAGCTTTTTTCCTTAAAATAGCCATACGGGTTTCAAAATCAGCCTGGCCGATATCCGCGATCATCCCGCCTTCAAAGCGGGAACGCAGCCTTTCTTCCAGGGTTGGAATCGCCTTGGGCGGGCAATCGCTGCTTAAAACAATCTGCTTGTTTAATTGATAAAGAAAGTTAAAAATATGAAAAAATTCTTCTTGGGTTTTTTCTTTTCCAGAAAGAAATTGGATATCGTCGATAATCAGCAGATCGATTTTTTGATACTGCTCTTTAAATTCACTTATTTTTTGATTTCTTATTGATTCAATCAAATCGCCAGTGAATCTTTCTGAAGAAGTATATTTTACCTTGCAACCGGGGTCTTTTTTAAAAACTTCATTGCCGATGGATTGTAAGAGATGGGTTTTTCCCAAACCCACTCCGCCATAAATAAAAAGCGGATTGTATATTTTTCCCAAATTTTGAGAAACTACATAGCAAGCAGCTCTGGCCAGCTCATTACTTCCTCCGACAATAAAATTTTCAAAAGTATAGCGGGGATTAAGGTTGTTTTCCTGGTTAATCCCAGAATCCCTCGAGATTTTAAAATCGGGGCCTTTTTTTGGCGGTAAAATAGCATCCAATTTGTTTTCCCGGAAAGAATTTGGATGGTTGGTGATGATGGAACAATAAACCTCTTTAACGTCGCCCTGGATATTACGCAGGGCTCGCAAAATGTAAAGCTTATATTTGTTTTCTAACCACTCTTTCGCAAATCCATTAGGAACCCCAATAAAAACTTTACCATCTTTATTAGATAAGATAGAGGTGTTTTTAAACCAAGTAATAAAATTAGCTTTAGAAATAGAAAGTTCTATTTCCCCCAAAACTGCTTGCCAAAGTTCCTCATTGGTCATAAAGGTTTTATTTAAGCCCCACTCATTGTTTAAAAAGTATAACATAAAAAATAATCTCCAGTCCAGAGCAACTGTGGACAAGAGTGTGAATAAGCTGTTTATTAATATAAATCAGTCAAAGCCGCTAATTAAGAAAAGCGGAATTTTTTAATTGACTTCATCTAAGATAATTGGTAAGATTTTAAATAGCTAATTAATGAATTTTTAGAAAAATAAACCCTATGAGCCAGACATATAAGCCTAAAAGCCTTAGAAGAAAAAGAAGGCATGGTTTTAAAAAGAGAAGCCAGACGAAAGATGGTCGCGTGGTGATGCAAAGACGCAGAAGAAAAGGCCGAAAAAGAATAACTACAGTGTAAATTTGTTTAAACTGCTTTTTTAAATGCTTCCTTTTAACAATAGATTGTTTAAGAAGAGAGACTTTACTAAAGTTCAAAGACTGGGTTGTTTTTTTAATTCTGACCAAGTAAGCCTAAAGGTTTTAGAAAATGGCTTAAATGATGCAAGAATTGGTATTATTGTGGGTAAAAAATTCTCCGTGAAAGCCGTTGAAAGAAATAGTTTAAAAAGAAGATTAAGGGAAATCGCCCGCCAAAAAATTAAGCAAATAAAAAAAGGCTGGGATGTGGTAATTATGGCTAAACAGAGCCAAGATAAGGTAAAATCTAGCGAGACCCTGGAGGTGGCGCTGGAAAAGATGCTTAAAGAAGCTAATTTAATTAATTAATTACCCGCTTTTCAATAGGCAGGGAAGAAAAATGGTTATTTTTGATCAATTAGTGTATGTCCCCGTTTACAATTTACTCATTTTTGTTTATAATCTGTTGCCTTTTCAGGATTTTGGGATTGCGATTATTGTAATTACTCTGATTATTAAGTTTTTATTGATTCCTCTCAGCCGCAAACAAATTGAATCTCAGAAGAAAATGACTGAATTGCAGCCTAAAATCAAAGAACTTCAAAAAAAATATAAAGACGATAAAGAAAAACAAAGCCGAGCGCTGATGGAACTGTATAAAACCAATAAGTCCAATCCTTTTTCCGGCTGCTTGCCAATGATTGTACAGCTAGTCTTTTTGATTGCTATCTACCGGGTGTTGTTTAATATTTCGCAGGCTAATTTGATGGTTGAGGGTAATATTTTGTATGGTTTTATTCAAAATCCCGGACAAATAGATAAAATGTTTTTAGGCCTGATAGATCTTTCTACAGCCGTGAATTTGGGCGAAATAACTCTGGCGGAAATGCCCAAGATAATTTTAGTAATTTTAGCCGCTCTCTCGCAGTTTTTCCAAAGCAAGATGCTTATGGCCAAGCAAAAAACAGCCGCCAGTCCTCAAAGTAATGAAAAAATGGATTTTTCCCAAATGCTCTCCAAGCAGATGCTGATTCTGGGGCCCTTATTGACTCTTTTTATCGGAATAAAATTCCCTTCCGGTTTGGCGCTTTATTGGCTTGTTTCAACAGTTTTCATGATTATTCAGCAATATTTTCTGGAGAAAGAAATAAAACTGACATCTTCCCCAAAACAAATTAAATAGTAACTGCATTAAAAAAATGGAAGGATCGCAATTAGACAGTATTAAGTCTTTAATAAATGAGACTATAGCCAAAATGGGCTTTTCTTGCCAGGAAGTAGAAATCAGTCAAACTAATGATTCCAAAGAAGAGAGCAGTTTTAGTGTAAATATTAAAACTCCAGACTCTAATTTTTTAATCGGCCAATACGGAGTCAATTTGCAAGCGCTGCAACATTTAATACGTCTTTTGGTGCGAGAAAAATTAAAAGAAAGAATCTGCTTCGTCTTAGATATTAACTCCTATCGAAAAGAAAAAAATGAAAGCATGGTCCGCTTGGCTAAAGAGGCGGCCGAACAAGCCATTAGGGAAAAAAGAGCGATCGTGATGCGTCCCATGTCTCCTTATGAAAGAAGATTGGTGCATATGGAATTTTCTGGAAACGAACAGGTCCAGACCGAAAGTATTGGTGAAGGCGAAGAAAGGAAAATTGTGATTAAACCTCTAAATTTAGTGTAGTCTTTATGGCGGAAGTGGTGGGGAAAAAAATAGCACTCAACGTCTTAATCAACAGCTGTGCCAAAGTGCTGTCTACGATTTTAGCCTTGGTTTCAGTGGGGCTGATTACGCGTTATCTAGGCACAGAAGGTTTTGGTAATTATGCGACCGCCGTAGCTTTCTTGTCTCTTTTTTCAGCTTTGGCTGATCTGGGCCTCTATAATATTTCTACGCGGGAAATTTCTCGCTCTGGAGCGGACGAGAAAAAAATCATGGGGAATGTTTTTTCCTTGAGGATTATTTCTTCAACCACGGTTTTAATTTTAGCGCCGTTGGTAATCTTTTTTTTACCCTATTCGCGAGAGATTAAAGAAGGCATCGTTATTGTCGCCTTGGCCTTTTTGTTTTCTTCCGGATGCCAGGCATTTAATGGGATTTTTCAAAAAAATCTAGCGATGTATAAAGTGGCGATGGGCGAGTTAACGGGTAAAATTGTCCAAGTCGCTACGGTTATTTTGACAATTATTTACGATTGGGGCTTTGATTGGATAATTATGGCTATGCTGTTAAATATGCTGGTTAGTTTTGGGATTATTTTTTTCTGGTCTCGGAAATATATTCAGATAAAATTACAAGTTGATTTTACTTATTGGAAAGAATTTTTAAAAGAATCTCTGCCAATGGGGGCGGTGGCCATTATCTCTTTTGTTTATTTTAAGATGGACACGATCCTGCTTTCTGTGATGAAAAACGGAACAGATGTCGGTATTTACAATGCCGCCTACAAAGTCCTGGAAAATGCCACCTTTTTCCCAGCGCTGGTCTGTGGCCTAGTCCTGCCTATAATGTCACGGGACATTTTTACCAATCGGAAAAATTTTCAAATAATTTCCGACCAAACCTTGAAATTCTTTATTTTATTAATTGTTCCATTGACAGTTGTTACTTTATTCTTAGCTGAAGGCATTATTAATCTGATCGGTGGTTCCGGTTTTGCCGAATCAGCATATGTCTTAAGAATTTTGATTTTTGCCCTGGCTTTGATATTTTTAGGGCATTTTTTTAACGCCATCCTAATTGTTTCCAATTTGCAAAAAAAACTAATGCTGGTTTTGTTAGTGGCGGCCGTAGTTAATATTTCTCTGAACGCCATTTTTATCCCCCGCTTTTCCTATTTGGGCGCCGCCTATGTTTCGGTGGTTACGGAATTGATCGTGGTTTTTTTGACGGCCTATTTGGTTATTTCCCGGGTAAAATATTACCCCCGGGTAGACAAACTAGCCAAGATTATTTTAGCCGGAGGGGCGATGGGGCTTTTCCTTTTTGTTTTTCAAGGAAAGAATTTTTTTCTGCTGGCGGCAGCCAGTTTTTTAATATACTTCTTAGCTCTTTGGGCGCTGCGGGTGATAAAAAATTCGGAACTTATGAGCCTAATCAGCCAGAAAGGAGTGGAAGAATATGAAGAAACGCCCTAAAGTCTTTATTATCATCTTAAACTACAATGGGCTGGAAGTGCTGAAAAAATGCTTGACCAGCGCCTTTAAGATTGATTATCCTAATTTCGAAATTGTGATAATCGACAATAACTCTTCGGACGGTTCCTTGGAAATGGCCAAAACTAATTTTTCCAAAGCAATTTTTATTAAAAACGAAGCTAACCTGGGTTTTGCGGCTGGCAACAACGTCGGAATTAAATTTGCCTTGGAAAGAGCGGCGGATTTCGTCTTAATTTTGAATAATGACGTAGAAGTGGAAAAAAATTTCTTGACGCAGTTAATGGACAATATGGCGGAAAATCAAAAAATTGGGATTGCTAGCCCGGTTATTTTTGATGCTCAAACTAAGGAAATCTGGTTTTCCGGGGGACGTATAGATTGGTGGCGAGTAAAAACGATCCATGAAAAAAAAATTCAGACGGAAAAGATTTTTTCTTCCCAGATTATTACCGGTTGCGCCATGCTGGTCAGAGCAGCGGTTTTTCAAAAAATTGGCCTGTTGGACGAAAGCTTTTTTCTTTATTGGGAGGATGCCGATTTCAGCTTGCGGGCTAAAAAAGCCGGCTTTCAAAATGTTGTCATTCCAGCCAGTTGGGTTTATCACTACGAAAAAAGCCGGGCCAATCCCGAAAATAAAACCTATTGGCTGGTAATTTCCGGGCTGATTTTTTTCCGGAAAAATGCCAATCTTTTTTTTAAAACTTGGGGAAGCTTTTATTTGAAGCTGAGAATAATAAAAAACTGGCTCGATGTCAAATTTAAAAAAGATCAGATCTCTTTAGTGGTGCAAAAAGCTTACAGGGATTTTAAAAATGCCTAATTTCAAAAAACTGTCCATAATTATCGTTAATTATCAAAGCGAGCAATATTTAAAAAAATGCTTGGCCTCTTTTTTCCGATTTAATCCAGGAATAGATTTTGAAATGATCGTGGTTAATAATGATCCGCAGGAAAAACTGGAAAAAATGAAAGAAAAGTTTCCCGAAGTAATCTTGATAAATTCTAATCAAAATAAAGGCTTTGGTGCCGCTTGCAATCTGGGTGTTAAGAATTCCCAAGGAGATTTGTTGTTTTTTCTCAATCCGGATACGGAAATTCTTGGCAGCCTGAAGCCAATTATTGAAGTATTTGAAAAAAATCCAGAAGTAGGTGCTGTCGGACCCAGGTTATTGGGAAAAGACGGGCGGACTCAAGAATGGAGTACGGGGGTGGAAGTTTCTTTTCTAGACTTGGTTAGAAATAATTTATGGCTATCGCGCAGTCGGAAAATTTGGGAAAGTCCGGTGCCGAGAGAAACTTTTTGGATAAGTGGAGCGGCGCTATTTGCGTCGCGAAAAGTTTTTTCTGAAATCAGAGGGTTTGATAAGGATTTTTTTATGTATTTTGAAGACAATGATCTTTGCCGCCGGATCAGGCAAGCTGGAAAAAAGCTGTTGTATTTCCCCAAAGTGACCATCCGCCACTTAGGTGGAAAAAGCAGCCATGACTATCAAAAGCAAAAAGAATATTTTTTTACTTCTCAGGATTATTATTTTCAAAAACATTTCGGAAAATTTCAAGTTTTTTGTTTAAAGTTTCTCAGAAGAATTTTTTTAAGGAAATAAAAGTCCATGTTTAAACTTCTTTTATTATTGGCTCTCTATCTGCCCTTCCAAATCGCGCTCAATCCGAGTGAAGGTTTTGATGTGGCTTCTATTCGAGTAATTATTATAATCTTATTTCTAATTTGGTTGGCAGGAGGCCTAAAAAAAAAGAAGATTGTTTTGCAAAAAAACATCCAAACCTTGCTAGTTAGTTCCTTTCTATTTTTGAGCCTTTTTTCTGTATTTTTTTCGGCTAACAGCGAATGGTCCGGGCGAAAAATTCTTTTTTTCTTTTCGATTTTCCCGATTTATTTTGTCGCCGCGAATATTTTAGACAGCCAAGAAAAAATATTAAAAATAGCCAAATATTTGGTGCTAGGAGGCAGTCTGGCAGCTTTTTTGGGAATAATCCAATTTTTCTCGCAATTTGTTTTTGGTCTCAAGACTGTTTATGGTTTTTGGGCGGATTATTTAGCGGTGCCGTTTTTAGGCCAAACTTTTTCTCAGGCGGTATTGCAAAATCCCAGCTGGCTGGTCAATATTTCCGGCATTACTTATTTCCGAGCCACGGCTACCTTCCCTGATCCGCATATGTTTTCTTTTTTCTTGGGGTTGCTTATTCCTCTGGCCCTAGCTCTATTGATAGCCAGTCCTAAAAAAATTTGGTTTAGCGTAGTTTTGGGGTTATTAGTCTTGGCCGATTTGCTGACTTTTTCTCGCGGAGGATATTTAGGATTAGGAGCGGCACTAATAATAATGCCAATTATTTTTTGGAAAGAAATGAGTCAAAAATACAAAAAGATAATCCTGGGCGGATTGGTATTGGTGTTAATCTTTTTGGCGATACCCAATCCTTTTTCCGGACGATTTTTATCCAGTTTTAATTTCAAAGAAGGCTCAAATTTAGGCAGGATAGAAACTTGGAAACAAGCGGTAAGTGTTATAACAGAGCATCCGATTTGGGGAGTGGGTATCGGCAATTATCCTCTGGAGATAAAGCCGACGGCAGATTATCGCGAACCCATCTATGCCCATAATACTTATTTGGATATTGCGGTTGATTCGGGAATTGCCAACGCTTTAATTTGGATGGGAATACTGGCTTTTTCTATCCAGAGTTTTTTCCGGAGAGCCAAAGAACATCCGCTTTTCTGGGGGGCAGGCTTAAGCTTGATTATTTTTTCCGTGCATTCTCTGGTGGAAACGGCGATTTTTTCTCCGGTCGTGCTGACACTTTTTTTAATCATTCTCAGTTTTGGCAGTTGTCAGGGTGCTGAAAAATATAAATTTTCTCAAAATTAAACTCGAACTCCGAATTTTCTAGCCAAAAATTTTCCCACACTCGACGGCATCCTTGGAAAATTTTTGGAGAAAATTCAGGTTCTCAAACAATAATTTTTCGAAAATTTATATTCTTCAATAGTTTTAAATGTATAGCAGTATTAAATGAAAAAAGAAATTAAAAAAATAATCAATTTAGAAAATTTTGTAGGAGCAATTCTAACTCTTTTGCCATTGTATTTGGTAAAATTTATTTTTTTAGATATACCTTTGAATCTTTTGGAAATAATGATCCTTGCCGCTTTGGGCTGGTGGTTATGGGAAAAAAAATTTGGCAATCCAGAATGGAAGAGTTTTTTAAAAAACAATAAAACACTTTTGGGGTTAGTAGATATTATATTATTAAGCTTATTGCTTTCCACCTTTTTGAGCGGCAATTTAAAAATAGGGCTGGGCATTATTAAGGGCTGGTTTATTTTACCACTTATCTTGGCCATAATTTCCGTGGATATTTTTCGAAATGAAAAAATACGCGCCTTAGAATTTTTTTATGGCGGCGCGGTCGGCGTGGCTGTTTTGGCGCTGCTGAGTTATAGCTTTAATCAAATTACTTATGACGGACGGTTGGCGGGAATTTTCAATTCGCCTAATTATTTAGCTATGTATCTGGCTCCGGCAATTATCGTCGGCGCCGTATTATTTCAGGAAAACAGGAAAAATTACGCTCTTTCCTTGGCAATTATTTCCTTAGCTTTGTATTTAACTTATTCTTTTACGGCCTGGGCGGCTGTCGTGGCGGTTTTGGCCGGGTTATTTTTCTTAAGCGGTCAGCAGAGAAAAAATAAAAAATTATTGGCGGGGATTTTAATCTTGGGCGGGCTGGTATTTTTATTGCAAACCAAGACAGTCAAACTAAACGCCTTGCTGGATTTAAATGCTCGCTCTTCGCTAGTTTCCCGTTCAATGATTTGGGAATCAGCCGGAAAAATTATTACGGACAATCCGTTTTGGGGCATCGGGGCGGGCAATTTCCAAGAGAAATATCTGGAATATCAGAAATATTTCCCGCCTTATTTAGAATGGGCCGTCCCTCATCCGCACAATCTCTATCTGGCTTTCTATTTATATTCAGGAATTACGGGCTTAGTCTCATTCCTGTTGCTGATTTTTATTTGGATTAAAAAAATTATTTTACAAAAAAAAGGCGCGGTGTTCCTGATGGCTATAGGAATAATAATATATTTTCTCTTGCACGGGTTGGCGGATACGACTTATTTTAAAAACGATCTGGCGGTGATATTTTGGTTAGCCTTCTTTTTGCCGCTCTAGCCTATGTCCAAACATATAACAAGGACGGTCCTTGAATTTAAGTTAAAAGATTTTTTAGAGGCTTATCCTGTAAAGTTTTCCGTCAACCCGGTTGACAAAAAACAGCAGGCTCTCGTCGGAATTTAAGAAAAGATTCTTAGCGTCAACCTGAGCGCTGATTTTTCCCAATTCAATCAGGCGGGTTTTTTCTCCGGTTAAAATATTTATTTTCCAGAAAGTATCGGTGGTGAAGAATTTCTGGGAATAATAATCGTTGGGCAAGATAGAGTTTTCCGGAATGGAGCCGGGTAAGGCGTAAAAAACGGTTTGGCCGTCTTTAGACCAGGCACATTTGGAAATAAAGGTTGGAATTTCCAGGTTTTTGTATTCCCCGCCCCTCTCGTTGATAGTTGCCAGCTGCATTTTTTTGCCGGCTTTTTCCACGGAATGGCTGACTAAAGCCAAGGCTCCTTGGCTGTTCCATAAAAAATTAGCGCCGAATTTACCCTGAAAAATAATCTTTTTTTCCGCCGAAAGGGGCGAGACGGAATAAAAAATGGATTCTTCGTAAGCGTCTGACATTTTCCAGAAGGAAACTAATCCGCCTTGAGGAAGGCTGGCGGCGAAAACTTGGCTGAAATCCAGGCCGGTCAATTTTTTCCAATTACTGCCGTCTGGGTCGGCAACATTAAGAGTCGATTCTTTTTTGGCCGGATCGAAATACCGATAAATAATTTTGTTGGAATTTTGCCAGATCGGATTGCCGAGATTTTGGCTTAGATGAGCTTCTTTTTTGGTTGTAAAATTAAAAGAAATCGTTTGCGGCCCGCTATGGCTGGAAGAAATTTTAAAAAGAGCCTGTTTTTTATCGGGCGACCAGAGGATTTCTGCCGATTCCGGCAATTCTTTTTTTAAGATTAAAGTGCGGATTTGGCCGTCAAAAGAAAGTTCATAAAAACCCTGGTCTCTGCGCGAATAATATTTCAAGGCTGAACCATCTTCGGCTAAAGTTGGACCCAGGGCTGGCTCATTAGCAAGTAGGGCCATTTTTTCTGCTGCCGCTTTTTTTTCTGCCGCAGGGGGTGTTTCAGAAACAGCAGATGGAGCGGCTGGCTTTTCCGGCGCCGGCTTGAAGATGAGGATATAAATTCCTCCAAAAAATAAAAGCAGGGCCAGGCCCAGGGAAGAGAAAACAAAAACTTTTTTGAGGGTGGACATGAAAAATATTTTTAAGTGCAATTACAGCCAGGAGCGCTAGCATGGATATGATTCCCTTCGTTAATAGCTTTGCCGCCACAGCTAATTACTACTTGGCTAATTTGTGTGTTAGACGCGGAACTTCCCTTAGTAGAATAATCCACGGCGCAAGATTGGCCTCCTCCAGTCACTCCGCCATAATGGCAGGAACCTTTTTTATGGAAACAACAGTATGTTTGTTTATTGGCAGTGCATTGGATCCAGCTAGGGTGGGTGGCGTAGCAATCAACTCCTCCATTGCCATCGGAAATAGAAGATATCTGGACTTTTTTATTTATTTTGGCTAATTCTCCATTAACACAGCTTATAAGATCATTAAGCTTGTCAGAAGCGTCCTGGCATTGGCCGGGAACCTGGTTGGAGGTTTTTTCACAACCGGTTTTTTCCGTCGGCGGCAACTCTGGCGGAGGGCCGGGAACAGTTGAAGGAGTTGGCGGGACTGCGGCGGCCATTTTAATCTTAACTAGCTCCGGATTGATAACATAAAGGATTAAATAGGCCAGGAGGGCTAAAATTAAGCCCACAATAGCATCAGTAATGAATGTTTTGGCTTTTTCCATGCTGGCGTTATTGCCGCCCGAAGCGGCATACATATAGCCGCCGATGACAATCATAATCAGAGCGCAAATGCCCACCGTCCAAATGCCGAATTTATAGAGATTGGAAATAAAGACCGTAAAATCAGCGGTTTTTTCAAAACCAGGGAGGGTTTCCATGGGGGTGTAATCTAAATTAGCCGCCGAAACAATCAGCCAGGGAAAGATAAAAATAAGTAACAAAGTCAGAAAAATAAAAAATTTAGTTTTTAGTCGGCTAGTCATTTTTTTGTGTTTGAGGAAATAAAGCGAAAAGAATCCAAATAGTGGCTAGCAGAACGAAAGCCGTCATTACTAGGCGGAAAAGAAAAGCAAAATAAGCCGGGACGCTGGAAATAAAGCTGGCCAAAATTTTCCCTTGGCCCTTTTTGGCTGTAGTTAATCCGTCAAGATCATCAGTTAAAGTAAAGTCGATGGTTTGTGAAAGTAGCCGTTCATAATATTCATCCAGCGCTACGCCCCAATAATCGCGCAAAGCTCTTTTGGTATGGCGGTCCTGGGTATAAATCCCCTCGGCTTTCAATGAAAAAGATGAATCTAAATCTTTCGTGCTGAAACTCGGCAAGGAATAACCCTCATCTTCTAGTAAAGTGCCGTTCCAGTACCATTTTATCGATAAATCTTCTGCAATGGGAAAAGGATAAGCGGCAAATTGCGCTAAGGCCAATTCAACAGAAGAATCTTTCAGAGCCAGAAATTCCGTCTGACTATAATCCGGATATTCTTTTGTTTCATTATCCAGATCGATATAGCTGCCCAGAGTTTTCGGCTTGCTGGTCGAGTGATCAGTCGAAGTGATTTTAAAAGTCGGTTCGGAAACCAGGAAAGTTTTAGCCAGGCTGATTTTTCGGCCGGAAACCTGGCTAGTCGCCGTAAGATTTAAATTCAAAGCCGAGCCTTTGGTGGCTAAAACGGGGAAATAAATCAATTTGCCCGGTTCAAAATCTTCTGCGGAATAATTAGGAAGACGGTTACCGGCGGAATCATTGGCCAGATATTTGTAAGAAAGCGGTTGATTATTAATTGTCCAGAGAAAATCAAAAGTTCCTGAAGTTTCATTGTCTTCTAAAGATATGCCAGCTTCCACAGCGATGATTTCATCCGGAGCGATTTGGCAAATCGCGGCGTCCACGAGAGCAGTCGGATCTTCAGCGCCAAGAATTTTGCAAATTTCCGTGCTGGGAGATAAGACCAAGGTATCGCTTACAGCCGCTCTTTTTATAGTCAACTTATTGTTAAAAGAAGACAAAGGAATAATGACTTCGGTATGGCCTTTGCGGGTGCCGTCATCGGTGCCGCTAGTGGTTCTTTCGGAAACATCCAAGCGGACCTTTAAATATTTAGGCGGGATAGTTCCGTTGCAATAAGAATCGAAATTAGCTTTAAATTTAAAGTTAGGCAGGCCGGCGCCGATAGTCTGTTCCACTCCAATTAAATCTTCTTTGGTGATTTCACTGGTGGTAGTGGCAGTGCACATCCAATTTTCCGGATCGGGATCCGCCGAATCCCCGCCATAAACCCTCCATTGGTAATGTAAGGAGTCGTTCTTGGTGGAATTTTCAATCGTGGAAACCACATTAATCCAGTCGGCATTATCGCCTTCCGTGCCAGTATCATTAACCGGATTGTCCGGAGAAAAAGAAAGGCTGACTTCGATTTTTTCATTCTTGCCGCCGCCTTCAGTCGGGGTCAGCAGATTTTTTTCCAGCAAACATTCATTAAAATCATCCTTGGTCATCGTAAAAAGGCTGTCTTCCGGGTCAGTGTCTAAATCGGTTATTTCCTCTGCGATAGTAACGGTAGTATCACCAAGACTGATTGAGCAGGCAGCAGTAGCGGGGTCATCTTCTTCATCAAGAAAATCAGGATCGCAACAAGAGGCATTGTTAGTTACGGCCACTTGGTATTTTACATCACTATCCACTTCTGATTGAGTAAAAAAACCATTAGAAACCAAATCAGCAGTATCATTAGCATTGCAAACAGCCGCATCCACTTCAAAAGCAGGATGAGTGGTGGTTGTAATGGTGACACTTCCTCCAGTGGGAGCTGTGCCTCCTGTTCCTCCAGTGGCCGATCCGTCATTTCTCCGGCGGGAAGGCAAAGTGATTTTTTCAGTTTTAGTAAATAGCTTGTAAGAAGTATTTTCATAACTGGAAATGTCAGATTGGCTCTTGTCAATGGTCTTGCGTTTTGTGACTGTCCGTGTAAAAGTACAACCGTCCGGACAATCCGGCCATTCTTCCGGCGAAACTACTGTAGTATAATCATCCTCGCTTTCCCCCGGTTCTTCAATATAGTCTTCCAAGCTTCCGCAAGTATTATTGGGAACTGCCCACATAATTTTATAACTGGAATCTTCATACAAAGTCGAATCAAAAGAAATTCCTTCGACCACTACCCCAATGCTGTCTCCGGCTTGATAAGTCCAGGTAAAATTTTGGGCACCCAATCCGGTTATATTAGCCTCATCTGGATGGCCAGATTCAGCTGTGTCTGGATCATCGGGATTGGTGCGCCAAAAATATTCCTCGCCTTTGTCAAAACCTTCATCACCAGTTTCATAACCCGGTGCATCCGGAAAAAGATGGAAACAGTCTTGAAAAATATATTGTTTACCAAGCTCGACATCGTGAAAATAACAATAGTTAGGTTTGCCTTGCTGGTCTTCGCCTCCCCGAATGGCCTTGTAAGCACTTTTTCCGTCAGACTTGGAATAATTGGCTTCAGTAAATTCAAAATCATTGCTGGCGTAAAGGCGCATCGCCTTGATTTTAAAATCTTCAACATCGACAATATCTACTCCGTCATCATCGTAATCCTTATTCAGATTGCAACGAACCCGATTTTTTATGCCATTAACCTCTTTATCTAGATTTTCTTCCCGGCAATATTCCGGCTGGAGATACCAAGTGTAATAAAGCGACTTAGGCTGGTTGGAAAAATTGAGCGGCAGGGCGTTGGCGGTCAACTCTTCTCCCGGATTGGGATTGGTGGAAGAAAAGGTAATGGTTACCTGCGGATTAAGTTTTTTCAAGTTGGAGACATTTAAATATTGGATATTTTCTTTAATCATCTCTTCATCAATGCCATATTCATCAAGCATGCACTTGATAGCATGGGAAGGACTAATAAATCCAATAAGGCCGCAATTGGAAGCCCAAACAATGCGAGCATTAACAAATACAAAAACAATAATCAGAAGGATAATGAAGCGATTTTTAGGAGAAAAGAGAGGCATAAAATTATTTAGTGAGGAAAATTATATAAGTATCTAAAGTGATTAAAAAAACAAAACTCGGCAGATAGGAAAAAAAGAAAGTCCGGCTTTTATAAGCCGTTAGTCCGCCTAAAAGGGAAATAACAACCATGGGCAATGTTTCAAAAAAATAAGAGTTGTAAATAAAAAGCGGGAAAAGGAAAACCGTGGATTGGATAAAGATTGACCAATAGCCCAGTTTTTCCCGCAAAGCGGCCAGCAGGAAGCCCTTGAAAAAAATTTCTTGCGCTAAAAAGAGCAGATTGACCAGAACCAATTCGTAGAGCAGAAAATACCAGAAATTTATCTGTGCGAAAACCGGCAGGGTATAAATCTTCTCAAATCCAGTATAGCGGATTATGAGAAAAAAAAGAATTACTAAAAAAAGAAACATAATTCCTCCCCACCACAATCCGATTTTTTTGTTTTCCCAATTGACACCAAAATCGCGGATATTTTTTTGCAGCACAAGTTTGACGTATAACCCGGGAATTACTAAAAGAAAAAAAGCATTTCTGGTGATGTTTTGCAGGTAATCGTCGGCCGGGAAATAATAAACCATGAAAAAGCAAAAAACCGCGACCAAAAAACTAGTGAGCGTTTCTTTCCATTGCCCGAATGTTTGTTTTTCGATGTTTAAAAACATAAGTTTCTAATTATAAGCTGGTTCAACTTCGGCAGGATAACCTTTTTTATTTTCTTCAAGCGCTTTTTCCAGAGCGGCCGCTTTTCTTTCTTGAAGGGTAAAATAAAAAACTAAAACAACAACGAGGGTTTGTGTGGGGAAAAAATTTATTCCAAAAAACATTTCCAATGCCGAGCCAATAACTAAGGTGCCATATCTTTTTACTAAAAATCTAATTACCCCTTTTTTTAGCATGCCTGCTGATCTAGTGAGAAACATAACCATCCATATAATAAAAGCGACAAAAAAAGTAATCAACATACCGATGACTGGCAATGAACCTAAGCCGGTAAAATCAGCAATATCTTTAAATATGGCTAGAGTTAAAGCAATGCCATACATAAAATCCATAAAAGGATCGATATACTCTCCCAAAGAGGAACGTTTAAAAAGAGCCATTATTTTTTCTTCGGCAGATTTAGCTGTTTTGTAAGTTGAGCGGATTTGGCTTAAAACAGGCATAGTTTTTTGTAATTAAGCTTCTTCTTGGGCTAATTCTTTTTTGGCTTGTTCGATTTCCATAATTTGCGAAGGGTCGGTAGTAATAATTTGGTCTTCGCTGTAAGAAGCGACCACTTTGATGGCGACGTGCTTGGTGCCGGCGAAGAAAATGCCCTCGCCCACGTTGCTTTCCAGCAATAAAAATTTTTCCTGATCGGTCAGATAAAAAGTTTCCGCGATGACATCGATGGCGGCCGGCGACTGCTTAAGCAGAATCTGGATGGAAGAATTGGTGACAATCGGTTTACCGAAGCGCGAAGACAAGAAATCGTTCACGTCTTGGGTGATGGTTGTGAGGCCGGTATAATATTTACGGCAGCGTTTCGCGATGCCGAAAAGGAAAGAAGCGGCATCGTCGTATTTCATCATCACCCACGCTTCATCCACCAAAACAATTCTTTTACGGATATTAGTGCGCATTTCATTCCAGATGAATTGCAAAACGACATACATGGCGATCGGGCGCATTTCTTCTTCCATATCGCGGATATTGAAAACTACCATTGGATTGTCGATATTGATATTAGTAAGGTTATTCAAAAAGCCGGCAAAGATGCCTTCCGTGTATTTTTCCAGCCGGGTGGCCAAATCTTCCCCGCCTTCCATATTGCGCAGCACTTGGTAAAGGTCGGACATCGTGGGAAAATCTTCCTTATTCAGAGCGTTTAGATTGGCCTGGGCGGTGATATCTTTGATTTCATAAGTTTCTCGGATGGAGCGATCCAGCACGGACTCTTCTTCCGGCGTAATACTGCCCAGCATCAGATGCAAGAGGCCGATAAGTCCGGCAATATTGTTGCGCAAAATATCGGCCGGATCCTCGTCTTCGCCGACTTTCGGCAGATCAAAGGGGTTGAGATGATTTTTGGAATTGAGAGAAATTTTAAAGAAAGTTCCGCCGACCGTATCGCACAAATGCTTGTATTCATTTTCCGGGTCGATAATAATGACTTCCGTGCCGATCATCAGGGAACGCAAAACTTCCAATTTGACCAGATAGCTTTTGCCGGCGCCGGATTTGGCGAAGACCACCATATTGCCGTTTTCCATGCCAAAACGGTCGAAAATCACCAAGCTGTTGTTGTGGCGATTGATACCATAGAGGATGCCTTCATCGCTGGAAAGATTAGAAGAAACAAAAGGAAAAGTGGTTGATAAGGGTGAAGAATCCATGCTAGTACCGACATCCAGTTCGTCATTAGCTAAAGGCAGAGACGAATTGAAACCCTGTTCAGTTTTAAAAACCGCCGGCTTGGTATAGACCAGTTGGGCTTCCAAAATAGCCATAATCGCCTTAACTTGTTTGTCCAGCTCTTTTTCATCCTGGGCATAAACAGTGATATATAAGCCAAAGCGGAAGAATTTTTCCGTCCCTTGTTGGAGCTTGTCGCGCAGCTCATCCACATCGCGCATAGCGGTTTCCAAAACCGGATCGCGCACCATGCCGCGCTCGGATTCAATATGGATTTGTGACTGGACTTGTGTGGCGGTCTTGCGCAGGTTTTTCAATATCGTATTGGTATCGATCGGATGGACAAACATGGAAATATCCATCGGCATATCGATGTTGATGATGGGAGAGAACCAGTTACTATGCAGATAGCGGGGATAAGTGATAACGAAAATGGTCTGGGCCAAAGTCTCGCCCACGCGGATATAACGGGGCGTGATTTTAACAGCCGCCGGTGCGATCAAATCTTGCAGCTTAGCCAAGCCTTCCTGATAATATTTTTCACTGAGGAGCACCTCATCAGTCGGCAGTTTTTCCTGAGGACTAGCGTTTTTCTTTTTTAAAAAATCCAGCATAGAATTTTATGATTAGATCCCGCACCCGCTCTGCCATAGCTTTAGCGAGGCGAGTCAAGTGCGGGATGACAGGGTTATTTTAAATCCAAATTACGCGTGTCTTCCAGCTCGGTCAGGTTAAAAACGTTGGAATTGTAGGAATTATACAGCAGTTCGATCAGCTCTTTAGTCTTAAGCTGGACCATTTTTATTCCGATGCCGGATAGGCTGGCCATAATATGATCCAGGCGCTGAAAAAGCTGATTGCGGCAAGTTTCAAAAAGCTCTCTTTTTTCCACGATGCTTTTTCTGGGATTGAATAAGGAGCTTAAGCTGTCGAAAATTCCTTTTTCCCGGTTTTCAATGGAGGAAAAAGGCACGATGATGTAGAAATTCTTATCCATGATATTGGAAACGGAAACCAGCTGCTTGATGAAATTTTTGTATTCGGAGATTTGGAAGCGCAGCAGTTCGCTCGCTTGGTCTTTTTCTTTGCGTTCGATAAAATTGAGATATTTTTCAATATTGATCTTACGAGAGTTGATTAAGATTTGGATGGGAAAATCCAGGGAATTGAGGAAATTTTTATACTGCTGGATGATGGCTTCCTGCTCCTGAGTGGACTTCAAGTCGTAATTGATGGCGGAAACGTTCAAGACGCCGCGCAGCGTGCCATTTTTCAGCACGATGACATCATCCCTAACTTCCGCTACGTCCACAAACTGCTGGCTGGTGGCGCTGGAACTGGGCTTGGTAATTTTTTTCGAATTTAATATTTCCATGTAGTTGTCGGATTATCCAGCAAGCTGGAAATTTCTTGGATCTTGTTTTGATTAAGAGCTTTTTTCCGGAGATTTTCTCCAGCCGCTGGTTTTTTAGCAGGAGCTTTTTTGAGAATTAATCCGGATTGGATGTCTCTTTTCCAAACGTAAATCTTAGGGCGGAAGCCGAAAAAAACCATCGAGGTGACAAATTTAAGGAAAGATTGTCCGTTAGGACGGTAAAAAGCGAAAGCGCCAGCCAGTGCCAAGACAAAAAGAGCGGCAATCACAAAATAAGCAAAATCCAGCAAATTCCACAGGACCAGCAAGATGCCGCCGGCGCCGAATAACCAGCCTAATTGTTTGGCGGTGAGAGGTCCGACGATCTTGTCTTCGGTGTCGATAAATTGGGGAACATTGTACATTGCCATAAACTTTCTTTTTTATCATTATAGCATACTAAAATAGAACTTCTTTAGTGTTGATCTATATTTTTTAAATCAACCACATTTTTCGGCAAATTCTGCGGCTTGCCCTGTGAAATGCGCTCCGCGCCCCGGCTTCCAGCCGGGATTTCACGGGGTAAAGCAGGAGTGGGTAATGTTTTTTCGTAAGGCAATTTCTGGCGGTAGGAAAATTCCATGGAATTAATATTTTTTTGTTCTGTTTCCGGTGCGGCCGCCGGGCGGAATTGGTCAGTCAGGCCTTTGGGCAAATTGGAACTTGCTGGAGTTGTATCAGTCCCGCCCGCCCCACTACGCCAGTCCGCATTGCTACGCGAAGCGTTGCTGGCGGGCGTAGCGTTGTGGGCGGGGAAAATGATTTGCTGGGTGTTTTTATTGAGAGTGATGGGAGAATTTTCATCGAAGGATTTCAAGATATAAGCCAATTTTTGCCTTTCCGGAGCGGATAAATTTTTAGCGTTGGCTCCTTGGAAAAGATATTGGGAGCGCGCCATGGACGCGTGTTTTTCATAGCCTAGGTTGAAAGTATAATCCGCCAGCCAATTTTTGATGGAAGGCCGGACGGGGTAAGGAAAACTCCGCAAACTGATTTTATTGGAAGTAATTAATTGCTCCCCTACTTCCGAATAAATCCGTAGAGCTTCGGAAAGGGGCAATTTAGTCAGACTAGCCTCTTCCCGGAAAGAAGCTGGTGCTTTTGTAAAAGGTTGAGAAGACGGACGTTGATAACGGGATTGAGGTTGAAATTGAGATACTGATGGCGCCGATGAGAAATCGGTATTTGCACCTACCCTATTCAAGTTTTTAAGCATCTCCACGGCATCAAAAATGTCTATAAGCTCGGTTGCAATGAGCGTGTCATACGTATGCAAAATTGATTTGAGGATGGCTTTTTCCATTTCGCCAAGCAGAACCGCGTCCTTGTCCGTCAAAAAGAAATTAATAATATCTTGGTCCTCCCTTTCATCAACATTGTATTGCTGGTCGAATTTTTGTAGCCATTCTCCAATGGTAAAATTACCTAATTTTTCTTGGTTTTCCAAAATCGCTTGCTTGATGATTTTCCGTTGGTTATTTTTTTCAGTCATTCCCTGAAAGACGTAGCGAGCCGTCAGCCTTTGCTCAAAAGGCACATCAATTTTAAAAAATACCAAGAGATGATTTTTGATAATCTCTACGGCCTCTGAATCGGGAAGGTCGAGAAAATCGACAACTTGGAGCTTGATTACGGAGTCATTGTAAGCGTTGCCCAGAGAAGATCTTTCTTCCGATAAAAAAGAAGCAAGCTTTCTTAAAAGTTTACTAGCCGCAGCGACATCAATGCGATCGATGATGTCATCAACTTGTTTAGCTAAAATAGTTGTTGTATTTTTACTAATCATTTTTTAACAGGGGGATTTTTAATTATATCCGAAGCTGTCTTTAGATGTTCTATTACAATTGCCGCATTGCTTAGCTTATCAATTTTTGCTTTAAAAGCAGTATTTTTTGGATCGTTATATAAATCCCACGCTTGTGCATGACGCTGCACTGTTTCACGCGCTCGGCCGGCGTTTGTAACATCTCCTGCATTGAATTTTTCAAATGTTTTTAATCCGCCCAAATGAATATCTATAACATTTCCGTCTTTAATGTTGTAGAAAGTGTCCGGGTGAGATAAGCGTTGACGGGATTGAGTTTCCAGATTGGAAAATTTCGCTGCTCCTGCTTCGGCTTGCTCCTTTTCGGTGGTCATATAAAAACCAGCCTTATATTTTTTACCATAAGTTACGTTATCTATCTCTTTGTTCCTATCGAAATCCTTAGTTTTTGGATCATAAAATTGCATTGCTTCTCCAATTGTTCTTACCTCGTTGTATTTTATTTTCTTTCCCCTTTCATCGTCTCCAGATAAAAATTTTCCCATTGCTCCATAGCCGTAATTATTAGCTGAAAAAGCGCTCTCGCCGGTGACTATAAGGGATTTTGCAATATTTTCACTACTTTTCATTCCGGCGGCGAATAGTTCAGCTGCTAAAGTCAGCTTTAATACCTGCGGATCGGTAGCTTTTCCATGAGCAGCTTGATGTTCATTGAGATCATTGGTTTTAGCTAAACTAGCATGGGCAGCCATAACGGTACCGGTATCTCCAGGCATTCCACGTTCCAGGGCTAAATTCATTTCATGAAGAATCTGGTCAGAATTATCCGAAATTGCGGTTATTCTCTTTTTTTCTTCGTTGGCAAATGTTTGCAGTTCTTCGTAATCTCGATCGGTACGATCAATATCCGATGGATTTTTAATATTTTCAAATCCTCCTTTTAAACCCTTCTTCTTAAATCCTCTTGTAAATCTGGCCACAGCGATAAAAGGATTTGCTGTTGCTGCATGGCCAATTACTTTTTCAAGAGTATTTTGGATTACCCCGGATGATACTGACAAAGCTTTTCTGTCTTGGCGCGCGGTGCGTTTTTTCCAAGCATCTTTCATGGCCATTGGAGAAAGATAGCGCAAGCCTTTAGTTTCGGCCATTTTTCTATTCAGCCAATGAGCGCCTGCTCCACCGGCTGCTTTAGCTATGCGGTATCCAGTTAAATTCTTTCCTGACCACCTCATCGCTTTTTGCGCTCCACCCATCACTGCGCTTGCTCCATCAACGCCCATTTTTTGCGCCACACCCATAACTACCCATAAAAGAATGATGGGAACAAGAATGAATATCATCGCGCCTAAAAAAGTCGGATCTTTGGATTGATCTCCGGCGGCAGTTCTAGCAGCGTTACTTAAAGTTTCCCCTACGCCACTCATAAATTTGATGGCAATAATTATTCCAAATATCATGATAGGTCCGAAAAAAGAATAATTAAAAAGTTTTTTCCACCACTCGCTGGCTTGGCTGGAAAGGCCCGGGATAAAGCTTCCGGCGAAAGCTACAGGAGAAAAAATTAAAAGGATGGCTAGAGCAATAATGCGGATCATTAATAAAACACCCACAGCCAAGAAGGTTATCGCCAGCATAAAAATAAGCACCGCAGCTCCCAAAAGAAACTTTGCATCCGGATAACCAGTAGGGTTTAATAATTTAGCGAGGTCGCCATTTTCTGCCAAAGTAACAAAAATATCTTCCGGTTTGCCCACGAAGAGGGAAGATTTGATTAGGGTATACATTAAGATATTGGAAGCATCGATAATAAAGCGCGTAATCGCAAAGCTGAAATTAACCAGGAGGGCCATTAGAACTATTTTCCACAGCAGTTTTTTATAATTGTAAGTTTCAATTTGAAAAATAGTGCAAAAAGCCGAAAAAAGCAACATCATGATAAAACCCATATTCAAAAAATCTCGGACAAAAGCCCAAAGTTTATAAAGAGTGTTATTGCTATCGCTAAAAATAGTTTTTATGTTATCCGTGTCTACTATCCATCCGAAAAGTGCTTGGGACATAGCAAGCAATAATTTGGCAAAATAGAAAATCGGCGAAACCAGGCAGCCGACCGGATTTCTCCAAAAAGAGCAGACTTCGGAGGTTTGTTTATTTGCGTCGGCAGTGGCTCTTGCATTAGCTCCTTGCTTCGCCAAGTTAGGGTTGCCGTAATAGGCACCGGTTGCCGCTTGGTTGTCAGCCTCTTCGTCAGTCATAGCATAGGTGTTGTTTGCCGGAAAAAAAGCAAAAGCAAAAAATACCAAGAAAAATAAAACAAAAAGGCTTTTTTTAGAAAAGATAGAAGTTTTTGATAAACTAGTTTTTAACTTAAATAATTTCAAATTTTTATTTTTTCTCTAAATTTAATTGTGTTGTCATCCTGAACTCATTTTAGGATCTAATAATAAACTATTATTTTTAAAATTAGATTCCTCGACAAGCTCGGAATGACAATCTCTCGGTGCTTTTAATTGCCAGAGAAATTGCCAAACATCGCTCCCGGACCGAAGTTTTTAGTTTGATTTTGCACTTGCGTATTGATTTTATTAGAAACATTGGTCGCGCCTTTCTGAATCTGCTCTTGGATGTTGCCGATGCCGTTATTCATGGCGTCCATGCCCATTTTCATGACGATGGAAGTGATGACTTTCGCGATGCCATCCGCGTTGACGATAACTTCATTGCCCATATTTTCCACGTTGAACATTTTGGCCGCGACCGCGCTGCCGGGATAGGAAATATTTCCTCCACTGCCCGTTCCTTTGAAGCCTTGGTAGGCAATGGCTTGGGCTGTGGCTATTTCTTTGAGGGAATTTAATTTTTCTTCGTAAGTAGCTTGCATGCAGTTTTTATAAGTCCAGGGATCAGTGAAGCTTTCGAGAGGTTTAAAAGTTTTAGTAGAAAGGAGATTGCCAGGAGTAATGGTGGAAATAGGGCATTTATTAGAATTGGTGGCTTGGGAAGTGATATTCCCGACAATATTGCCCAGGCCGGACATATAATTTCCACCCACGCCTTCCGACGATTTATAGTTGAAAGAACCTCGCATTTGCGTTGACATAGAACTCATACTCTCGATAAAAATGGCTGCTTCTTTTTGCGGATCAGTTTCCAAGGCGGTCTGCCAATTGACGATAAATTTTGTTCCCCCGCTCCCACTTCCGCCGCTGATGGATGAGTAAACATTTTCCGAGATCATTTTGATCGCGGCTTGCTGGAGGGCGCCGGTGAGCATGACTTGCAGCTGGTCCAGCAATGTTTGCATAGGCGGTAATATAACTTTGGGAATGACAGTATCAATCCAGGCGGAAGCTTGTCTTTGAGGAAAAGGTGAAAAAAATAATGCCAAAGCCAAGAACCCAACGAAAAGTATTTTTAAGAGAAAATTATTTTTTAATTTTTTTCCCATCTTAATATAGTAGAATTTCAAAATTATATATGTGTCATTGCGAAGGAGTTTCGCCTCGGAACGACTGTGGCAATCTAATTTTTAAGTTTATTAGATTGCTTCTCCGCCAACCGGCGGATCGCAATGACAAGTTTTTTCGAAGCTTTATTATTTATTCCGCCACTTGGCTTTTGTCGACTTCGGCTTGTAATTCCTTGGGTAGTTCCAAGCCTAAGCTTTCCAACTTTTTTTGCAGGTCGGTGTCGTAAGTCAATCCGTATTGGCTGAATTTAGTTTCCACTTCGCCGGCAAAAGACATTAGTTCCGTGACTAAACCGGTCAATTGGGAAAGATTAGCGATATCCGCGATTGGATCGGCCAGCTGGGGGTTTAAAAATTTTTCCGCTTCTTGGGAATAGCGGGCGAATTGGATAATCTTGATATGCGTGTCTGCCAGTTCTTCCGGTATTTCTATGTCCAACAATTGTTCCTGTATTTTTTTACTGTTAGCGTTCAAATTTTCCAAAGAAGTTGAGCTGCGCAAAGTAATAGCCTGGATAATTTCCTGGGAAAGAGAACCTAAGATGCTGCTGAGAGAAGTATTGGAAGTAATCGGCTGGGGCGAATTGCTAGAAAGGACATAAGAAACCGCGGTGATGTAGCTGGAAAAATCTTCCTTGCGCTTGGCTTCCGCTTTTTCCTGGGAATATTTTCCATAGTCCTGTTTTTTAATTTTCAAACTTTCTTTTTTTATTTCCGGCAGCTGTATTGCTTGGGAAGTTTGTGGAATCATCAGCTCGCTCGCCAGAGTTTCTACATCGTCCAAGGAAATTTTTTCTCCTTTGACAGTGCTGTCATTGGCCAGAACGGCGATTTTTTGCGCCACTTTTTTAGTCAAATTTTTTTCTTCCGCATCGGCTGTAATCATCGGCAAAGCTTCTTTTTTTTCTTCGGTAATCAGCTTGTCTCCCGGGGCTGGTTTTCGCGGATCGTAGCCAGATTTAACTTCCACTCCGTCGGAATAGCCGTCGCCGTCGGTATCTTTGTTGCGTGGATTAGTGCCCAAAGACTTTTCCTCTTCATCGGACAGGCCGTCCTGGTCGGAATCCAAAAAGATATTGCTTTTGGAATCCAGATTATCGGCGGCGGAAACATAAAAAGCCAAGCTTATAACAACTAAGCCGACCAAAACTAAAAGAGAAGTTTTGACGTTTCTAATCTTCATTCACTTGACAAAATTATAGCATAAAAATAACCGAAGCAACAGGGATAATTGGATTTGCTTTTAAAAAAAACTACTGTTAAATTAAAGATATGGATAAAATTACAAAGAAGATAGAAAAAATTGTGGAAAAATTATTAGCGGGCCAAATCAGCCCGACTAACTGGCTGGCAATTTTTTTCGGCATCGTGACCTTGCGGTTATTTTTAGATAAATTTGTCGCCCAATCAGTTTTTTCCACCATCCAACCGGAAATGGATTTGCACAATTATTTGTTTTTTGGCTTGGTTTTTTTGCTGATTTGGCTCTGGTTAAGCTTAATTTTAAGGGTCAAGCCTTCTCAACTGGCCTTTTTGATGATTTGGGCCTGCCTGCTGATTGATTTGCCGCCGATTTTTGACCTGATTAAAACCGGCGGGGCAGTTTATATCGGTCCTTATATTTATGGTAATCTGGATGAATTGAAAGTTGAATATCTGACGATTTTTGGCCATTTGCCATCCGGCCTGGTTTATTTCGGCACGAAGATAGTGTTTATTTTAGTTTCTCTGGGAGCCGGCAGTCTGGTATGGATTAAAACTAAAAATTGGTGGAAGGCTTTGGCCGGTTTGAAGGCTCAAAAAAGGTAACTGAATTAAGTGCGGTGCAAATTTTTCAATTTATGTCCACAGTCAATGTTTTTTCTTTAAAAGCCGCCGACGTTGGATTTGGGCATATTTTTCAGCTTAATTTAATTTATTTTCCTTTAGTCGTGGGTTTTTCCAGTCTGCTGTTCTTTTTTTCCGACCGAGATAAATTTATCGCGGTCCTCAAAAATATCCGTCTCCCCCAGTGTTCTTTCCATTTGGGGTTGTTTCTGGTGGGATTGGGGCTGGGCTATTTAGTCTATCCGGACAATTTAACCTTTAATTTGTTCTCCTTTTTTGCGATTTTAGGGCTTATAGTAGCCATCTTATTGGCTTGGAAAGCTTCGGTAATAATTAACGATATGTGTGATTTGGAAACAGATAAGCTGACAAATTTTAACCGACCCTTGCCTCAAAGCATGTTTAGTTTTCGAGGATATATGGAATTAGGAATTATCTGTTTTGTCTTTTCCTTGATCGGCGGACTGGCGGTTAACTTTAAATTTGCCATTTTGCTCTTGGTTTACCAAATCATGGCCTGGTTCTATTCCGCTCCACCTTTCCGCTTTAAAAGGTTTCCGGTAGTCGCGACTTTTTTAAGTGCGTTGGCTCTGCTGGTGGTTTTATTCATGGGCTTTGCAGTTTTTTCTGGCGAACATAATCTACAGGGGCTTTCTTGGAGGATAATCTTTCTTTTTCTGTTGGTACTGACGTTTTCTTTGCCCATCAAAGATTTCAAAGATATTGCCGGCGACCGGAAAATGGGCGTCTTCACCATCCCGGTTATTTTTGGCGAAGAGTTGGGCCGGATTATTGTCGGTGCCGGAATTTTTCTTTCTTTCGTCTCGAGCATTTTCTTTTTAAATGAGAAGAATTTGTTTTTCTGGGCGGTGATTTTGGGTTCGGCAGCTTTTCTAATCACGGTGAGCGAAAAAATAAAAACCCGCCAATTAATTTGGTGGATTCTGCCCTGCGTGATTGCCTATGGTTTGATTGTAGTTAAGGTGGCGTTATGGAAGTAAAATTATAAGTATAAATAAATTTAAAGAATAGTCATTTTTGAAAAATTACTTGTTTGAGAATACGTCTTTTCTCCAATAATTTTCTTAAGCAGCCGTCGAGGGAGGAAGATTATTGGTTAGAAAAGACAGGGTTCGAGTTTAATTTTGAAAAAATGACTATTCTTTTTGCGACTAGGCTGCAAGACTCTTAGCTAATTTTTTCCAATCCTCTACTGAAAGTTCTTGCGCGCGAGTCAGCGGAGTTAGTCCGATGGAACTTAATTTATTTTCTATTCTCTTTTTATCTAAATGAAAACTATTAGCTAAATTATTGGCTAAAGTTTTTCTTTTGGCGGCAAAGCCGGCGCGGACTAAGCGAAAAAATTTTTTAGTTTCCCATGGATCATTGCGGTTAAGGCCGGGAGTTATTTTTATTACCGCGCTGTCCACTTTGGGGACGGGAAAAAAAGCAGCAGCCGGGACGGAAAAAAGAATTTCCGGTTGGGCATAATATTGCACCGATAAAGCTAGAAGGCTCATCTTTCCAGGTTTTTCGACAATCCTTTCTGCTACTTCTTTTTGGACCATTAAAATCATCTCTTGCGGAGGAATTGCAAATTCTAAAAACATCCGGATGATGGGTGAAGTTATATAGTAAGGGATATTGGCAACGATTTTGTAGCTTCTAGTTTTTAGGTTATAGCTTTTAGCAAATTTAATTAGATTTATTTTTAAAATATCGTCGTGGATAACTTGCACCTTTTTATTAAAGGCGAATTTTTTTCGTAAAACGGGAATTAAATTCTTGTCGATTTCGATCGCTAAAATTCGGCCGGCTTTTTTGGATAAGGCTTCCGTCAGCACGCCTTCACCGGGGCCGATTTCTATAACAAAATCATCTGGCTGTAAATTAGCAGCTTGAATTATTTTGCCTATGATTTTATTATCGCGGAGAAAATTTTGTCCCAATTTTGTCGGCATTATAGTAAATTTTTAATTTTGAATTTCGAATAAAATCCGAATTTAATAATTTTTTTAAAATTAAAACATTAAAAATTGATTCAAAATTCATAATTCAAAATTCTAAATTCAGTTTATAATTTCTTCCACTTTTACATTAATAACTCCGGCGCCAATCGAGGCGATTTTAGCAAAAGCCACTTTGTCAAGATCAATGATGCGATTGGGGCCGAAAGGGCCCCGATCGTTGATTTGAACGATAACTGATTTGCCGTTCGCTTGGTTGATCACTCTAGCATAAGAACCCATCGGTAGCCAAGGGCTGGCGGCAAAAAGACCGCCCTTCCAGGCATACCAGGTACCTAAACCTTTATGGATTTTTCCAGTTTTGACATAAGTGCCTTGGACGATAATTTCCGTAATCGGATCTTTGGTAATTTTCTTTTCCAGAACTACGCGGGAAATTTCCTTGCCATTCCTATAAGTGATTTTATATTTAACTTCTTTAATCCCTTTTTCGCCTTTCTGTTCGATTCTTTTCTCCCGCCAGCTCAATTTGGCATCAGTTTTTTCAATGGTTTTGAAATTTATATCTTCGGGAATTATTTTTTCTTCCACGTTAATGCGCGTGATGGTAATTTTTAAATTATCCGTAGGCAGGGAATCCAAACTCGGGACAGTCTGGTCTAAGCGGCTAAGCGTGATATTATTTTCCGAAATAATATTGCGGACATTGGAAGTCAAAGTATAATTTTCCACCGTTTGGCCGTCAACAGTGATTTTAATTTTTACCGCCCGGCGGATAAAAACAGTTGTCCCGGAAACCAGCGGCTGGTTTTTTTTCGGACAAACTTGATCAAATTCTGACAAAATTATATTTTGAGTGGCTAAGAAATCCGAGACGGTTCGCGCCTTAGTTGAAGCGAAAAAGACACTCCCATTATCCTTAAGAGTTATGTTTTTAGAATAGTCCATATCAGGAGCAAAGACGCGCCGGTCGGGATAAAAATATCGGCCAAGAAAAAAAATAATTGTCAAAAAGACAAAGAATGAGATTATTTTGTAAATTTTTTTTTTAAAGATGGCCACTGATCTTAAAAAAATTTAAAATTATCCATCCTTGTCATCCTGAGGATCCGCTGGCTGGCGGAGACGTGAGGATCTAATTAAAATTAGATTGCCACGGTCGTTCCAAGGTGGAACTCCCTCGCAATGACATATACAAGAGTTAAATCTACTCTGTCTTAAAGCGGTATTGAATCGCTTCGGCGATATGGTTGGCGCTGATATTAGCGCTGCTTTCCAGATCGGCAATAGTCCGTGCGACTTTGATAATGCGATAGTAAGCGCGGGCGCTTAAATAAAAGCGGGAAACGGCATTTTTCATAAGTTCCTGGCAGGCTGGATCCAAAGGACAATATTTTTTTATTTCCAAACTTTCCATTTCGCTGTTGGCAATAGTTTTTGATCCAATAAATCTTTCTTTTTGGATGGCGCGGGATTTTTCCACGCGCTCCCGGATAATAGCGGAACTTTCATAATTTTTTTCCTCATTGAATTTTTCAAATTTTATGCGTGGCACTTCGATGTACAAATCAATCCGATCTAAAATCGGTCCAGAAATTTTCCGCTGATATTTAATGATGCTGCCGGGACTGCAGGAACAAATTTTTTCCGGATCAGTGGCATTGCCGCACGGGCAAGGATTCATGGCGGCAATCAGCGTAAAACGGGCGGGAAATTCCAACGTGCCTTGGGCGCGGGAAACGGTAATAATGCCGTCTTCCAACGGCTGGCGGAGGTTTTCCAAGACCGAACGGGAAAATTCCGGGAATTCATCCATAAAAAGAATTCCCCGATGTGCCAAGCTAATTTCGCCAGGCTTAGGGAAAGTACCTCCGCCCACTAATGAAACTGCGCTGGCGCTGTGATGCGGGCAGCGGAATTGGCGCCCTGTGATGAGCGGAGTTTTGGGCGGCAGTTTTCCGGAAACCGAAAAAATTTTGGTGATTTCCAGAGCCTCCTCGATAGTTAACCTGGGTAAAATGGATGGCATGGCTTTGGCCAGCATCGTTTTTCCTGATCCAGGCGGTCCGTTTAAAATAAGATTATGCCCTCCGGCGGCGGCGATTTCTAAGGCTCTTTTGGCGTGTTCCTGACCTTTGACGAAAGACATGTCCACGGCGTGATTTTCTTCCCGGAAAAGATTTTTCAGCTGGACCGGCGGTGTAGCAATAATGGGTTTTCTTTCCAGCAGATGCAAGATTAATCGAGGCAGGTCATCCAGAGGAAAAACATTAATTTCTTTAACGATGGCAGCTTCCAGGGAATTTTCCCGTGGAACAAAAACATCCCGAATACCCTTTTCTTTAGCCATCAAGGCCATGGGGAGAACGCCTTTGACCGGCCGGATCTTTCCGTCCAGAGAAAGTTCACCGAGAAAAAGTTTGTTAGTAAAAGCAAAATCAATCTGTTTAGTGGCGAGGAGAAATCCTAAAGCGATCGGCAAATCATAAACTGGCCCTTCCTTTTTGAGGTCGGCTGGAGCCAGATTGACTGTTACCCTGCCGCATTGATGGGGCGGCTTAAAGAGGCTGTTTTTAATGGCCGAACCAACTCGGTCTCGTGATTCTTTGACAGCCAAATCCGGCAAGCCGACAATATTGAATTGGTGTAATCCACCGGAAACAATATCCACTTCCACTTCCACCACTTCGCTTTGCAAACCTAAAGTGGCAGCCGATAAAACCTTAGCAGACATAAATTAGCGTTTAATTTTTAGATGCCCGGTTATTAACATTATAGTACCTAGTGTTATAAAAAAATCCGCCGGATTAAAAATCGGTCCCCAGCCCAGGTTGATGAAATCAACTATACAGCCATGCCAGAGCCGATCCAATAAATTGGAAAAAGCGCCAGCGAAGATGAGAACGAGGCAGAAGGTGTTGTAAATTACGCGTTCCTTGCAGATAAGGTAAAAAAATAGCAAAAATATCCCCAGCCACAAAATCCAAAACGTAATTTCCGGGATTTTTAGGCCAAAGGCAATATGCGGATTGCAAAGATAAAATCCGCCTCGGAGGCGGATTAAAGCTTTGGCTAATTGATCGCTGGCTAAAACCAATCCGAAAGAAGATAAAAACAGGAATAATTTTTTTCTGAAAAAATGTTCCATTAGTTGGCGCATTTTAGGCATTTTTTAGCTGAAGGGGAAGCTTTGAGCCGGTCAAGGTCGATGGCTTGCTGGCATTTTTCACAAGTTCCGTAAGTTCCCTCTTTGATTTTTTGTAAAGCGCTGATTACATTTTGTAATTTTTTTTCTAAAATTACTTCTACGGAAAAATTATCCGAATATTGTTCGATTTCTGTGGCATTATCTTCTTTGCCGGTGCCGATTTCTTCAAAACTGGTTTCGTAGTCCCCACCTTTTTTATCTAAAGGTTTAGCGATTTGCTCCAAATTTTTTTCCAATTCAGCTTTTTCTTTTAATAAAGCATCTTTTAATTCAGTTAATGTTTTTTGTTCTAGACTCATATTTTTTATAAATAAATATTTTTTAAATGGCGGATTTGCGCCTGGCGATTTTCTTTATCCAATAAAATGGAAATAGCGTCAAAGCGATAGTCAGCAGCGGATAAATGGCTTATTCTTAAATAAAATTGGGCTATTTTTTCCAATTTCCGAAGTTTGGCATGAGTGATATTTTCTTCTGGCAGAGTGTTTTTGTATTTTTGGAAATCGCGCGTTTTCACTTCCACAAAAACAATCTGGCGTGTATTTTTTTCTCGAGCAATGATATCGATTTCTCCCAAACGGCGGCCGAAATTATTTTTAAAATTAAGAGCCAGAGTCTCATAGCCGCGCTCTTTTAAAAAATTGGCTGCTATTTTTTCTCCGATTTGCCCGGTGGTTTTCCCATCCATGAATTTATTATACCATTTTGGACAACAAAAAAACACCTCTCCTGGTGCCGTGTTTTAGATTGGGAAACCAGGGCGTTCTACGCCCAAAAAAAATAATTTAAAGGCTGAACGCCCCAGCGTTCTTTCATGTACTAACATATAATATGGAGACTAATCCGCCCGGGTGAGAGGCAAATTTTGTCATAATATATATGTATTTTATGTACATGTTTTTGTTTTCTCTTACCATTCTCTGGCTTTCGCCTTTTTAAAAGAACTTTTTATTTTTTATTTTTTTGTCGAAATAAAAATTTTTGTTTTTGTTTTGGGGTCTCTAATTTTTTTATATATTTAGAGCGGCTCTGATATGTTAATCAGAACACTTGAACAGCAAGAGAGTTTCAATCGCAAATAGGGGGAAATTGCGATTGAAACCCCGTTGCTGTTGCGGATTAATTTGTAAAACAACACAACTATGTACTTATTATATCAGAAAAATAGATCATAGTCAATCAGTTTTAGCCAAATAGGCTTTAAATCAAGCAAAATAACGGAAAATTGTCCTTGTTTAAATTTTTTTTGCCGGATTAGTTTAAAGGATAAATTTAAAAATAAATCTCTTTTTTACTTAAATTGGCTAAAAAAGGCTATTTTTTAGAAGTTATCCACAGGAAATCCCCCAAAAGTTGAAAAATAATTACTGGACAGTGGATTTGAGTAAAAGCCAATCGTAAAAAGCAAAAAAAGTATTTTTAGTAGTTCCGATAATTAATTTATTCTTGGCTACAGCATAATCGACCGTAAGTTTTTCCGGAGAAATCAAATTAAAATATCTCAGAGGCAGATCCTTGTAGGTAAAATTAGAAAAAGAAATTTTCTTTGTTTCCTTTGGCGCTGCGATTAGAAAGATAATATCTAAATCTTTGGGCAAAGCCGCTTCTTTTTTAAGAAGAGCTTGCGTCAAAAGCACATCATTTTTAGATTCAATAACCAAACCGGTTCCGAGATTGGGGCCGTCGCTAAAAACCAATAAACTAAAAGATTCTCCCAGATAAGCGGAAAGAGTTTGAGCGAAAGCTATCCCACTTTTTTGGGCAAATTGTGAAAAGTTCAGCAGGTTGTTTTGCGGATCTTTCAGCTTAAATTCAACCGGCTGAGAAAAAGAATCTCTGGGCAATTTTTCAATTTGGCTTTTAATTTCCGTTTTTATTTCAGCCAGGCTAGAATTAGTCAGATCCAAAACGATGGTATTTTCTTTAGGCTGTTCAATTTTTATTTCTGGCGTTGGAGTTTTTATTTCTGGCTCAACGACGGCTGCGGGTGAAGCAGGTTCTTTAATTGGTAAGGAACCAGAGACAGGTTCTGCAACTGTTGTTTCAGGGTTTTCTCCTCTAATAAGCCAAAAATAATAACTGCCGATGACCAGAGCTATTGCGGAAAGAAAAATTGTAGAGAAAATAAAAACTTTTTTTAAATCAAATTCATTGCCAGAATTGGCTGATTCTTGCTCGGGTAGCGATTTTTTAGTCATAGGGGCAATTATTTTTTCAGGTTTTTTCTGAAAAGCAGGCGTTGTGGGAGGTAGTGCAGTTTTTTCCAAGAAAGGACTGATTTTTGGCGCCGGAGTTAGTGGTTGTGGACCGGAAGAAATTGGTAAAGAAGCAACTTCTTGCTGGCGAAGTAAAGCCGGGTTGTTGATTATTTCCAAATCTTTTTTCATGGAATAAACAGGAATGTTTTGCACTGGCAGTTCGTTGGCCGGCTGACTGTCGGTAAAATTATTTCTCGACCCGTCAGTATCAATATTGAAGATAGTTTTGTTTAGCATTTTTTTATTTTTTAGAAAAACAAAGGCATTTAATAATAGTATACAATAAAAAGATTTTATTGGCTACAATTTTTTGGCAGCGGCTTTCATGGAAAGATTGATGCGCCCTTGAGAATCTATTTCCTTGACCTTGACCGGCACAATGTCTCCGATTTTAACTATATCTTCAACTTTTTCCACTCGCCGGTCGGCCATTTCGGAAATATGGATCAAACCTTCTTGTCCGGGTAGGATTTCCGCAAAGGCTCCAAAATTCATCAGGCGAGTCACTTTGGCGTTGAAAATTTCTCCAGCTTTGACTTCGTGAGTCAAATTATCGATCCATTGCACTGCCTTTTTGGCGGAAACATCATCGGTGGAGGTGATAAAAACCGAACCGTCGTCTTCAATATCGATTTGGACTCCGGTTTCATCAATAATCGCATTGATGATTTTGCCTCCTGGACCAATGACATTTCTGATTTTGTCCGGATGAATATGCAAAGTGATAATGCGCGGAGCGTATTGGGACATTTCTTTTCTCGCTTCCGGCAAAACCGCCGTTATTTTTTGGAGTATTTCCAGGCGGTTTTGATGGGATTGTGTAAGGACGGCCTGCAGCATATCTAAAGTTACGCCATCTACTTTGACATCCATTTGCAGGGCGGTTATGCCTTTGGCGCTACCGGCCGCTTTTAAATCCATATCGCCATAATGGTCTTCTAGGCCCTGGATATCGGTCAGAACTTTAAAGTTATTTTCTTGGCCGACAATAATTCCCATGGCAATGCCACTGACTGGACGAGTAATGGGAACTCCGGCATCCATCAGGGATAGCGTTGATCCGCAAGTAGAAGCCATTGAAGAAGAACCATTGGAAGACAAAACTTCAGAAACCAGCAAGATAGTATAAGGAAAAGTTTCTTTAGATGGTAGGACGGGCATTAAGGCTTTTTCCGCGAGTGCCCCGTGGCCGATTTCCCGGCGTCCCGGACCACGCATCGGCTTGACTTCGCCGACAGAATAAGGCGGAAAATTATAATGATGGATATATCTTTTTTTCATATCCACTTCCATAGTGTCAATAATCTGTTCGTCGCCGGGAGAGCCCAAAGTCGTAACAGTCAGAGCTTGAGTTTCTCCGCGGGTAAAAAGGCCGGTGCCATGAGTGCGAGGCAGAATACCGACACGGCATTCGATGGAACGGATTTCATCTAATTTTCGGCCATCCGGTCTTTGTTCTTTTTCCAAAATATTCTGGTGGACAATTTCGTCAGAAGCTTCTTCAAAAACTTGTTCGGCCACTTCTTTGAGCTTATCAATATCTTCGGAAAAATTCTTTTTGATATAGCTTTCCACTTTTTCTTTGATGGTTTTAGTTTTAGCTTCGATGACTTTTTTATCCGAAGCATAGAGGGCTTCAGTAAGTCTCTCGGAAAGCAAAATTTCTTTGACTTTGGCTTCAAATTCCGGCGAACTTTGGAGTAAGGCCGGTTGGGATTTTTCTTTGCCAGCTTCTTTGGTGATATTCTCAATAAAGATTGCAATTTTAGCAATGGCTTCCTGTCCAAAAGCAAAAGCTTCAATGATTTCTGCTTCCGGCACTTCTTTGGCACCCGCTTCTAGCATATTAATCTTGTCTTTGGTTCCGGAAATGACTAAGTCCAGATTGCTTTCCTGCAATTCTCCATTAACGGGATTAAGGGCTAATTCACCTTTGACTTGCCCCACGCGGACAGCGGCTACCGGTCCGTTCCAAGGGATATTGGAAATAGACAGGGCCGTAGAAGCGGCAATAACTGCCAAAATACTGGGATCATTTTCTCCATCATAAGAAAGAACGGTGGCCACTACTTGTACGTCATTCCGCATGCGAGAATTAAAAAGCGGGCGGATTGTCCGGTCGACTAAGCGTCCGGAAAGGATAGCCTCATCAGAAGGGCGGCCCTCTCTTTTAATGAAGCGGGAGCCTTTAATTTTTCCGGCGGCGTAATATCTTTCTTCAAAATCCACCATCAATGGAAAATAACCACTGATTCTGGAAGCGTCTTTGCTCATGACCGCCGTAGCTAAAACCACCGTATCGCCATAACGGGCCGTAACTGAACCTCCAGCTTGATTAGCCAAGAGTCCGGTTTCAATTTCCAAAATCCTGCCACCGATCTGGAGGGACCATTTTTTTTGTTCCATACAAACGTATCAGCCTTGCGCTAACGACAAGAAGAAGTCAAAAGTCTAAAGTCTAAAGTCAAAACTACAAGTCAAAACTTAAAAATTAAGTTCTAAATTGTGGCTTTGCGCTTCAGGGGCTTCAACTTGAGCCATTCTTAGCGCGCCAACAAAAGCTTAGTTATAAATTATTAAGGTGATTTTAGCTTACTTTATTTTTCCGGTTTTGTCAAAAGAATAAAAACACTCCCTTAATTAACGGGAGTGTTTTAAAAATAGTTTTTTATTCAAATTAAGCAATCGTATTACCAGGGGTGGCAACTGAGGCTATTTTATTTAATTCCGATTGGATGATGGCTGGCATGATAATGCCGACAAAAAGATCCAAAACAAACCACAGGATGGTATTGTTATCTTTTTTGACATAAACTGCAAAACCTTCGCAATATTTATACATCCAATAAATATTGGCGATCGGAACAATTAACAGCCAAGCGGTCGGGATGGTCGCTCCCAAGCGATTCATTTCGTCCTTAGTGGAAACTGTCCAATAAAGGGCGTAAATCCCAAAAGTTATAAAGGAAAACAAATAAACTAAAAATATATTTCTGTGTTTTACCATTTTTCCACCCCCCTTCTTCTTTAAAAAAATTTAGATTAAAAACTTTTTCTTGTTTTCACTGATATTGGTGAACTCATCCACTCTTTCAATTAGCTTGGAACTGGTGGATTCTTTAAAAGCGATGACTTCCACTCGGCAGCCGGTGGTATTTTGGATATATTCTACTACCGGAATGTAATCGCCGTCTCCGGAAACTAAAATAACAGCGTCGAGGCTTTTAGCCATTTTGATAGCATCAACTGCGATGCCCACATCCCAATCACCCTTTTTGGCTCCGCCGGGAAAAATTTGCAAATCCTTGGTTTTAACTTCAAAACCTTGTTTTTCCATGGCTTCAAAAAATTTTTCCTCCTGGCCTTCCAGAGTTTTAATGCCATAAGCGATGGCGCGGATTAATTTGCGATCGCCAACTCCGTGGCGCAATAACTGTCCGAAATTAACCTTTTTTTGATAGAGGACTTTGGCGGAGTAATAAAGATTTTGGATATCGACTAAGACTCCCACCCGTTGTTCTTTAAAGATAGACATATTTTTTCTGTATAAAAACAGGTCAGGCGACCTGTCTTTACAATTAAGATTATTCTTTTAAATCAAGTTTTTTAGCCAGTTTTTTATAAGCTTTTTCATCGGTCTTTTGGAGATACAGCATCAATTTTTTTCTTTTGGAAATCATTTTTAAGAGTCCGCGGCGGGAAGTAAAATCCTTGGAATTTTTTTTGAGATGGGTAGTGAGCTTTTTAATCTTTTCGCTGAAAAGAGCGATTTGATATTCCGGCGAGCCAGTATCTTTATCGTGCCTTTTGACTTCCTTAGTGACGCGTTCCTTTTGTTTGTTCGTGAGAGCCATATTGTTCGGCGAAACGTGCGTTCCCTTTTAAAGGTGAACCAACGTTTGCTATTTATTGTTTACAAAAAATAGCATATCATAAAAAAATTGATTTGTCCAGGAATTTAAGGTATATATGATTTAGGGTATTTAATTTGGGAAGAGTGGCCGAGCGGTTGAAGGCGCAGCTTTCGAAAAGCTGTAAGGAAGCAATTCCTTCGTGGGTTCGAATCCCTCCTCTTCCGCAAAAGGTTCTGGTCCTGCGGACCATCAGCCGTAGGCTGAGAATCCCTGCCTACCGGCAGGCAGGCTCCCGCTTCCGCCAAAATTCAAAATTATTGCTTTTGGTGTGGGGTGAAAATCCTCCCGCTTCCGCAATTTTTAAAAATTAAAATTAAAACAAAATTATGCTCACAGAAATAGAAAAACATAAACAAACCAGGAAAAAATTTCAAGATAAAATGGCTTCTTTGAGAAAAAGAAGAATTGAAATTTTAGCCAATATTTCTAAAAAATTTGATCAACAGCAGCTAGAGTCTTTAAGAAAAAAATTGAAAGATTATGATTGAAAATCAATCGAAAATTGAAACTCCAAAAAAGTCTGAAGCACTAGAGATTAAGGAAGTTTTGCATAATGTTGAATCGTCTGAAGAATCTTGTCAGCAAATAACGAGCGAATCAGAAAAAGAAACAGATCAGTTTAAGAAAGATGGAGCAGATGATCTTGCGCAAGTTGAAAATAGAGCCAGTAAAAATGAATTGTCAGTTGATAATGCAGACAAGGATGCATTACTTGATTTGGATAAGGAAGCAGAAACGGCACAAGCCGAATTATCATCGGAAATCAATCTTTCGTCACTTCTAGATCGAGAAAAATCAGAAGCTCCTGATATTAATTTTCCGTCGCCATCTCCCGAAGAATATCATACTACGCCTACACTGCCAGATAAAACGGAAAATAAAGTGACTTCGCCTCCAATTAAAGAAGTACGGAGTAATTTGTCTGTTGAAAATAAATCTTCGATAGAATTAAAAAATGATTCAATGTTTGCAGAAAAAGAATTAGAGCAGGATTTTCTAACCAGCAGAGAACAAATACCAGAAGAAGAAAATCTGGGTAGAATAGCGGAAAAATTTTTTCCTGCAGACGAAACAAAAGAAAGAAGCGTAAAAATTTTAAATCATTTCCAAAACGGAACACTACTTGCTCATACTGCAAATATAGAGCAGATTGATTCGCTTTTAGATGTATTTAATCGTGAGAGAGAGATTAAAAATCTTTCGACATCATTGATTGCTGAAGGTGGCTATAATGCTCTTTATGGAGCGAGAGGAACGGGATTATTATTTGACGGTGAGAAAGTAAATCTTGAGCATATTTCAAAAGAAGATAGTAGCTCAAGTGGGCAAAGCAATGAATTCCATGCATCTAATCATGCTAAGGTCGAATCATTAAAAGAACTTGCAGATTACCTTAAATCATCAGAGGCAACTAGCATTAGTGAAGTGAATATAAGCCTTGATTCACCCAAGGAGTTATTAGGTATTTTAAGCAGAAATTCTGTTAGTGGCAAACTAGATGCAGTAATAATGCATATCAAAATGGGAGGTAGATTGCCACTTTTTGTTTTGGTAGAAAAAACCGGAACTCAAAATAAAAACGGTAATTTAATTAATATTGAAGAATGGAAACCATCAAGAAACGAAGTGGCTCAGCTTATTGAAAAATATCCCGTAAAAAGAGCACGCGCAAGATATGAAAAAATTCTAAAATATATACAATAAGTTTATTTTAAATGTAAGAATCTCTGTAAGGCAATCCTAAATACTCATGACTGTTTTTATATCCAATAAATATTTTCTAAGGATTCTTTTTAAAAACCAAAAATAAAATCATCGGCTTAAAGTTTTTAGATATTTTTTACTTTTTCCACAAACCGTGGATGTTGCAATAAGCGCGGACTTGAAAGTCGGTGGCGGATAGTTCAAATTCCACTTCCGGTGCATTGCCGGGTTTCAGAAATTTTCGCAAACACTCATTGGTGGTTTCAATTTCGATCCATTCGATAAAATGCTTCTCTTCCATCGGGTGAGGAATGGAGCCAATTTCGACAGTCACTTTTTGACCATCAACTTCCACGACCGGCAAATGTTTTTCTTGCCCCTCGTCTTGGCTTTTTTCCGTCATTTTTTCCATCGGTTGGCCGCAGCAGACCAACTCACCTACTCCCGCGTGGAGCACTTCCACGATATTGCCGCAGAAATTACATTTGTAAACTTCCTTTTTTTGCGTCATAAATTTTCTTTTAATTGATTATGACTCTATTATAGCAAAAAAAATGCTTTACCCCCATACCAATGTATTGGTGTGGGGGTTTACATAAGTAAGGATAAATGCTAGGCTCAAATAAGCATTAGAATTAAAAAAAAGCTATTTTATATGTCAGACGTTTTAAATTTTTTGGGAAACAATTGGGCGCTAATTCTAGCTTTTATTTTAATTTTGAGTGAAGTCATTTGGATAATTATCTTGCAAGTTAGTTTGAGAAAAATAAAGAAAAATCAAGCTTCTATTGGCGGAGGCAGTAAAAGCTTGGAAGAAACGGTTATTGAGCAAGCGAAAAATCTCAAGGTTTTGGATAAAGATATCCACGAATTGTATAATATTTCCAATCAAATAAATGCTTTAGCGCTCCGCAGTTTGCATAAAGTCGGCATGGTGCGGTTCAACCCCTTTAACGATATGGGCGGAGATCAGAGTTTTGCCCTGGCCTTGCTGAATGGTAAAAATAACGGACTAGTAATTTCTTCGCTCTATACCAAAGAAGGCACGCGAGTTTTTTCTAAGGCGGTAAAAGAAGGAAGAGCGGAAAAACATCCACTGACAGAGGAAGAGGAAGCGGCCATAAAAATTGCTCTGGCCAAAGAAGAGAGAAAGGTTTAAATTTTATAAAGTTTTTTAATGGAACCAACACCCAAGAAAATTGTCAAAGTCCCAGCCAAGATATCAGTCAAAAAACTGAGCGAGGTTTTAGGCTTGCCTATTGGGACAGTCATTGGGGAATTGATGAAAAATGGCATTCTGGCTACAATTAATGAGCAAATTGATTTTGAAACCGCGGCCATTATCGCTCAATATTTAGGCTTTGAAGTTGAGGAAGAAATTCTGGCCAAGGGTGAAGCGATGACCTTGGAAAAACTTTTAGAAATTTTGAAAAAAGAAAAAGAAACAGGAGAAAACTTGCAATCGCGGCCGCCGGTGGTAACTATTCTGGGCCACGTGGATCATGGCAAGACCACGCTTTTGGATAACATCCGCAAGACCAACCTGGTGGCCAAAGAATCCGGCGGAATTACGCAGCATATCAATGCTTATCAAGTTAAAAAGAAGGGTAAATTAATTACTTTTGTAGATACGCCTGGACATGAAGCCTTTAGCGCGATGCGGGAGCGCGGAGTCAGTTTGGCAGATATTGCTATTCTAGTCGTTGCCGCCGACGATGGCGTCCGTCCGCAGACCAAGGAAGTTATTGAATATCTTTTGGAGAAAAAGATTCCCACGATTGTGGCCATTAATAAAATTGATAAACCGGAAGCGAATATTCCCCGGGTGAAAGAAGAATTGGGAAAAAATGGCATTATGGTGGAAGAATGGGGCGGACAGGTCTTGTGTTCCGAAGTCAGCGCCAAAAACAGTCTGGGCATGGATGGACTCTTAGAAAATATTTTGCTGTTAATGGAAGTGGAAGATTTTAAAGCGGATTATAAGAGGGAGGCTCTGGGTATAGTTTTGGAATCTCATTTGGACGCACAAAAAGGTGCGGTCGCGACGATTTTAGTTAAAACTGGAATTTTAAAAGAAGGCCAGGACATTGTGGTTGGCTCAACTTTTGGCCGAGTCAGGCGCTTGGAAGACTGGTCAGGAAAAAGGCTTAAAGAAGCCGGACCATCTACGCCGGTAAGCCTGTTTGGTTTAAGCGCGACTTGTCAGACGGATGATGTTTTACAAGCTGTCTCTAGCCGGATTATTGCTAAAACCAAATCAGATCAAAGTTCTGATGCCCAAGACTCAGCGAAAACAGGTCAAATGCAAAGAAGCCACAAGAGAATTTTGGATGAAAAAGTCAAAAGACTGCCGGTTATTCTCAAGGCAGATGTACAAGGCTCTATCGAAGCTATCGAACAGATCCTTAATGAAATAAAATCGGACGAAGTGGCGATTGATTATATTTATCTGGGCATTGGCAACGCGACGGAATCGGATGTGCGTCTGGCGCAAGCTTCCAAGGCGATTTTGTTGGGCTTTAACGTAGAAATTACGCCCGTCGCTAAAAGAATGGCTGAAGCGAGCAAGGTGGAAGTAAAAAATTATAAGATAATTTATGAGTTGATTGAAGAAATTAAAAAACGCTTATCGCAAATGTTACCCCCGCTTAGCGAAAGGACGGATTTTGGCAAATTGAAAGTTTTAGCTATTTTCAAAAACGGCAAAAAAGATATGATTGTCGGAGGTAAAGTAATTTCCGGTAAAATGATTAATAGCTCCCAAGTAGAAGTTGTAAGAGGTGAAAATATTATCGGTTATGGTCAGCTGGCTAATTTACAGCAGAATAAGGTTGATACCAATGAGGTGGAAGAAAATCAAGAATGTGGGATTACTTTCTTGGGTGAGACTAAGATCAAAGAAGGCGATATTTTACATTCCTACAAGGAAGAAATTAAATTGAGAAAATTATAAAATGTCGGAAGAACGAGCGGAAAAATTAAGCGCAGCGGTCCAGCGAGATATCAATGAAATTTTGCTTCGGGAGTTTAGTTTCAAGCCCGGAGTTTTTATCACTATTTCTCGAGTTGACACCAGCTCGGATCTTCGCTATACTCACCTATTCTTGAGTATTTTCCCGGAGAAAGAAACGCAGTATGTTCTGCAGAGCCTCAAGAAAGAAATTTATAAAATCCAAGGCTTGCTCAATAAAAAATTAAAAATGCGGCCGTTGCCTAAGATAGTTTTTAAGCTGGACACTTCAGAAATTGAAGCGGAAAAGATTGAAAAACTTTTGCAGGAGAATTAAAAATGCGGCTAAAAGGCTCGCATTTTTTTAAGGCTTTTATGGAAAAATTTTTAAAAGAATTTAATACTTTAGGTTATGTCATTAAAGAAGCGGATAAGATTCTACTTTTTGCCCATTCTCGACCGGATGGAGATACGGTCGGTTCAGTTTTAGCGCTTAAGGAATATTTTACAACTCTTGGCAAAGAAGCCGTTATCGCCTGTTTTGATCCTATGCCGGAATATTTAAATCTTTTAACCAAGGAAACTTTTAGTTTTCCTGGCCAGTTAAATTTAGGAGAATTTAAACTGATTATTGCCTGCGACAGTGTGGAGAGAGGCTTTAAAGAGATTAAAAAACAATTGCGGGAAAATCAGGTGGTGGCGCTCCTGGATCATCATCCGGATATTTCTCTTAAAGGAGACATCAACATTATCGATGCGGAATATTCTTCGGTTTGTGAAATTGTCTTTGATTTCTTTTCTCTAAATCGAGTAGAAATCAGTAAAAAAATCGCCAATTGTTTGCTTTTAGGTATCGTGGGTGATACGGGAATCTTCCAGCATTCCAATACCACGCCGAAAATAATGCAAACGGCTTCAGAACTCATGAAAAAAGGTGCTTCTCTTTCCAAATTAGTGGAGGCGGTTTTTGTCAATAAAAAAATATCCACGCTCAAGCTCTGGGGCCGGGCTTTTGAAAAGGCCAAGCTTAATCCGGAAAACGGCATGATTACTTCCGTACTGACAATTAAAGATTTGGCAGAATGCGAAGCCTCTCTGGAAGATATTAATCAAGTGGCGGGAATTTTAGATACCGTTCCGGGAGCCAAATTTGCTCTGGTATTATCCGAAAGGGAGGGCGGCATAGTTAAGGGTAGCTTAAGGAGTGAAGAATATAAAGGGGTGGATGTTTCCAAAATTGCGGCGGAGTTCGGCGGCGGCGGACATAAGTTAGCCTCGGGATTTGAGGTTAAAGGTCGGATAGTGGAGGTGGAAAATGGGTGGAAAATAGTATAATCATGGAACATAAAACATAAAACATAAAACAGATATTGGATATTTTTTGTTTATAACTTCCAAGAATATTTGCTATACTTAGTAGCAAGAATTAAAAAATTTCATGGAGTAGGTCATCTTGGTTGTTACATGTTCCATGTTTTATGTTTCATGCTTTATGAACATCGGTTGTCAGGTCTCCATTGCTGGCGGAATCCAGAATGCTCCCCAAAGAGCCAGTGAACTTGGCTGTGAGTGCTTTCAAATGTTTACTCGCTCTCCTCAGGGCGGCAAAGCGTCAACTCTCACGCCGGAAATTTGTGAGGAATTTAAAATTTTAAATTTGAAATTTAAAATTAAAGCAGTTTATATCCATACGCCATACTATATCAATTTCGCTTCGGTCAATAATCGTATCCGCTACGGCTCGATGAGCGTAGTGCGCGATGAATTGGAAAGAGGTAGCCTCTTGGGCGCTAAATATGTGATAACCCATTTGGGAACAGCCAAAGATTTGGGCGAAGAAGAAGCCAAAGCCAAAACCGTTGAGATGCTGAAAAAAACCTTGGCGAGCTATAAGGGAAAAACCCGCTTGCTTTTGGAAAACAGCGCCGGTGCTGGTGCGATTATTGGCGATGATTTGAAAGAATTAAAGGAAATAATTCGAGGCGTGGATAATCCTAAAATTGTCGGTATCTGTCTAGATACGCAACACAGCTTTGCTTCCGGCTACAATTGGAATGATTTTTCTCCTACCTTAAAAAGAATATCCAACGAATTAGGTTTGGGCTTGATTAAATTAATCCATATCAATGACAGCCAGAGCGAATGTGGTTCTAATAAAGATCGCCATGAACATCTTGGCAAAGGGAAAATAAATCTGGAAGCTTTTGCCAAAATCGTAGAATTCGCGCCCCAAAATGGCGTCGATTTGATTTTGGAAACCGAACATGATGAAGTCAAGGAAGACATTGCGCTTTTGAAAGAATTGCGGACTAAAAATTAAGGGGAAAATTTATGCAAATTGCGATTATTTCCGACAGCCATGATAATATTCCGAATCTCAAGAAGGTTTTGAGTTATTGTACGTTGAATAAAATCGAAGGAATAATCTGCTGTGGAGATTTGGCATCTTTGGAAACTCTGGATTTTTTGAATGATAATTTTCAGGGCGAAATTTTCTTTACTTTTGGCAATATGGATAATGATTTTTTAAAAAATTATCCTTTTGAAAATAATCAATACAAGAAAACTAAAATATTCAAAAATTTTGGAGAAGCTGAATTTGAGGGTAAGAGTATAGCTTTTATTCATTTTCCTAAAGAGGCCGAAGAGTTATGTCAAACTGAAAAATATAATTTTGTTTTTTATGGTCATACGCACAAACCCTTCGAGGAGACTGTAAATGATTGTAAGATGCTAAATCCAGGGAACGTGGCCAACCAGTTTTATCCGCCGACTTTTGCGGTCTGGGAGACGGAAGAGGATAAATTTAGCTTGATAAGAATAAATGATCTGAAATAATTTTAAATTTTAAGTTTTAAATTTTAAATCAATTTCAAATTACTAAATTAATAAATTTTTAAAATTTGATCATTAAGATTTCATTTTAAATTTAAAATTTGTAATTTAAAATTTCCAGATGTCTAAACAAGAACAATTAAATAATCTTAACGTAGAAATGAAGGCTTGTAATAAATGTGCTTTGCGCAAATATTGTATTCAAGTTGTCCCGGGAGATGGCAGCGCCCAGGCGCAGATTATGTTTATTGGCGAAGGGCCGGGAAAAAAGGAAGATGAGTTGGGCAAGCCTTTCGTGGGCGCGGCGGGAAAATTTTTGGATGAGATGCTAGCCATAATAAATTTGAAGCGGGAAGACGTTTACATCGTCAATACGGTCAAATGCCGTCCGCCGGAAAATAGAGATCCCCTTCCGGAAGAAAAGGAAACCTGCTGGCCTTGGCTCTTGGAACAGGTAAAGATTATCCAACCGAAATTGATTGTGACGTTGGGCAAGCACAGCATGGAAATATTTTTGCCAACTTTTAAAATATCACAAATCCATGGTCAGGCGCTGCGGAGGGAAATTCCCGAAATTGGCAAACAAATATTTTTCGCGCTCTATCACCCGGCCGCCGCTTTATATAACGGCAGTATGCGGGAAGTTTTAATTAAAGACTTTAAAAAAATTCCGAAAGTTTTAGATTTGATTGAAAAAGAGGAAAATAAAAAATAAAAAAGAAAAGACTCGGAGATTTCTCCCCGAGTCGAGTTTGCCGCTAGGCGGCTTTTTTTAGTGCATAATTTTTGCGTTCCGGACCACAATGTCCCCACTCCGCCCTGGCATTACGGACTCTATCGATGATAGGTATGCCGTTAGGGGTTGTTCCCTGGGCTGTGCAATTACCTTCCTACCATTTAGGGAAAAGGGAAGTGTCTAAATGGACGCATTTTTCACAACTTTCGATCAGATCGATTTCCAATAGATTCACCTCCTTTTTCTTTTTTTGGCCTGCGCTTGCCAGTGAGTCGCCATTCATCAGCGAATGGACAGTAGTGATATTTAGGAATTATTACACCTTCTTTTTTAAGGTTCAGATTTTCTTTCATTTTTCATCCTCCTTTTTGTATTTGAATTTTTTTGGGTGGGCGGAGCGGGACTCGAACCCGCATGCTTTGTGAGCGCGACATTTTAAGTGTCGAGTGTATACCAATTTCACCATCCGCCCGTAATTCATTTCTTTTTCCTATTGCGTCCTCTATGCGTGGGTTTGAGGCTGTGACAGTTTGGACAAAGAACTCTTAAATTTTCAATCCTATTATCCATACTATCTCCGTTTATATGATCAAGCTCTAAAGGAATTCTTCCATCTTTTGATTTTTCTTGCCAGCCACATTCTTCACAATATTGTGGTTTCAACTTAGCTGTAAATAATCGTTTTTTTAATTTATAACTCTGGAAAGAAATGTTCTTTTTTAAAATATCTTTTAACTTAATTTGTGGTTTACCGATTCCTCGTAAACCTTTATTCCATCCTTGTCCTGTAAAATGTTTAGTATCGATTCTATATTCCCCAATGTATTTATGAACTTGAGAATAATTGCCTCCAGCCATTCTTAAATTTAAAAATCTAAGTACTTGTCGAATACTCTTTGATTTTTTTACGGCCTCTCTGAGATTATTTTCATTCCATCTTCTTTTTCTATTCATAAGGGTATACATGTAAGATATATCACTATATAAGTATACCACTTTTTGTTAAAGAATAAAAGGAGGTCCGAAGCGGAGTTGAACCGCTGTGAAAGGTTTTGCAGACCTTTGCCTAACCGCTCGGCCATCGGACCAAAATATAAATAAGACACTTAATAATAATATTTTGTCATCCTGAACTTGTTTCAGGATCTAATGAGGAATAACTTATTTTTAGATTAGATTCCGGTTCGGAGGCCGGAATGACAATTATTGAAATAACAAATTTAGCTTAACAAAAACCACTCTCTTGGTCAATAAAAAATCACCCCGATTAATCGGGATGATTTTTCTTTATTGCACCACTTCCGCTAAAAGATTTCTGCGACCAAAAGCGAAAGCTTGTTTTTTAGTCTGCATATAGATGTCGAAGTGGTTGCCTTTGATAGCGCCACCACGATCTTCACAGACATAAGTTCCCATACCCTTGATTTTAATCTTGACTCCAAACGGGAATCCTGGAGGGCAAGCAATAGTGCGGTTTTCTTGAACCATAACTCCACTCGCCGTAATACCATCGCTTTTGCCGCATTCATCCGCAGCCGCCGTATAAGCGGAAGCGTTAATAGCGAACTCTTCTTTCGGCAAAATCGCGTTTTTGAGTCTGCTGGCAAAACGAGATAAAGTTTTTTCTCTTTTTAATTCTTCCGGAGTCTTAACTGGTTCATAACCTTCGAAGTTATAAGGAATTCCAGATAAGGATGGAGACCCTATTCGCAATTTACCATCAACAATATGCAAGCTGTTAGACATCGTAAAATTTATTTTTGTTTCATTAGTGTTTTGGATACCCACTGCCAGAGCATGTTGTGGAGCTACCATCGTCCAAATCATCGGCAGGGCTACTAAAAGCCTAATGATACGCATAAATTGAATTTAATTGTTAAGTGGTTATCATCAGAAAGACTTTCTATGATAACCGAACAGTATAGCAAAAACCAATCTGATTGTCAAAGGTTTTCCACATAACTTGGCTCAAATAAGCCAAAGTATTTTTGAACAGGAGTGATTTGGGGCTTAAAAATGGAATAAAAAAGCAATATTCTCTCGAAAGAATATTGCTTTAAATAAGCTAAAAATATGCTTTTTTTACGGCTTGGATTTTAAAATTTTATTGATTTCATTTTCATCCTGGCAAGAGTATTGCATGTCTGGGGAATAAAAGCCTTTTTTTGGCCCGTAACAGCCATTATTGGTCTTGTCTAGGACAGCAAAATAAGGCATTAGGAAGGCCATATTCTTTCCTGTAAAGTATTGATAAAGATTTTCTAGGGTTTTATTGCGAGTTTCCTGATCCATTCTGGCGAAAATGCTCATATCATCGCTTTTAATTCCACTCCA
>CAYTIK010000004.1:0-39087 GCA_964438025.1 uncultured Bdellovibrionales bacterium
TCATTTAAAGCAATTAATCCGCTTTTTGCACAAAAAGGAAAACTAGCAATCCGGCCAGGGAAGCCAAGAGAGAAATGATGGCGCCCAAGAGCCAATCAATCCGCAAAACGCTGTTAAAAATAAAGATGAAGAAAATAAAGAGAAGAACCAAAATCTCTTTTTTTGTTATCTCAAGTTCTGTCAGGGGATTAACAATGACTAATTTTTCCGAAAAATAGTTGATCAAGCCGACAGTTATTAAGATCAGGCCGGCCATAATGCCCAATCCCAAATGTCCAGAAATTAATCCCGGTAAAACGCTTTCCAGTAAAAGCAATCCAAAAAATAGCACGACTAAAATAAGCAACACATCGTGCAATAGTTTTAAAATTATTAACTTATTGAGCGTTATCTTGGGAAACATAATTTTTCTTAATGCTGGCGAAAATTTCTCGCAAGTTCTTATTTAAATTATCCAAACCATAATCTTTTCTTAGACTGACCATTAAATTATTCGTCCGGAAATTTTGCTGACCTTGGAACTTGAATTCATAATCTTTACCTTTCAAATTCTGTAAAGCGGAGACATTAGCCTCACAGAGATAAGTCTTGAAAAGCCAGCTTTTTTGGCTCACCGCACATTGGCCTTCCGTTTGCAAATTTTGCCCTGTTATCAAAATTGGGCTTTTCTTAAGCCAAGAATCGGCAATAACTTTGGAAGGTAAAAGTCTTTTTCGGCCATCTTGAATTAAATAATAGTTATCTCCATCTATTGCATAAAAAATCGTGCCGGCTGGATGTGGACTGCTTAAATTTATCAGTTTTTGCTTTTCATATAAAGCTACTTCGTCGCTCCCGGCCGGAATCAAATCGTCCCAAGAATAACCGAGAGCCTCAAAAGTCGTAAAATTATCAATGGGATATATATTTTCCCCGCTCACGATAGAAACCGCGTCGCCATAAGCAATGAGCGAACCATCCGCAAAACCGATTATTTCTTCTCCGATAACATTAAGCTTTAAAAAATCAATATTTTTTTCAACAGCCCAAGAAAGAGGATAGTGGCTGAGATAGGCTGTCTGGCTACTAAATTTTTGCCACAAGGAATCTTTTTTTATATAAAAACTGTCTTGAATTTGAAAAAGCGTCCCGTCCGGATAATCGTCCGCTGCATTTATTTTAGGTCCTAAGATATTAACTGATAATTCTTCCGGAGAAATCGACCAAAAATTTTGCGGATTAAATCCCAATAAATTAACTAATCCTAAATTTTCAAATTCCCTGATTTTACCGTCTGAAATAATAAAATAACGTCCGTTATTTTTAAGGAGCGTTCCTTCTTTGAAACCTAAGGCTTCGCCTTCCGGATAGAAAAAAGCCTTGTAGCCTTTGCGGATGCTGATTTCCCCTAAATCAGGAAGACTTAATCTTTTATTAAGAGAAAACTCGGCGGCCGCTCGCGTAAAAGGTGCCACATAGGAAACGTAAAAATAATTATCTTCGCCGGCTTTAAAATTACCCAAATTGATAAAATCGCCGCGGAAATCACGCAAATCAGTAACGGTATTTTTACTGGAATTGGGATTAAGGAAGGAAAAAGAAAAAGTTCTAGTAGGAAAAACAAATTTAAAGGCCAGATAAAAAACCATTATTAGCGCTAAGATATACAATAAAATTCTTAAGCAAAAATAAATCTGGTGCTGTTTTTTATCTAAGATTATTTGGGGAGTTAAGTCTAAATTCATTCTATTTTTAATAATTGTCATCTTGAGCGTAGTCCCGATTTATCGGGACGAAGTCGAAAGATCTAATTTATAAATTTTAATTAGATCCCTCGGCAAGGCTCGGGATGACACTAATAATTTATTTCTCCAACTTATAAATTCCTCCACTAACTATAATATCTTTTATCTTCGGTAAAACAACTTTAATATCGCTGACCTGTTTTTTATCCGCTAAATTTTCTTCCGGAACCGTATTTTGCAATTGGTAATCTTTAACATAATTTAATTTTCCCGCTAATCCATTTTCTGCATAGAAGGATAACTGGCCCTGCGGAATAATAAAATAAACATTAGCAAATTTATCTAAATTTATTTTAGCCACGTCTTTCGGATTAAATAAATAAACCGCTTGTTTCCCAAAAATAAAATTCAAAGGCCCTGTTAACATTGACCAGCCGCTGCCAGAAGCTTCTCGATCGACAAAAACCAAATCTGATGCAGTAAAATTTTGGCTCAAATCAGCTGTCTGTTCTAATAAATTTTTATCCGGCACGAAAGTCAAAAAAGAAACCGCAATCCAAATATTGCCCGCTAGCATCAAACTCAAAATTCCATAGAAAAATAAACGTTTTTTGAGAAATTCTTGCAAGAAAAAAACTGCATACAAGATCAGCAGAGGAATAACGGAAAAAGCCAACCGCCGCAACATCCAGGGATGATCCAAGGTTATGCCCGGCTGCACTAAATAGAAAAAAGTCGGTAGGCCTACTAAAAAAGGCAGCAACATTTCAATTTTTTTCCGCCAAATCAGGATAAATATTTCTATCATGGCAAAAATCAAAAAACCTAAAAGAAAATAAGTTTTTAAGACGGCCAACATATAGAAAAAGAGAGAGAAAGCGTTGGTGCCGGAAATTTCTTTTTGGAAAAAAAGCAATGGTTTAGCCGCACCTTTAAAGATTTCCAAGAAAGCTTGCGGATTAACCCAAACACTAGCGGTAAAAATCACTAAAATCGCTAGGATCAACGCCCAAATTTTTTTGTCATTGATTAATTTTAGCCAACCTTGGTTGTTTTTAAATTTAAGTAACAGCAATATCAAAATTACCAGGATAAAAGCCCAAGCTTCCAGACGGGAAAAAATCAGCAAACCCCAGGTTAAAATTAAATAAACAAAACTGGATTTTTCTGGTTTTTGCCAAAAATTCAATAATTGCAGCAGTCCGAACCAAAAAAACGCCCAGGCCAAATTTTCACTTAAGGTAAATTTTAAAAACCAAGGAAAAATAAAAGCCGTCAAAATTAAAAATAATGCTGACAATGCCGGACCTAGAGGCAAAAATCTCCGCGCAATAAGATAAAAAGAAATTAAAAAAATAAAAAAAGTTAAGCCGTTAGCCACAACCAATCCGCTCAAGCCAGAAACTGCATAAAAAGCCGCTAACCAAGAGATATAGCCTGGAGAAAATTGGGTTATTAAATTGCCAGCAAAATCATAATTGAATCCGGGAAAATTAAGCGCCCGCCCTGATCCATAAATTTTATAAAACTCCTCTGAAGCTGGAGAGGAAAATATTAGGCTATGATTTTCCGCTAATCTAATAGCTGCTTCACTCAAAGCTCCCTGATCTCTCCCTGAAAAAATTGTTGGCGTTGACCAAGAGAGAAATATAATCGTAGCGCTTAAAGCAATAATGATTACCAAAAAAAACTCGCTTTTCCAAAAATCTTTTTTCCAATTTTTCGCTAAAATAAAAACGCCACCTACCAGCACTCCTCCTAAGTAAATCTTTATAATTAAGCCAAAAAACACTCCCGAGAGAGCCAGAATGATTCCCAGCCAGCCTAAAAGCAGGCAAAAAAACAGCGTAAAGCGGGAAAAAAAGTGTATTTGATTGGAATCAATTTTTGTAAGTTTCACTCTCTTATCATAAAGCAAAATCAGCATTTTGCAAAATGTTTTTTTTAAGGTAAAATTGACAAAGAAGATGTTAAATCTTCTTTGTCATCCCGCACTTGATGCGGGATCTAAGTTTGTTATTTTAATTCTAAAAAATGTCCTCCATTGTTTTTTCAACTTTCTTAAGTATTTTTTCCGTCAGTTTGATTTCTTTAATTGGAGCTATCAGTTTGTTTTTTAATTGGGCAAAATTGGAAAAATCGCTTATTTATTTGGTTAGCCTGTCAGCTGGCACGCTTTTAGGAGACGCCTTTTTTCATCTAATTCCCAGCTCCTATAAAAATTTATCGGAAAATACTTTCAAAATACCTTTGCTTTTACTTTCAGGTATTATCGCTTTTTTTGTTTTGGAAAAATTCATTCATTGGCGGCATTGTCATCATATAGCATCAATTAAACATCCCCATCCTTTTTCTTATGTTATTCTTTTTGGTGACAGTCTGCATAATTTAATTGATGGCGCTGTTATTGCCGGCAGTTTTTTGGTTAGTGCGCCTGTAGGCATCGCAACAACTTTAGCCATAATTTTTCATGAAATTCCCCAAGAAATCGGCGATTTTGGTTCTTTAATTTATGGCGGGTTTTCCAAAAAAAAGGCGCTACTGTTTAATTTTTTAACTGCCCTGATTTCTTTTTTAGGCGCCGGAATTGTCTTAGCGCTCAATTCTAATTTACCTCATCTTAATCAATTTCTCATTCCTTTTGCCGCCGGCGGATTTATCTACATCGCCGCCGCCGATTTGATCCCAGAATTGCATAAAAACACGGAAGTAAAAAAATCCGTCGGCCAATTTTTGGCGCTCTTGCTGGGCATCGGACTGATGATGGGCTTAACCTTTTTAGAATAATTTTATCTTATGAAAGAATTGCAACTTAGAATAAAAAATATCCAAAATAAGCTTAAATCTTTTTTTGATCCAGTTGAAATTCAAAAAAAAGAAGCAGAAATTATCCAGTTGGAAAAAAAATCAACCGGATCTGATTTTTGGCAAGATAAACAGCAAGCTTCGAAAATAATGCAAGAACTTTCTGCAGCACAGGCGGAAACTAATGATTTTAAGCAACTAACATTAGAATTGCAAGAAATAGAAACACTTTGGGAAGTTCTCTCGGAAGAAAAACACGCAACCAAAGAGGAGAGAGACCTGGAGAAAAAAATAATTGCTTTGGAAAAAAAATTAACCAATCTGGAATTTCAACAGTCTTTCAGCGGCCAATACGATAAAAATGACGCCATCATTTCTATTTATAGCGGCGCCGGGGGAGTGGACGCGCAAGATTGGTCAGCCATGCTGCTCCGAATGTATTTGCGTTTTTGTGAAAAACATAATTTCCAGACTAAATTGGATGAAAAAACTGAAGGCCAGGAAGCCGGTATCAAAAGCGCGACTCTGGAAATTTACGGGAAATATGCTTACGGGAATTTACGCAGCGAATCCGGTGTCCATCGCCTGGTCCGCCTTTCGCCTTTCAATTCCAATAATCTGCGCCAAACTTCTTTTGCCCTGGTGGAAATCATGCCGGTGATTGAAGAAATTAAGGAAGTAGTTATTGATCCGAAAGATCTGCGCATTGATGTTTTCCGCTCTTCCGGTCCGGGCGGCCAAGGAGTGAATACGACTGACAGCGCGGTGCGCATCACTTATCTGCCGACTGGTTTGCAAGTGGCTTGCCAGAACGAGCGCAGCCAACTGCAAAACAAAGAATCAGCCATGAAACTTCTAAAAGCTAAACTGCATAAAATTTATCTGGAAAATCTGGAAGCAGAAAAAGACCATTTACGCCAAAAATCCGTCGCGGTGGAATGGGGCAGCCAATCGCGCTCTTACATCCTGCATCCTTATAAATTAGTTAAAGACCACCGTACCAAATGGGAAACTTCCAATGCAGAAGGAGTGTTGGACGGCAATTTGGACGAGTTTATTCAAGCCTATTTGAAAGATAATAAAAAATAAAGTATACTATTAAAGAAGCTATGCCCAGCAGTGAAACTTTGACTGGGCTTTGCCCAAAAATAAACTTAGAATAAGCGACATAGTTTAACGGTTTTACTTTAATAACAATCTTGCCGTTATAAATTATTTTTATAATGTCAAAGTTCTACTGCTGGGTATGATAAAATTCGACAAAGTTACAAAAATTTACAAAGGAGACTTTAAGGCTCTGGAAGATATTAATCTAGAAATTCAGCCGGGTGAATTTATTTCCATCGTTGGAAAAAGCGGAGCCGGAAAATCGACTTTTTTAAAACTGATTTATGCCGAAGAAATGCCGACTTTGGGCCAGGTCCTTTTTGATTCCAAGCCTATTGATAGCATCAAGAGAAGACTGATCCATGAACACCGCAAAAAAATTGGTACTGTTTTTCAAGATTTTAAATTGTTGCCAAAAAAGACCGCTTTTGAAAATGTGGCTTATGCTCTGGAAGTTTCCGGTGCTCCTTACGCGGAAATCCTGGAGGATGTTCCGCAGATTCTGGATATCGTCGGGCTAGGGAATAAAATGGAAAAATTTCCCCATCAATTAAGCGGAGGGGAACAGCAAAGAGTGGCTTTTGCCAGGGCGCTCATCCATAAGCCTAAAATTATTATCGCCGATGAGCCGACCGGCAATCTGGATCCGATTTCTTCCTGGGAAATCGTGCAATTGATGATGAAAATCAACGAGATCGGTACTACGATTATCTTGGCCAGCCACGACAAATACGTAGTGGATAAAATCAACAAGCGCGTAGTGGTCATCGAAAATGGAAAAATCGTCGGAGATTATCCTACCGGAAAATATAAATTAAATTAAATTAAAAAAATGTTTCTTATGCTTAAAAGAACTTTGTCTCAGGCTGCGAAAAATTTTTTCCGCAATGGATTGATGAGTTTCGCCGCTTTAGGCATTATGGCTTTTTCCCTTTATCTCATCGGTTTTTTAATTTTTTTATCTTTGGTTGGAAATTTAGTTTTTAAAAATTTAGAAGCCAAAGCCGACATCAGTGTTTATTTCAAACCTGATGTAACCGAAGATATTATTTTGGAAGCAAAAAATGAAATTGAAAAAAATAATTTAGTTCTTTCGGCCACGTATATTTCCAAAGACCAGGCTCTGGTTAATTTCAAAGCCGAAAATGCCAATGAACCGATTATCCTTGAATCTCTGGAAGAAATTGGAGAGAACCCACTTTTAGCCTCACTCACAATTCAGGCTAAAAGCTCCAATCAATTTCCGGCTATCTATGAAGCTATCAATCAAGCAACTTGGTCGGAAAATTTAAGTCGGATTAACTATGAAAAAAATAAAGAATTGATCGATAAAATTACCGTTTCGATTAATGCCGCTAGAAAAGTCGGATTGATTTTAGGCATAATTTTCTGCGGTATTTCTCTCTTGATAATTTTCAATTCTATTCGGATGACCATTTATAACCAGAAACAAGAAATAGAAATTATGCGCTTGGTAGGTGCGTCCAACATTTTTATCCGCCTGCCTTATATTTTTGAAGGTATTTTTTACGCGCTAGGTGGAACTCTATTGGCATTGCTTTTCACTATTTTAACCATCGAACTGGCTAATCCTTATTTTTCCGCTAAAATATTAGGCCAAGGTTTGAGCAGCTTCTTTTGGCAAAATTTACTGATTCTTTTGGGCTTTCAACTGCTTTTAGGCACTATTTTAGGCGTCTTAAGCAGCCTTGTCGCTATTAGAAAATACTTAAAGATATAAACTTGATTTCCAAATTCTTTTAAAGTAAGATTAAAAAGGCTTGCAAAAGCCTTTTGCGTTATTATTTATATTGGGGAGTAGCCAAGTGGTAAGGCACAAGGTTCTGGTCCTTGCACCGGGGGTCCGAATCCCTCCTCCCCAACAGTCAATGGTAGTCCGCCAGCTGGCGGATGGTCCTGTTAATTGGGGTTCGAGTCCCTATCTCGGAACAAAGGTATAACAAAACGACATTCTGACATTCTTGAGAATATGAGAATGTTCTGTAAATAATTACTTACGTAAATACAATTTATGTACAAAAAGAAAAAAATGGCCCGCAAGAAGCACCGTAAAAGCAAGGGTAAAAAAGTTTCTTTGCGGTTTTAGCTCTGTTGAGGTCAAACCTCAACAGTACATTTAAAGCGGAATCTCGAAAGAATTAAGCGTTTTTCCATCTACGGAAATTGTCTGGACAGTAACTTTTTTATCCGCCACTTCTACCCAGCCAAAAGCTTGTCCTTTATAAGAATACTCAGCCACGCCGGCTGCCGGCAATTCATGGTCAAAAGATTCCGTGTTGCCAAAAACAAACTGATAAATCCCGTCAATTTTTTTCCGGCTGGCAATATGCTCATGGCTGGAAAAGACCGCAGTTATTTTTTCATCCGCCAATATTTTCCACAAAGCGTCACGATCTTTTTTATTTACATCCAGGCTTTCGCCAATTTTAGAACTGACTGGATAAGCTGGCTCATGGAAAAAGACGAAGGTTAATTTTTGAGAATTGGCTTGTAAATCTTTTTTCAGCCAATCGCGCTGTTTAGTATTGATTAAATATTCTTCGGGCTTGTCGCTGTTAAGAAAAACTAAATGGGCATTTTTCACATCTAAAGAATAAACCAATTCGGAAAAGCCTTCTGGACCATTGGTAGGAAAATTGAAAAAATTTTGCCAAATTTTATCGGCTTTATCGCCGCCAATCCGATCATGATTGCCCATAATGGCGTAAGTTTTGGCGAAAAGCGAGCCTAAAACATTTTTCCAACTGTCCATTTTTCCTTGGCATTCGCTTTTTCCATCGCAACTGGAAATCAAGTCGCCCAAAGCCACTAAAAATTCCGGATTTTTTTCTTTTAAAATTTTACTGGCTTTAAAAAAACCGCCATCTGCCGCGAAGGCTGTTCTTTGCGTATCGCCCAAAACCCCAAAAGAAAATTTATTGACGACGATTTCCAGAGCCGACTCCTTGGTTTTTTCTTCTGTCGATTCTTCTTTTTTTACTTCTGTTTTATTTTTTTCACTTTGCGCGATATTTTCCGAAGAAGCAGAAGATGACTCCGGGCCGGACAAATTAATCCCGCCGTCTTTTATATTATTTCTAATAATACTTAAATCATCCGTCAGCGAACTGTTAATCAAGTTGCTGGGAGAATTTTTCAATTTTTTCTCTGCCAAAAAAACACCCGCGCCAATAGAAATAGCGCCGAGAAAAAGAATCAAAAAAGCGATCCAAAAGCTTTTTTTCACACCCAGCAGTAGAACTTTGACATTATAAAAAACGATTTATAATGGCAAGGTTATTATTTAAAAATAAAACTACCAGATAAAATATAACACCTATTCTAATTTTATCTTGGGCAAAGCCCAGTCAAAGTTTCACTGCTGGGCATGTGTTTCAATCTTAGCATATTTGTCCAAAAGACAAAAAATGGTATAAAATAAGGCTATGTTTAATTTTGATTTTTTGACCCGACTTAAGAGCTTCTTAGGCTTGAATCGGAACTATCCGCAAAAAAAGCAGGTTTTTAACTTCTTTTGGGAGATAGAAGTTTTTAATGATTCTTTGGAACCGGCTCAAGGCGAGCTTTTTTTGCCTTTACCATTGGAAATTCCCAGCCAAAAAATAATCCGAGAGCCAGTTTTTACTCCAGTTACGAATAATGTTGCTACAGAAGAAAATTATCACAACCGTTATGCTTCCTGGCACATGCAACTGCGACCGGGAGAAAAAAAATCTTTTTTCTGCCAATTCCAGGCAGAAACTGCCCCGATTAATTTTTTGCCAGATAAAAAATTCCTTTTAAGTGATTATGCTCGGACTGGATTTGAAAATAATATCTGGCTTTCTGCTAACCGTTTTGTCCAGCCGGAAGATCCGGAGATTCGAAAAATTGCCCGCGATGTCGTTGGGACAGAAAAAGATGTTTTATTGATAATAAAAAAATTAAATGACTATGCCGTTAATCGACTTAAATATGGTCGGCCCATTTTAGGTCTTTATTCAGTTTCGGATTCTCTGAAAAAAGAAATGATTGATTGCGGCGGATTTGCCTCACTTTTGATTTCGCTCTGTCTTTCGCTGGGAATTCCCGCCAGGATTGTTTCTGGTTTTTGGACCGGCTATCCGGATAACACCATGCATGTCTGGGCAGAAATCGGATTGCCAGATGGTTCTTGGATTCCGGCTGATCCGACAGTGGAAAATTTAAAAAAATTGGGCCGCACAAAAAAAACCGGCCGATTGGGTTTTATCGGCAGCGATCGAATTGTTTTTTCTCGAGGTTGCGATTTGGAAATAAAAACTAACGTAGGAAAAATCAAAGTTGATGTTTTGCAAAATCCTTTTTATAAAGGCGCTCAAGAAGAAAAAATAAAAATTAACCATAATTTAAAAACCAAACTGATAACTATATGATTTTTACCAGTCTTTCTCCTAACACTCGGGAGGATGATTTAATGTTAACTCTAAAAACTCTTCTGATTCCTTCTTGTTGGCAATCCGGAAATGCTGTCGCTGAATTAGAAGATGCTTTTCGCCATTATTTTACAGTTAAATCCGCTTTTTCTTTCGTCAGCGGCCGCACTGCGCTTTTTGCCATTTTAAAATCACTAGGTATTAAAGAAGGGGATGAAATACTCATCCAGGCTTATACTTGCGTCGCTGTCGCTGAACCGATTCTATGGTGCCAAGCCAAGCCGATTTACGTCGATTGTGAGACAGATTTTAATCTTTCTCCGGAAGATTTACCCAAAAAAATAACTCCGCACTGCAAGGCCATTATTGTCCAGCACACTTTCGGCCAGCCAGCCCAACTGGAAAAAATAATTTCCTTCGCCAAAGAGCACAATCTCTGGCTAATTGAAGATGGCGCCCATTCTTTAGGCAGTATTTATCAAGGTCAAAAAATTGGCACTTTTGGCATTGCCAGTTTTTGGAGTTTTGGCCGGGACAAAGTTATTTCTTCCACTTTCGGGGGAATGGTCACGACTGATAATGCAGAACTGGCGCAAAAAATTCATGCTTTAAAAAATTCTTTTCTTCCTCCCGGGAAAATATGGATTGGGCGCCAATTATTGCACCCACTTGTTTTATGGTCGGCTAAAAAAACATACCGCTTTTTAGCACTGGGAAAAATTATTTTGGAATTAGCCAAAAGGTTAAAAATAATTTCTTTGGCGGTGGAAGCGCCAGAAAAAAGGGGAGAAGCGCCAACCTTTGCTTTTTACCAAATGCCTAATGCCTTAGCTGCGCTTGCCTTAAATCAATTTAAAAAATTAGAATTTTTTAACCAGCATCGAAAAAAAATCGCGGCTTTTTACACCCAGGCCTTAAGAAATAATTTTTGCTTTATTTTTCCTCCAACAAAGGAAAATTCAGAAAGTATTCATTTACGCTATACGCTTTTAAATCCCCAAGCTCCTCAAATTATCCGGGAAGCTTTACAAAATGGGATAGAACTGGGAAACTGGTATAATGCGCCTATTGCTCCCAAGGGAGTAGATTACGCCAAAGTTTATTATACGCTGGGTTCTTGCCCGCAAGCGGAAAAATTATCTAAGCAATCCGTCAACTTACCGACGCATATTCAAATCACCGAAAAAGATGCACAAAAGATAGTTGATTTTATAAGAAATTATTGATTCCAGTAAATGCAATTAAAAGCCATAACCGACAAGCAAATTTGGGAAAGTTTTATCTTAGAATGCACGGAAAAGACTTTCTTGCAATCTTGGAATTGGGGAGAATTCCAAAAATCTTTGGGCTATAAAATTTGGCGCTGGGGAATTTATGATAATCAGCAACTTATCTCTGTTCTTTTGGCATTTAAAATAAACGCCAAGCGCGGTTCTTTTTTACTTGTTCCTCATGGTCCCATAGAAAAAAATCAAACTGCCTGGCAAAAATTACAAATCCTGAAATCTTTTTTATCAGAGCTCAAAAAAATAGCTATACTAGAAAAGGTAAGTTATATCCGCATCTGTCCCATCTGGAAAAAAACTCCTGCTAATGAAAAACTATTTGCGGATTTAAATTTTCGACTGGCGCCCTTACATACTCATCCAGAATCCAGCTGGAAACTTAATTTACAGCCGGAATCTAATGAGCTTTTGGGACAAATGAGAAAAACTACCCGCTATTTGATAAAACAAGCAGAAAAAAATTCGGCTATTGAAATCTTCCAAAGCACCGACGTAAAAGATCTTGAGATTTTTAATAAAATCCATCTAGAAGTGGTGAAAGCTCAGAAATTCGTACCTTTTTCTCTGGAATATTTTCAAAAAGAATTTCTCGCTTTTGCCCAAGATAACCAGATTGCTATATTTTTTGCCAAATACAAAGGTGCAGTTATCGCAGCAGCTTATGAAATTTTTTATTCTCACAACGCTTTTTACCACCATGCCGCTCTGTTGCCGCAATATAAAAAAATTCCCGCGTCTTATCTTTTGCAATGGCGCGCTATCCAGGAAGCGCAAAAAAGAAATTGCACTATTTATGATTTTTGGGGCTATGCCGATCCGCTTAAAAATCCCGACCATCCTTATGCCGGACCAACTTTATTCAAGATGGGCTTTGGCGGCTATAAAGACGACTATGTCAAAACTCAGGATTACGTAATTTCTAATTTATATTGGTTGAATTTTCTTGTTGAAAAAACGAGAAAAATAATCAGAAAACTTTAATCTCATGATAGTCGATGAAATAAAAATCATTTTGGCAGCCGGCAAAGGCGGCGATGGTTTGGCAACTTTTGACCGCACCAAAGGCAGCCAGGGACCTTCTGGCGGCAAAGGCGGGCATGGTGGCAATATTTATTTTGAGGGGGTGTCTGATTTGACCATTCTGTATAAATACCGCAAAAAATACCATTACGAAGCCTCCAATGGCTCATTGGGAAAAAGCAATAAAGCTACTGGTCATAATGGCCAAGATTTAATTCTTCCAGTCTCTGTCGGTTCAGTTATCAAAAATTTGGATACCGGCCAAGCAGAAGAAATCATCCGAGTCGGCCAAAAATTATTAGCTGCCAGCGGCGGTATTGGTGGCCGAGGCAATTTTTATTTCCGTTCTCCCATCAACATCACTCCGACCCAGGCGGAAAAAGGCAAACCGGGAGAAAAATTTAATTTTTTCATCGAATTGCGATTGATTGCCGATATCGGATTAATCGGCTTGCCCAATGTGGGCAAGTCCAGTTTACTCAATCAATTGACTAAGGCGCAAGTCAAAGTGGCTAATTATCATTTTACGACTTTAGAGCCTAACCTGGGAACGATTGATAATATTATTTTAGCCGACATTCCCGGATTAATTGAAGGCGCCTCGGCCGGCCGAGGATTAGGTATAAAATTTCTCAAACATATCCAAAGAACTAAATTCCTTTTTCATTGCCTTTCGTTAGAATCAGCCGATTTAGTTAAAGATTATAAAACTGTTCGCCAGGAATTATCGACTTACAGCAAAAATTTAGCTAAAAAGAAAGAGGTTTTGATTTTTACTAAATTTGATTTAATTCAGGAAAGTGAATTAAAGGCTAGAATAAAGCCGTTCGCTAAAAAAGAGAAGTTTGTTGTTTCCATCCAAGATCCCCGCAGCTTGGAAAAACTGAAAAAATTTATCCAAAGATTAATTGTCTAATATTTTTTTAATTAAAATTTTCTATCCGCTCTATCTATTTTTCCACAACCGTATTATAACGATAATAAATTACATCTCATTTACTACCATATATGGACGAATGGAAATTAATTTTATAGTTCAAAAATATTCATAATTTGACGACCGTATTATTATGAGTGAAATAAAATTTTCCACTTCGCAAACTTGTTAATTGAAAAAAATTATGTTAAAATTAACCTTGTAAAAATAATTAAACTTTTAAACCTATGGAAAAAAACTGGCTCATTTTTGTAATTATCGCCGCTGTATGGACCATCCCCTGGAAAGGTATTGCTCTCTGGAAAGCTGCTAAAAACCACCAAAAAGCTTGGTTTATCGTTCTTTTTTTAATCAACACTTTGGCATTACTGGAAATAATTTACATTTTTTTCTTTGCGAAGAAAGAAGCTCTTTCTTCCGAAAAAAATACCTTTATTAATGAGCCTGCTTTGGAAAAACAAATTATCCCACCTAAAAGATTTGTCTAGTAAATTTTAAACTTTTTAAATATATGCAGAAAGAAAGTATTCGTCCGCTCAAAGACAATGTTTTGGTTAAATTACTCAAAAAAGACGCTAAAACAAAATCCGGAATAGTGTTACCGGAAACTGCCAGCGAAGACAAACCTCAGGAAGGGAAAGTCGTCGCCGTGGGCGATAGCAAAGAAATCAAAGTCAAAGCCGGCCAAACCGTCATTTTTGCTAAATACAGCGGCACAGAAATAAAAATCAACAATGAAGATTATCTGCTCATCAAAAACGAAGATTTGCTGGCGATTGTTAAATAAACACTCAGCTTGACTATATAGCTGTATTTTGCTAGTGTTATTTAAAGTTCTTTTTTAGTATTAGTAGCCTTTGCAAATCTTATTGGAAAAACATAAAATTAAAACGCGTAATGAGAGATTTCAATTTTAGTTAAGACGGAAAATAACACTATTCTGAAAGGAGAAAGAAATAAAGCTCAGAGATTTGCTTAAAAAATCAATGGAAGAAAATCAAAATCTCTCGGTTTTTTCCGTGATGAGAACCTCGCAAAAGCGTTTGCTGGAAATCAGATTGATGCCCCCTGGCATAAAACCGAAAAGGCACTCGTTCTGACGGACGGCGAAGTCGGGTTCTTGATAGGAGATTCTGTAACTCTTCTCGACGATGAAAAAGCCGCATTGGAAACCAGAAAAAAGATTTTAAGCAAACTTTCTAAGGAGGATAGGGAGTTTCTCAAAGTTTAAGAAAGCACTAAAAAGCAAAAAAATTACCAAAAAGGCGACATAGTGGAAACTAATCGCCTTTTTTCATTTATTTACAAAATTAACATTAGTCAAAATATTGCATATGCGACAAATTGACTAATATTAAAAAGGGGGATTAAAAAATTTTATTTCACCAATTCAAACTTATTATTCTTCCAACCCTCTAAACCGTCCGACATAGCTAAAATATTGAAAAATCCCATATCATACAGCCGCACGGCGCCCATAAACGCCCACAGTCCGTTATTGTCATATAGCACTACCTTGCGCCCCAGCGGAATTTTCGCTTTTTCTTTTTCCAAATCATCCAAAAAAATATTAATCGCGCCTTTGATGTGCTCGAGCTTAAAAGCTTCCATATTGCCCAAATAAATTATCATCAGTTGGGGATCCTGTGCCATCAATTCCTTTAGCTTGTCGCTTTTGATATATTTAACTTTAGTTTGATCCACGAAAGAATTAGGATCGCCGCTGGAAATAGTCGGATAATATTGTGATTTCCAGCTAGAAAATCCGCCCTGCAGATAAAAAACATTGGTAATTTTATTTTCCGAGAGCATCTGCATAGCTAAAAGGGAAGATTCGGCATAATCATCGTCTATAAGGATATATGTTTTGTCTTTGGATAAAGAATTGACGGATTCTTCCAAATTAACAAAAGGCATACTTATCGAGTCCGCCAAATGTTCTTTCTGATATTCTTCTGCGCTTCGGATGTCCAAAATAACCAAATTTTCTCTTTGAATAATCTTATTCATCAAGTCTTTAGCTCCGATGGATCTTTTTTCTTCTGGAGAAACTTCTTCCTTAGAATCCATAGATTTAATTTCGGCTGAATTTTTTTCCGGAGACAAGTTGGAACGGAAAATAGTCACTAGCGCCACTACTAAAATCAGAAAGAAACCGATAAAGCCAGCTGTTAGATATTTTTTATTTTTTTCTTCGTTTTCCATTTGCTTATTTTAAAACACTACCTACAAAATTTTTATAACCATTGACAAAACTTTTATAATTCGTTGCGGTTTTATTTTCCATTTGCACTTCTTTTAGAATTATAGCACCAAATCCTGCCTGTACTTTTAATTTTTCTTCTTCCCAAAAAACTTCTCCGACCTTTAATCTTTTACCATTTTGAGGCTTATCTAAGGAAATCTTCTTTAAATTTATTCTCTTGGTCTGGTTTTTATCCGACCAGAAAGTAAAAACTCCCGGCCATTTTTCAAAAGCGCGATAACGGTTAAATATTTCTACAGCATTTTGCGACCAATCTATTCTTCCATCTTCTTTTTTAATCATCTGGCACAAAGAAGCTTGTGTGTCATCTTGTTTCTGCGGATTAATTTCACCGGCTAGCCAGAGAGGAATGGTTTTTAAAAGTAATTGGGAAGATAGTTGAGCAAGTCTTAAGGAAAGTTCCGAAAATGTTTTTTCTGGTTGGATAATTATTTTTTCTTGAGCCAAGATGACACCCGTATCCATACCTTTGTCTAATAACATAATCGTAGTTCCTGTTTCAGTTTCGCCGAAAAGCAAGGCGTTCTGGATTGGAGACGAACCGCGAAATTTAGGCAGCAGTGATGGATGGATATTTATGACTCCGTGAGGCGGTATTTTCAAAACAGCGGAAGGAATAATTTTTCCGTAATCGGCTACAATTATTAAATCCGGTTGTAATTTTTTAATTTCTTCCGTGGCTTTTTCATCTAATTTTTCCGGCTGGAAAAGAGGAATATTTCTCTCCTGGGCAAACTTCTTTACGGCCGATTCTTGTAAACTATAGCCTCGGCCGGCCCGGCTGTCTGTCTTAGTAAAAACCGCTACGACATTAAATTTGTTTTTCCAAAGCGCTTCCAATATTGCTACAGCAAAATCCGCCGTTCCCATAAATACTATTTTCGAACTTGGTATAACCATAGCTTATCTCTTTTTTAATTTAGTTTCTTTTTCGATAAATAAAATTCCGTCTAAATGATCTATTTCATGCTGAACAGCTCGAGAGAGTAGCCCTTCCGTTTTTAAAACAAACTTCTGGCCGTTTTTATCCAAAGCTTCAACCTTAACTTTTTTCGAGCGTTTAACTGGAATGAATTTTCCTGGAAAAGAAAGACAGCCTTCTTCACAAACAATTTTGCTCCAAGATTTGGATTTCAAGCGGGGATTGATAAAAATATGCGTTTTGCCCTCCAATTTCACAATACAGATTCGTGCTAATTGGCCTACTTGATTAGCTGCCAGACCCAAGCCATTATTTTTTTCCATCGTTTCCAACATATCTAAAATCAGCTGTTTAATTTCTGGAGCTTGAGGATCATCCACCTTTTGGGTTTTCTTTTCCAAAAGCGGATGAGGATAAGTTAAGATTTTCAGTTGAGCCATAAAAAATTAGATTAAAGAAATGGGATCGACATCTATCTGCCAGCCATAAGGAAGGGCTTGGATATTTTTTTGCAAACTTTCTGGAATTGCAGCCTTTTTTCCTTTAATCCGGATGACTATCTGTTTGCGGAAACGTCCTCTGATTTTAGCCAGCAGGGGAGTCTGTGCATCAAAAATTTTAGTTTGAACATTTTTATTCTTTTGCAAGATGGTTAATATTTTTTCTGTCTCCTTTTCAGTTTTTTCCCAACTACAGCCTTGGAAGGTTAATTTAATGATTTTCCCCAAAGGAGGCAGGCCAATTTTTTTTCTTTCTTCAATTTCCCGCTGGAAAAAACTTTCATAATCCCGTTTGGAAAACATTTGAAAAATTGCATTTTCCGGATGAAAAGTTTGTAAAATAACCACTCCGGGAAATTTAGATTGAGGTCTATTAGTTCTTCCGGCTACTTGCAGTATTGTCTGAAAAGCCTTCTCATAAGAGAAAAAATCGGGTAGAGTTAGCAGATTATCCGCATCCATAATACCAACCACCGAAACGTTTGGCAAATCCCAGCCCTTGGAAACCATTTGCGTTCCGATTAAAATATCCGATTGCCCCTGCGAAAATTCCGCGTAAATTTCTTCCAACGATCCGGTTCTTTTCGCTGATTGATTGTCCGCCCGCAAAATTCTGACTCCCGGAAAAAAATTCCCAATTTCTTTTTCCACTTTTTGCGTACCAATGCCCCAATTGTTGAAAGCCAGATTCCCACACTTAATACATTTGGGAGTCAGAGAGGTTTTGTAAGCGCAATGCAGACAATAATAATGGCCCTCTGCGTGTGAAATTAAAGCTCGTTCGCATTTGGGACAGCGCAAAACTTCTTTGCAAGTAGCGCAGAAAGAAAAACTGCTCATTCCTTGGCGGCTGACAAAAAGAAAAACTTGTTTTTTATTCTTGAGCGCCCAAGCAATTTCACTGCGCAATTTTTTACTCACCAAGCTAGTATTTTTTTCCCAGCGTTCTTTTTTCATATCCACCAAAAAAGTCCGCGTTTCTAATTTTTTTTCATCGATTTGCCCAAAATATGGTAATTTTAACAACTCCAAATCATTCTCTTGCGCCCTAAAATAAGTTTCGATTCTGGGCGTCGCCGAGCCTAAGACCATTCTAGCTTTCCAAATTTCCGCTAATTGTAAGGCTACTTTTCTAGCATCATAGCGCGGATGCATATCCCATTGCTTATATGACATATCCTGCTCTTCGTCGACTACGATCAGAGTTAAATTTTGAAAAGGCGCAAAAACTGCCATCCGCGAACCAATAATAATTTTCGCTTGGCTGGATTTTATTTTTTCCCAATTAGCATAAAATTGTCCGTGAGTTAGATGGCTGTTTAAAACTGCTATTTTTTCCGACTTAAAATATTGGGCGTAGCGTTCAACGGCCCAAGGAGTTAAAAAGGCATCCGGAATTAAAATCAGAAATTGGCCTGTGGGATTATTTTTTCTGATCTCTAAGATGGCATGAATATAAACTTCTGTTTTACCAGAAGCGGAAGGACCAAATAATAAAAAGTTAGTGGTTGGTGGTTGGCCCGCCTCGACTCGCGGAGATCGCTTGTCGACGCGAGGCGGGTGGTTTGTGGAAATTCTATCTACCGCTTTTTGTTGTTCCTTGGTCAATATTATTTTTTTCTGTTTTATGTTCCATGCTTCATGTTTTATGATTCGTGCTTTGGCTATTTTGGGTACAAAACTCTTCAAAACCAATCCCAATGAAGCAAAATAATAATCGGCGATAAAGTGTGCTAGTTTAATTTGTTTTTCCGTCAAAAATTCCTTAGCTAAAACTTTTTCTATTTTTCTTATTTTGAATCCTTTGGCTAGATTTTTTTCGTTAGCTAGATAACTATTTAAAACTACGCCTTTTAATTTTCTGCTGGAAAAAATTATTTCTACCAATGTTCCCGGATTTAATTTTTCCGTAAAAAAATACGAAAAAACCTGATTTTGCGAAATCGGTATATTAACCAATGGGGCGACATTAATAATAAAAATATTGCCTACTTTCATACTTATTATTGTATCATTTAGCTGTTTTTAAGCAAAAAAATGCTAATAGTTGAAAAAGGCTTATTTTTAAGCTAAAATAGGGGAGCATGGATAAAATTTTAGACGTCAAAATAGACAATTTAACCCGAGCGGAAATCCAGCAAAAGGTGGCCAGTTTTTTAATGGAGGACAATTTCCACCAGATTGCCACGATTAATCCGGAATTTATCCTGGCTGCGCAAAAAAATAGCGAATTTAAAAACATTTTAAACTCTTGCAACCTTAATATTGCCGATGGTTTTGGCATTAAATTGGCTTTTTGGCGCTATGGAAAAATTTTACAATACCGCATGGCTGGAATAGATCTGATGCTGGAAATTCTGCAACTAGCCAATGCCAAAAAACTTTCCATATTTTTAGCTGCCAAAAATGGGGGATTAAGCTCTTGGGAAGAAACCCGCGATGCAATTCTAAAAACATATCCTGCTTTAGAAATTACTGGTGAAAATATAAACATACTAGATACTGGCTACCAACCACCAACTACTAACTACCAACTAATATTCTGCAACTTTGGAGCACCTTATCAAGAAACATTCCTAAATAACTTAAAAAATGCTAGAATAAGGCTGGCCATGGGAGTAGGTGGTAGTTTTGACTATTTAACCGGTAAAACCCCCAGAGCGCCTCAATTTTTGCGCCAAATGGGCTTAGAATGGCTCTGGCGTTTAATGTTACAGCCCAAAAGATGGAAAAGAATCTTAAACGCGGTAATCATTTTTCCCATAAAAATATGCCTGCTGAAGTAAAAATTATAGTTCCCGGATGGACAAATGCCGATAGCACAAATTCAGATGGAGAAGAAACAACTGCCTGTACAATCACACTCATAAAAGATAAGGATTTGGTCATTGTAGTCGATCCTGGTGTTTTGGTTAATAAAAACATTCTAATCAAGGCGCTGAAAAAAGAAAATTTGAAACTTGATGACATAACTCATGTTTTTATTACTCATTCACATATAGACCATTATAGAAATGTGGGTATGTTTCCAATATCGACTAAAGTGTTGGAATATTGGGGAATTTGGACAGGCGGATCGGTGGAAGATTGGAAGGAAAATTTCAGTAAAAATATACGCATTATCAAAACTCCGGGTCATAATTATGATGGACTTTCTTTTTTAGTTAAGACAAAAAAAGGTCTTACCGCGATTGTTGGGGATCTTTGGTGGAAGAAAAATTATCCAAAGGAAGACCCATATGCTTCAAATATGGCAACTTTAAAAAAATCACGATTAAAAATAGCAAGGATTGCAAAATATATCATTCCGGGCCACGGATCAATATTTAAAATAAACTAATCTTTTTTAATTTTTATTTTTAATTTTAATTTTTAATTTATACTAATATGACCACCAAAACCACCAAGTTAATCCGCACTATTTATCTCTATGTAGCGGCCTTAATCAGCTTAATCTTTGTCGCCGTGGGCGCGGGGACTATCATTAATACAACCCTCAAAGCCTATGTTTTTCCGGAAGCGGAAAAGGGCGGATATGGTATGTGCGTTAACCAGCCGCCCATTTACGAAATTACTCCTGTGCAATCACTAGAAAAAGCTAAGACCAGCGACGTCGCTACTGTTGACCAAAAACAACAAATTGAAGCATTGCTAAAAGATTATCAAACCTGGAAAGAAAATAATGCCGGAGATATTTGTTTTAAACGTGAACGAGCCAGAAATTACGTGGACTCTTTTACGATGTTGCTAATCGCTTTGCCCATCTGCCTCATTCACTGGAAGATAATTAAAAAAGATAAAGAAGAAAAGGAAGAAATAGCTTAAATTAGATTGCCACGCCCCTACGGGGCTCGCCTGCCTACCGGTAGGCAGGCAATGACAATAAAAATATGGATAAAAAAATCCGCGTTCGTTTTGCACCCAGTCCGACAGGCTACATGCATATCGGTAATTTTCGTACAGCCTTATATGCATATCTTTTCGCCAAAAAAAATGGCGGGGATTTTATATTACGCATAGAAGATACCGATCAAAAAAGATTTGTGCCGGATGCTTTGGAAAAATTGATAAATATTTTAAATTGGGCTGGATTTGAATATAATGAGGGAGTTTATTTTGAAAATGGTAAATTTGTGCAAAGAGGGGATCATGGTCCCTATATTCAATCGGAGAAATTAGACATCTACAAAAAGTATGCGCAAGAATTAGTTGAAAAAGGAAATGCTTATTATTGTTTCTGCGCACCAGAAAGATTGGAAAAAATGCGCGCAGAACAACTAAAAAATAAGCAAGCTCCGATGTATGACAGAGCTTGCCTAAAATTATCCAGGGAAGAAATTGCACAAAAAATAAAAAATGGCGAAGCCTATGTAATCCGACAAAAAATTAATACGGGAGGCTTCACGGAATTTGACGATTTAATTCGTGGGAAAGTAAAAATTCAAAATAATTTGCTGGACGATCAAGTACTTCTCAAATCCGATGGTTATCCCACCTATAATTTTGCTAATGTCATCGACGATCATTTAATGGAAATTACCCATGTGATGCGCGGGGAAGAATATATATCCAGCACGCCCAAATATACCCAGCTTTATCAAAATTTTGGTTGGATTGAGCCAAAAATATCGCATTTGCCTTTAATTTTAAATCCGGATAAAACTAAATTATCTAAGCGCCAAGGAGACGTCGCGGTAGAAGATTATATTCAAAAAGGCTATCTCCAAGAAGCCATCATTAATTTTGTCGCTCTGCTGGGCTGGAATCCGGGAGAAGGAAATACCCAAGAAGTTTTCTCTTTGAAAGAATTAATCCAACAATTTGATTTAGCGAGAGTTCATAAGGCCGGAGCGATTTTCGATCTGCAAAAATTAGATTGGCTGAATGCTCAATATATTAAAAAATTATCCATTGATGACCTTTATAAAAAATCTCTGGATTTCTTTCAGCAAAAAGATTTTTATAAAAACGCTGCAGAAGAACAAAAATCCGAAACCCATTTAAAAAGAGTCTTGTCAATTGAGCAGGATAGATTAAAAAATTTATCTGAAGTAGGGGAGAGCAATCGCTTCTTTTTTGCAGATATTGAATATGCCAAAGAGCTTCTGCGCTGGAAAAAAATGACGGACGAAGATTTGCAAAAATCTCTGGAAAAATCCCGCGAGGTTTTAGAAAAAATAACCGAAACCGATTGGACTAAAGAAAATCTGGAAAAACAACTTTTGGAAGCCGCCAGAGATAAACGAGGCGATTTGCTCTGGCCACTACGCGCATCGCTCACTGGAACGCAAAAATCCCCTTCGCCTTTTGAATGTGCTTGGGTTTTGGGGAAAAAATCCAGCCTGGAAAGAGTCCATCAAGCTTTAAGTTTATTTTAAGATGCTTAAAAAAATAATTAACCTGTCCTTCCTGATTGTCCTCATTTTAACAGGGCTGTTTTTGTCGCCTTTGAAAAAAGGACAAGCCTTAGATTGTGACAGCGCTTCCTTGACGCCAGATGAACAAGACCAGTGCGAAGAATTAAAAAAACAGGCTAAGACTTACAATTCCATCATCAAACTCAAAGAAAAACAGGAGGCCACCATTTCCAGCCAACTGCAAGTGATAGAACAGGCCCAGCAAAAAACTACCCGAGAATTGAAATCTACCAGTGAAAATTTAAAAAGCCTGCAAGAACAGATCGGCGATTTGACAGAAAAAATAAAAGAAAATAAAAGGCAAGTTGCATTCCAAAAAAAAATGCTCCGAGCATTAATGCAAAATTACTACGAATATGACCGCCAGGGAATTTTAAATCTAGTCCTTTTGGAAAAAAATTTGTCTGATTCGTTGCGCGGAGCGGATTATATTCAGCAATCCGGAATGAAAATCAACGAGCTCCTGTCAGAAATAAGGAAAATCAAAAAAGAAATGGAAGAGCAAAAGATCCAATTAGAAGCTAAAGAAAATGAAAGTGAAAAACTCAAAGAAACCCTGGAAGATAAAAACCTGGCTCTGCAAAATACAGAAAATCAGAAAGAAATTCTTTTAGGCCAGACGCAAAAAGATAAGGAGAAATACAACCAGCTTTTAGCCAGCATCGAAGATGAGATATCCAGTCTGGAATCCGGCAAATATGTCGACTACAGCAACCTGCCTCCGGATAAGAACGGCTACTTCGCTTATCCGGTTAAACCCGTAGTTATTACTCAAGGTTACGGCAAAACCAGCTTTTCTAAAAATTATTCCTCTGGATTGCATAATGGCATTGATTTTAGCATCAAAAATGGACCAGTTTACGCGGTTAAATCAGGCAAGGTTATCGCTACCGGCAATAATGGACGTTACGCTTACGGCAAATGGATCGCCATCGACCATGGAGACGGTCTGGTGACGCTTTACGGCCATTTCAGCAGCCTCGGAGTGTCCAAAGGCCAGAAAGTGGGGGGGAGAGAAAAAATCGGTACCAGCGGCAATACCGGATTTTCTACCGGTCCACATTTGCATTTTTCCGTTTTTGTGAAAAAAAGTTTTGAAATTGTCGAATCAACAAAAGTTTCCGGCCTGATGCTGCCGGTCGGGGCTTCAATCAATCCGAAAAAGTATTTCTAAGATTAGATTTAACTGATTAAATAATTTTAAAGCGGGAGATTGGAAAATCTCTTTTTTCTTATTTCAAGCCCCCAAGCTAAGCTTGAGGGTCGCAAAAGATATATTGTGCGACCCTCTGTCTAGATCGCACTAACCATCCCCCTTAACAAAAACCGGCTGCTTTCAGCCGGTAAAAATATCTTTTTAAAGTATCCTTTTTTATTTTTTCTTTTTTATTTTGCCGCGATAATCCGCAATCGCCTTCTTAAGAGCCTCCGTCGCCAGATTGCTGCAGTGCATTTTCAAAGGCGGCAAACCTTCTAAAGATTCAGCTACATCCCCCCGGGTGATTTTTTCCGCCTCCCCTAGCGGCTTGTTTTTAGCGAGCTCCGTGACCATTGATGAGGTTGCAATAGCGGCCGCGCAGCCTAAAGTCTCGAATTTGATATCTTTAATGGTATCTTTTTGGACTTGGATGTATACCTTCATCAAATCTCCGCAAACCGGATTGCCAACCATGCCCACGCCATCAGCATTTTTTATTTGTCCCTGATTATGTGGATGGGTAAAATGTTCTAAAACTTTTTTACTATACTGCATATATTTTAAAAATCCAAAATCCAAAGTTCCAATTTCCAATAAATTTCAAAATCCAAATTTATAAATTTTAGATTTGGGATTTTATTTGGCATTGGGATTTTGTCATTGGGATTTATTTTAATTATTTATATTCCTTTAACACATCTCCTGATATACTTCTCAATTTTTTAACAATCATCTTTAACTTATCGATAAATATGTCCACTTCTTTCTTAGTTGTGTATTTCCCCAAACTAATTCTCAGAGACCCATGAGCCTCTTCCGGCTTCAGTCCGATGGCTAATAGCACGTGCGAAGGTTCCAAACTGCCCGTGGAACAAGCCGAGCCGGTCGAGCAAGCAATGCCTTCTCTATCCAGAGATAATATTAAACTCTCCCCTTCCACATTGGCAAAAGAAAAATTCGCATTGTTAGGAGAACGGAATTTTCTGGATCCATTTAATCTGACTTCCGGAATTTCTTTTAAAACTCTATTTATAAGATAGTCGCGCAATTTAATGATATCTTGTATCTTGTATCTTGTATCTTGTATCCTTTTTATCGCTTCCGCGAGCCCGACAATACTTGGCACATTATGCGTTCCGGCACGCATTTCAAACTCTTGATCGCCTCCGTCTTGAACTCGACTAATGGCCGTTTCTTTTTTTACATACAAAACTCCCACCCCCTTGGGACCGTAAATTTTATGGCCGGAAAGAGAAAGCAAATCAACTCCCATTTTTTGGACATCACAATTAAAATAATTAATCGCCTGCGTAGCATCTGTATGAAAAATTATTTTTTCTCCCAGATTTCGCTTGGCATTTATTTCTTTTAATAATTTACCAATTTTAAAAACTGGTTGGACAGTCCCAATTTCATTATTAACATACATTATAGAAATAAGCCTCGTATTATCCTTGATTGCGTTTTTGATATCTTTTATCTTAACAATCCCCTCTTTATATACCGGCAAATATGTCACTTCGGCTTGTCCGGATTTTTCCAAAAATTTCAGAGAATTTAAAACACAATGATGCTCAAAGGCCGTCGTAATGATGTGCGGTTTTTCTTTGGATGAATTATTTTTATGTCCAAAGTAATATCCTTTTATAAACCCCTTGATTGCCAGGTTATTGCTTTCCGTAGCTCCGGAAGTAAAAATTACTTCTTCTGGCAGACAATGCAAAAAATCCGCCACAATTTTTCTGGATTTTTCCATCGCCATTTCTACTTCTCGGCCAAAAGAGTGCAAGGACATCGGATTACCGAATTTTTCCGAAAAATAAGGCACCATGGCTTTCAAAACTTGTTTGTCAACCGGTGTCGTCGCCGCATTATCAAAATATATTCTATTCATTGTGTCGCCTGCCTGCCGGTAGGCAGGTATGTTATATGATTATATTAATTCGCTTAACTTAATTGCATATAAAGTTTTTCTGATCTGCTTTCCCAGTTTCAACCAAACCCGACTCGAAGAACAGCTACAAGTTGTCTGACACTCCACATCGGCGCACTCCATTGGAGAAAGTGATCCCTCTAAAATTTCAATAATCTGGCCGACTTTAATTAATCTGGGATTTTTAATCAAAACATATCCCCCATTCTTTCCCTGAAAACTGCAGACTAAATTATTTTTTCGGAGTTCCCCCATCAATCTTTCCAAATATTTAGCCGGGATATTTTCTTCCCGGGAAATTTGTTGGATATTTTTTTGAGTCGGATAATAACGGGCCAAGTTAGCCATAGCTTGTAACCCATATTCAGCTCGCGTAGAAAATTTCATAAGATAATCCTACTGTTTTAGTATGTATTTAGATTATAGAAAACTCCAGTTGTTTTGTCAACTACTTAAAAATCAGCGGGATAAATCAATAGATATGGAAATTATAATCGCAAAAAAAACGAATAAAACGCAGAAAGCTCCAAATTTAAACATTTCTTCCGGTCTGGGATCTAGGACATTTTTAAACATGCTTTTTTCAACAATTAAAAAATAAGGCCATCGACCTTACAAGACAAATCCAAAATCCTCCTTATCTAAAATTTTAGAATTATCTAAATAATACTACTCTTATTATAGCATTTTTAAAATAAAAAGGGAAGAAATTATAAAATTTACTACGAGATTGACCTTCCTGTCTCTTTAGCTTAAAATTATAAGCACTAAGCTAAAAATATGCGCCTTTCTTATTCCGCCCTCGACACTTACCGCTCTTGCCCTCTCAAATATAAATTCCAGGAAATTGACCGCATCAAGACTCCTAAATCCAAGGAGGCGGTTTTCGGCACGACTATCCACGCGACGCTGAAATTCATCCACAAGCCGGGAATTCTTTTCCCGAATCTGGAACAAGCGATGGAATTTTTCAGCAATGCTTGGAATCCGGCCGTCTTTGATTCTGAAGCGGAAGAACGTTCGGCTTTTTCCCAAGGCATAAAAATTATCCAGGATTATTATCAGAAAAATAACCCGGCAGATGCCAATGTTATCGATTTGGAATCCCATTTTCAAATTGCCATCGGAGAAAAAGAAAATCTGCATATTGTCAGCGGCATTATAGACAGAATTGACAAAACAACCGAGGGTTATGAAATCATTGACTATAAAACTACCCGCAAGATGCCTGCCCAAGAAAAAGTGGATAATGATATCCAGCTATCAATTTACTTAAAAGCTTTTCTTTCCCGTTACCCGAAAGAAGTCGTCAATTTAAATAAAATTACAGTCAGTCTTTATTATCTCAAGCATGGTGTCAAACTTTCTTCCCAAAGAACATTGGAACAATTGCAAAAAAGTGAAGAATTATTTTTAGATATTATCCGACTAATTGAAACCGCTAAATTTAATCCCAACCTCTCCCCTCTTTGTGATTGGTGCGGCTACCAAAATTTTTGCCCGATGTGGAAACATAAATTCAAGGAATTGCGCAAAATTGATACCAATGAAGTCAATCAAGCTATCGCGGAATATATTGAATTGAAATCGGCTATAAATATTACCAAAGACCGTTTAGAAAAAATCCAGGAAGAAATCTTGCACTATATGGATCAGGAAGGTGTGGACCGCGTTTTTGGGGAAAATGGACTTATTGCCAAAACTTTACGTAAAACCTACAAATATGATGAGAAAAAAATCAAAGCCATATTAGAACCCTTGAATAAATGGGAAGATGTATTGAAAGTTGATAGTATTGCGCTGAAAAATATTTTAGCCGTTCTACCCTTGGCCGCTAAAGAAGCTTTGGAAAAAGCCAAAACCATTAACAAAGAATCTTACAGCTTAACAGTCAAAAAAGGTAAGAATAATGAGTGAAAAATCAAAACTATTCCTAATTAAACTAAAAACCTCCATTCGAAAGTTTTTTCTTATTAACGACACACCGCATGAAATCGCAGTTGGTTTCGCTTTGGGAGTTTTTTTGGGGATTGTTCCAGGTGAAGGCATTACAGCCAGCCTTATTTTATCTTCAATTTTCGGGTTCAATCGCCTAGCTGCCACTTCCGGAGCTTTAGCCACTAATATGTGGTCCACGGTGGCTATTTTACCCTTAGCCGCCAAAATTGGCACCTTGATTTCCGGAGAAAATTACCAAAGCCTGATATTTCAATTCCAAAATAACTATCATCTGGGCTATAAATTTTTCTTAAGCAAATATGTTTTTTTTGAAATTGCTTTGCCTTTAGCTATTGGCTTTACTCTGGCAGCTTTAATTATTGCCATTATTGCTTATGCTATTGTCTGGTTTTTGATGGAAAACCGCAAAATACCCATTCACAAAACTAATTAATTATTGTGCCTTTAAATTTTTTGCCCGCGAGATAATTTTCGAGGTTTTTTAAATTACGGCCGTTCATAATTGCTACTTCCATTTGGCATTCTTGCGCAATTCGTGAAGCAATTGGGTCGAAAGGCGCGTTAAGCCCCGGATTCCACTTATCCCCTACCAATTTTCTAAATTCTGGCCAAGAAAATTTTTCGACTTTCCGGGCATTGGAAAATTTTTTGGGATCTTTGTCATAGACATAATCAATGTTAGAAAGATTGATGATTTTTTTTACTCCGAAATATTTGCCCAAAACGACCGCGTCATAATCTGTGGAAAAGCCCGGACGCCAGCCAGCGGCCACCAAAATATTTTCCTTGAAATTAAAAAAATTATCCAGATCATTGGGATTGGTATTGATGACCGGATGGGCATTGGAACGGAAAATTGTCCGGATAAAATGGCCATTCATGCGGGTAGCGTGAATACCGAGCCAGTCTTGATCATCGGCCGTCAATTTGCGGGAAACTTTAAGTGAAGCTTCCTGATAGCGCCGGGCCAATTTTCCTCCACCCGTAATAATGATAAATTTATAACCTTTAGTAATCTGTTTCTTGATCAGCTTCTTAAACTGCTTGACAAATTTCCAATCAATTTCGTCCGGTACGATTATTGAACCCCCGAGTGAGATAGCGATTATTTTTTTTGGTTGCATATTATTATAGATTTAAAAAATTAGCCATAATAAATTCGCCTTAATTGCGGCGAACTGTTTTATATTCTAGTGTAAATAATACTAAAAAAAATCATTTAAGGCAATTAGTATCCGGCTGATAACCTCGCTTTAGGGCATCTTCTTTAGAAGCAAAACAGACCAAGTTTTCTGGTTTAATGCCTTTAGCATAGCGGCAAGAAGGCAGATGGTATTTGTTGGAATTTTTGCTGCCAACATAAGCACAGTTTTTCTTTTCTTCTGTCGTTCTATTTTGGCTTAAATCAGGCTCATTTTTATTATTTGGGACCAGCTGAATATCAGCATCGGCTGTGATATTTTCCTTATTTTGCTCTTCCAAATAAGTTGTGCTTTTTTCTATGATTAAGGGGCTTTCTGGCGCCGCTTTACCCTTCAAATAACCTCCTTGGAAAGCAATTAATGCGACCAAAACCAAGCCCACCAAGACAACTGCCTTAGCTTCATATTTTTGCCAAAATTCAATGATTCTTTCTTTCATTGTTGACATTATAGCATAAATTTGTTAAAATTAATTTCGTTATTAATGTTATAAATGTTGTAAGTGTTGTAATGTTCTAAGTGCTAAAAAGCTCGCATTTTAACGAGTGAAATGATAGAACAATTAGAACAGTTAGAACAATAAAAAAAATGGCTCACAGAAAAGCCGGAGGTTCTACCCAACTAGGGCGCGATTCTATCTCTAAAAGATTAGGAGTAAAAGTTTTTGGCAACCAGGCCATTAAAAAAGGCCGGATCATTATCCGCCAGCGGGGCACCAAATATCATCCCGGAAAAAACGTCAAACGCGCTGAAGATGATACTCTTTTTGCGATGCAAGACGGGTTGGTTAAATTTAAAACGAAAAAAACTCGTTCTTTTACCGGCAAGCTAACCAAAAAAACTTTCGTTTCCGTGGTAGATAAAACTACCAAAAAAACCGCAGCTAAAAAATCTAACAGAAAGAAATAATCAATTTCTTTTGTTTAATTAAAAAATCGCCAAATATCTTGGCGGTTTTTTTAAATTAAAATCAACCCTTAATAAAATTATTTAACCTCTTTTTTTCTTTTCAATGCCGCTTGGATAAATTCCAAAAAAAGCGGATGAGCTTTAAGCGGACTGGATTTGAATTCCGGATGAAATTGGGTTCCCACAAAAAAAGGATGGTATTTTGGCGGCAATTCGGCGATTTCCATCAAGCGCTTATCAGCAGACCGGCCGGAAAAAACCAAACCGCCCGCTTCCAATTTTTTCACGTATTCCGGATTGACTTCCCAGCGATGACGATGGCGTTCGGAAATTCTTTTTTTCTTATACGCTCCGTAAGCGACAGTGCTCTTCTTTAAGACTGCCGGATAAGCGCCCAGACGCATAGTGGCACCATAATTTTTATCTTCCAGATTTTTCTTCTGCTCCGGCATAATATCAATCACTGGATTTTTTGTTTCCCGATCCACTTCGGTTGTATGAGCATCTTTAAGCCCCAAAACATTTCTCGCAAATTCCACTACCATTAATTGCATGCCATAGCAAAGCCCGAAATAAGGAATTTTATTGATCCGCGCGAATTCGATGGTTTTAATCTTACCTTCCACTCCGCGCGAACCGAAACCGCCCGGCACAATGATGCCGTCATATTCTTTCAAATCTTCCAGGCGATAAGGTTCTTTTTCAAAAAGTTCGCTATTGATCCAATCAATTTGCGCTTTAAGCCTGTTTTTATAGCTAGCGTGCTTAATCGCCTCAATGACGCTAATATAAGCGTCAGAAAGGATAAAATCGCCGGTGCCGAAATACTTTCCTACGATGCCAATACGGATTTTTTCTTTGGAATTTTTGATATTTTCCACTAAGTCAAACCACTCTTTCAAATTGGTTTTTTTAGCCTTAAGGCCTAGCTTTTTTAAGATTAAACGGCTCAAATCATCTCTTTCAAAATTAATGGGCACTTCATAAATCGATTCGATATCCGGAGCAGAAATAACATATTTCTCGGAAATATTGCAGAACATGCCTAGTTTTTCTTTTCTTTTAGCATCTAAAAATGTTTCACTACGAGCCACAATTATATCCGGCTGGATGCCGGCGCCGTTCAAAGTGCGCACGGCATATTGGGTCGGCTTGGTTTTCATTTCCCCTAATTTGGAAGGAATGGGCAAATAACTTACCATCACAAACAGCACGTCTTCCGGATGTTTAATTTTCAACATTCTGGCTGCTTCTAAAAATAAAATGTTTTGGTATTCCCCGACTGTCCCGCCAATTTCCACGATCGTTATGTCGGAATTAGCTTTTTTGGAAGCCGCATAAATTCTACTGATCACTTCCAGCGGGATATGCGGAACCACTTCGACGCATTTCCCGCTATATTCCAAATTTCTTTCTCTATGAATGACGGTCTCATAGACCCGGCCCGTTGTCATATAGTTTGTCCGGGAAAGCGTAAGATTGAGAAATCTTTCATAATTACCCATATCCTGGTCGGTTTCATCACCATCATCCAGCACAAAAACTTCTCCGTGTTCCGTCGGATTCATCGTGCCGGCATCGATATTAATATAGGGATCGATTTTCAAAACAGTCACTGCCAGCCACCGCGCTTGTAAAATTGCCCCAATTGATGAAGTGGTTATTCCCTTGCCTACTCCGCTCATAACTCCCCCAACCACGAAGATATATTTCCGGTTTTTCATTTCATTAGATAAAAAGCCGCTTCCCCCGCGACTCTTATAAAAATTATTTTTATTTTTAGCTTATTCGCTTTCAATCTTCAAATTAAGAATGGTTTCGATGCCATGCCCTAATTCCACTTTAATTTCATAATCTCCGACTTCTTTTATGGTTTCTTTCGCGGTTATGGCTTTTTCTTCAACTTTAACTTCCATTTTTTCCAATTCTTTGATTATTTTTTTCTTGCTGACTGCGCCAAAAAGTTTGCCTTCTTTTGCTTTGGCTTTAATTATAATTTCACTGCCGGCTAATTTTTCCGCCAATCCTTGGATTTTTTTTAAAGCCTCTTCCTGGACTTGCACTTCTCTTTCTTTTTCCAGCTGGTTTTTCTGTTTCGCTTCCTTAGTCGCCAATTCGGCCATCTTTTGCGGAAACAAAAAATTCCGAGCAAATCCGTCGGCTACTTCTTTGCTGTCGCCCTTTTTTCCCAAATTTTTTACATCTTTTAGCAGGATAACTTCCATGATTTTATTATAATCAAAAAAACGGATTATTCAAAATTATTTTATTTTTTCTTTCAAAATCTCCTTGGCTTTGTCTAATTGTGGATCGCGATTATTGGCGTAATCTTCTTTAGTCATTTCAATTTCTATATCCGGATTAATCCCCTTGTCCATGATATATTCGCCGTTGGGCGTCATCCATTTGGCCACTGTGATTTTTACGCTGGAACCGCCGGATAAGTTTACCAGCTCTTGGACCGATCCTTTACCGAAAGTCTTTTTGCCAATTACCAGCGATTGTAAATTATCCCGCAAAGCTCCGGCCAGAATTTCTGAAGCACTGGCGCTGCCTTCATTAACCAGGACAACTAGCGGCAAGCCGCTCAATTTATCTCCGCCGTAAGTAAACAGAGTCTCTTTTTTACCATTACTGTCTTCTTCAATCACCACTGCCTTGCCTCGCGGCATCAGCCGGCTGGCAATTTTAACACTGCTCTCCAAGAAGCCTCCAGGATTATTCCGCAAATCTAAAATTATGCCTTCGGCTTCTTTTTCAATAATCCGATTCATCTCTGCATCAAATTCTTGGGCAGTTTTTTCTCCAAATTTATTGACCCGCAAATAAGCCCCCTCCCCTTCTATTATTTCCAATTTGACGCTTTTGACTTCGATTGTTTCCCGCATGATAGAAATCTCTTTAGTGTCTTCTTCTCCTTCGCGGAAAATAGTCAATTTGACTTCTGTTCCTTTTTTCCCTCGGATCAAATCCACTGCTTCGTAAATATTCAAATCCACCGTGGATTGATCGCCAATTTTGATAATTTTATCGCCGGCCCGCAGTCCAGCTTTTTGTGCCGGCGATTCGTCCAGCGGCGTGATGACTGTCAGAATTTTATCTTTAACGCCTAATTCGGCGCCAATACCCTCAAAACTGCCTTCCAAATCTTCGGAAAAAGATTTCGCTTCTTCCGGATCGAAAAAATTAGTGTAAGGGTCGCCGGTAGCCTGCAGCATCCCCTTGATAGCGCCATAAACCAATTTTTGGGCATCGATTGTCCCTTTGCTGACATGCTTCTCTTTCAGTAAATCCCAAGTTTTCCAAAAAAGGGAAAAATCCAGATCTTTTTCGGCCAAAGGAAGCTTGTTTTCTATGTTGGTTTCCGAAATTTTAAAAATTTCTTCTTGTTTCCCGGCGCGTGTTTTTCCCCACCATAAACCCAGCCAAAAACTGATGGCGATGAGAAATACCGTTAAAAAGAAAAACAGGTACCGATGAAAAAGTTTCCTGTTTACTTCCCCGACTTCTTCATTATTTTCCGCTAGATTTTCCATCAATTATGTTTTGGCAATGGTTTGCCAAGATATTTCAAAAAATATTTTAGCGCGCTCATGATATGCACCCTGGTCAGCCAATTAGAAAAAATCGACAAGAGCGCGTTTTTTCCGGCTGAACCTCGGCCATGGTAATGATACATCTTAGCCAAAGGAAAGTAAACTACTTTATAGCCCTTTTCCCAGAAGCGGCGGCACCAGTCGGTGTCTTCCATGTACATCTTAAAGCGGCTATCCATTGGCCCAACATTATCCACGGCTTTCCTGGAAACTAGCATTGCGGAACCCATCAGCCAGTCCACTTCTTTGAGAGTTTGATGGTCATAATCTTTCATTAAAAATTCATCCAATTTTTTCCGAGCTAGAGGCAATCGGCCCAGAAAAGTCCGGCGATAAATAATCGTGAGCGGAGAATAAAATTTGAAACAAGACGGCTGGAGCGTTTCATTGAAATTTATCAGCTGCGGCCCGACCATGCCAACTTCCGGATGGGCTTGGATAAATTCCAGCATTTTTTCAACAGAATCTTTCCTGACAATGATGTCGCCGTTTAAAATCAGAAAAAAATCCCCCCGGCTTTCGCCGATGCCTTGTTTAACCAATTCTTGAAAACCGACATTTTTCTTGAAAGGAAAGAACTTAATTTCCGGATACTCTTCGCGCATCATTATTGTCGTATCTTCTTCAGTCTGACTGTTGGCTACGATGATTTCATAATCTGTCTTGGAATAATTTTTTTTAATCGAATTCAAACAAACTTTAAGCAGTTCCGGATTACGGTAGCTGGTTATAATGATTGAAAGTTCCATTTTTTAATGTTTTTTAATTTTCCTCTCCCGCTTTTATTTGGATTTGATATCCGATTGCGGAGGTAAAATAAAAATATTATCCGCCATTTCATGAATTTTTTCATAATTGTCCCCCATTGGGAGCAAGATATATCCGGCGCCGTTTTCCGGCGGATTATACAAAAAACCTTCAGCGCTATTTTCTAATACTCTTTGATAAATCTGGATTTCTCCCATACTTTTATAAATATCCATAAATCTCTTCATTTCCCAGACTTCCAAGTCGGTCCGGACATTATCTCCCAGGGAATTCAAAATACTATTGACTCTTTCAAAATCCGCCAATGTTCCCATGCTTAAAAGCTTGTCTTTGAGCTTTTGCAGGATAATTTGCTGCCGCTTGGCTCTTTCAAAATCATTGGAAGTGACTCGAGAACGGGAAAAACACAGCGCCTGTTCACCAGTTAAAACCACGTCGCCGGATGGCAGAGAAAATTTTCCGCCGCATTCGGACGGGGTTTTAGTAAAGCACAGTGGATATTTTTTTACATAATAGCTGCCGTTTTTGCGCGTAATCTTTTTTGTTTCGATATTTCCTGAAGGAACCACGAAAGTGATGCCATCGCACCTTTTCTCCAATCCACGGAATTGCAATGGTTCCACAAAAGAGCTATCCAAAAAAATTGGCAAGCCACCGATGGAATCGATCAGCTGGACAAAGCCTTCAAAATTGATGCTCACAGCATAATGCACCGGCAAGCCTAGAACTTCGCCGACCGCTTTTTTCATGTCTTCCAATCCCTGTTTCTTGCCATTTTCTTCCCCGCGGAAGTAGGCGGCATTTATTTTTTCCTTGGTTTGCGTCCCCGGCATCGTCACATAGAGATCGCGCGGGACAGAAATCAGCGCTACTTTGTTTTCCGAAGGTTTAATACTGGCCAGCATTATCGTATCGGCCAAAAGGCCGCCGCCGATTACCTCTTCACCGCGCATGCCTAAAAGTAATATATTGATACGGCCCTCAGCCTCTCCGCCTAGCTCATCTTTTACGCCCGGTACGGCGTGCAAAAGGCTGGTAAAAACATTGCCTTCGGAAATTTTATTAAGAATATTTTCTATTTTCCAAAAAGCCACTCCCCCAGCCAAAATTAAAATAGCGCTAACGCTAATCGTGGCTATAAACCATTTTTTCCGGTAAAATTTAACTTTTGGAGGTGTCAATCCATCGTTAAAATACGGCATAATTTTCTTTTAGCTAAAATTAAAATAACATTCCTATTCTACTAAAAAATTCTTTTTTGGTCAAGAACGGACTCTTTAAAATTTATTTCCTAATTTTTGGTAAATCTCCAGCGTTTTTTCGGCGGTTTTTTTCCAGGAAAACAATTGCGCCTGTATTTTACCTTTTTGGATCAACTGTTCTTTGAGGGAAGAATTTTTTTCTATTTCTCTGATTTTAGCTTCCAAATCATCCGCATCTTGCGGCCTAAAATACATCGCCGCCTCGCCGGCCACCTCATGATGAGGCGGAATATCCGAAATGACCACCGGCGTTCCTAGGCGCAGCGCTTCCAGCAACGGAATATTGAAACCTTCGTAGAGCGCAGCCGAACAAAAAACTTTGGCCAACTTGAATAAGGTTGTTTTTTCTTCTTCCGGAATAAAACCCGCGAAAATTACTGCCTTTTCCAGAGAAAATTCTTTGATACTGGTTTCAATTTTCGGGTCTTGGTGATAAGCCTTTCTTTTGCCGGCTAAAACCAGTTTCCAGCCAGAGTTTTTAAGCTTAACTAAAACTTTAAGCAAAACCGGCAGATTTTTTCGCGGCTGAAAGGTGCCTAAATATAAAATGAACTTTTCCGGCAGATGATATTTTTTCTGGATATTTTGCAGTTCTTCCGGATAAATTTCCTCCCCTAAATCCTCTCCGCCGGAATTTGGAACCACCGCAATTTTTTCCGGATTGATCCGATAATAGTTCACAATTTCTCTTTTAGTAAATTCCGATACGGCTAAAACCTGATCCGCCCGCTTGAGGCTCCAAGGGATAAGCATTTTCAAAAATAAAAGATCGGCCCATTTAATCAGGCTGGGATAAAAATTAAAAGAAATGTCGTGAATAAGCGTCACTAGTTTTATTTTTCGGCTTATGCAAAAAGGCAGGATATATTGGGTGTGATAAATATCCAGAGGATTGGTTCGCAAATAGCTGGGCAACGTCCAAAGATTCCAGGTGAATTTATTAATTGTCTTCAAGGAAACAATCTGAAAATTATTTTTATTTTGGATTTCCAATTTTTCTCCCAGATACTGTAATATGGTAGCGTCGGTTATATCGGTAAATAATCGATATTCATTTTCCTTGTCGATTTCAGCCAAATTTTTTACCAAGTTGAAAAAAACCGTCTCGTCGCCAGTGCGTTGTTTGCCGATATTACGGATGTCGATTCCGATTTGCATTTATTTTTCTTTAAATTCAACTGGCACAATTCCCCAAAAGAACCACAAAATCATCAAAAAAATTCCGGCATTAAACAAATTGGGAATGAACAGAGCAAAACTGCCCAACAAAATAAATAGGCCGAAAGCTTTTTCTTCTTGGCTTCCTGCCAGCCAAAAACGCTTGGCAAAAATAACGCTAGCTTTAACCCAGATAAGGATAAAAACCAAAAGTCCAATGAGCCCTGAGCCCAGCCAAACCTCTAAAAAAATATTGCTGGAATTCAAACTGGATCTTCTCTCGTCTTGCCATAAATAAGGCGCAATGGCGCCGAATCCGATGCCTAAAATCGGCTGTTTTCTAATAGCTTCCCAAGATTTCTGAAAAATTTGGCCGCGGATATCAATATTAGGATCCGGGCGGTAAATTTCTTTGATTTGATTCCCTAGTCCTTCTTCCATGGCAATTTCCTCTAAATTTATATGCCGGCAGCCGTAGCGGATTAACTCCGCGCTGGAATTGATTTTTTCCGGCAAATTTATATTTTCTCGGCAAGCGACGGTTATTTTTTGCAAGCCCGTTCCGGCACTTTGCGCCCGGTCAAATAATTGGAAGCTGGTCAGATTAAAGCTGTAAATGATGCCGACGCTGACTAATCCAGCTGTGAAAATAAATACAGTTTGTTGCAAAAACATTTTCCAGTGCCAATTTCCTAGATGCCAGGAAAAATCCGTCAAAATGGCTTTCAAAAATATCAACGTGACAAACCCCACCCCCAACCAAGCAGACCGACTTACGGTAATAATTAATAAGATATAAACTGGGATGAGAAATAAATATAAAAATAATTTAAAAACTTGATATTTTGAAATTAAAAATTGATTGAAAATTTCACCCCACTGGAGAGATCCCGCTTTGGCGGGGAAAAATTGAAAATTGAAAATTCGAGTCGATAGATTACTGACTATTTTACTAAAATAATAAATTAATGCATATATAACGGCCAATAAAAACACCAAATATATTCCCAGCCAATCGGGTTCCGCAAAAGTGGCATTGGGCCGGCCCGGCATCGCTTCTCCGTGAAAAGCCCATCCCTGGATAAAAAATATATTTTGCAAGATTCCGTAAATAACTACGCCTGCGGAAGAAACCAGAAAAAAAGGCATTATTTTTTTCAGATCGATTTGATCCTGGATATAAGCGCGTGTTAAAAAATAAAGCGCCGTGAAAGAAAAAATAACCAAAGTTATTTTTAGACTGGCTATTTTTTCCGCGGAAAAAAGCGCGCTTAACAAACTACTGCCTAAAAATGCCAAAATTAAATAATCCGTTATTTCTAAACGAAGTTTGACCAGACCAGTTTTTTTCAATGTTAGCCTAACAGCGATGGCTGCAATTATTAAGGCTCCCAACGCTTGATAAATTCGCAAATTAAAGCCAACTTCTGGAACCGTTAAGGAGATATTTTCCAAAACCAGAGCGCCCACGAAAAAAAGAAATGCCCAACCGGGCCGATACAGCGCCAGCGCAAAAATCAAAACCAGCCAAAAAATCAAATCGCCGGTTTTCGCAATCGGCAAAATTCCTAATTGATAAAAAATAATCGCTAAATTGAATAGCACCAGATTGAAAAACAACAATCCGGTTTTAAGCTTATTCAAAATAATCCATTCTTTAACTTCGGTTAACATAAAATCTAATCTCTTTTTTCCGCTATCTCTTTAGCAATATTTAAAAATTTTTCCACAAATTTTTCGAAGGAGAAATAAGCGGCGCGTTCTTTGCCGTGGCGCGAGAGGCTTTCCCGCAAATCTTTGTTCATTAGTACATTTTTTATCACTTGCCCTAATTCTCTTTCATCTTCGCTCTGGCAATACAAGACTCCATCCCGGCCGACTTCCGGCAAAGAAGAGTTTTTGGCCGCAATGACCGGCGTCCCCTGATTCATGGCTTCCAGCACCGGCAAACCAAAACCTTCGTACAACGTTGGATAGACAAATACCGATGCATTTTGATAAAGTGCCGGCAAATATTTCTGCTCAACAAAATCTAATAGTTTTACATAACCAGTTAAATTTTCCTCTTTTATTATTTTCTCCACATCTGTCACTAGCGGAGCCAATTCCGGTATCAATTCTCCAGAAATAACTAACTTAGGAAAATCCGCAATTAATTGGCTGGCTTTATTTCTTTCCAAGAGATATTTATAGGCTTGGATTAATTTTTCTATATTCTTTCTCTTGTCCAACCCCCCGCCAGCATAAATATAGCCGGGTTTGAGATGATATTTTTGCAACATTTCACGACTCGCTTCAACTGATACTTCTTTTTTATAGATTTCATCCACATCCAGATAGGATACGGTTATTAGAGCGGGATCTAAAACTAAATATTTTATTAAGTCTTTTTCGGTATGGCAAGAGATGGCCACGATTTTTTCCGCTTTTTTAACGGCTTTTTTGACTAAATTCCAATACAGTTTTTTGCGGTAATTATTCACATATTCGGGAAAAATTTCCCAAATCAAATCATGCACCAGCATAATATGTACCGGGTCATTTTGGCCGTGCTTAAAAATTGTTGGTGCTTGATACAGGCTGAAAAAAATATCGCATTTGTCCTGTCGGACTTTTCGTGGCAAAAGAAACTTTTCCCAGATTATTTTCCGGATTAAATCATCTCTTTTCCAAAAAGGCAGAAAAATTCTTTTTTGAAAATTG
>CAYTIK010000004.1:39097-40275 GCA_964438025.1 uncultured Bdellovibrionales bacterium
CTTCCGGAAAGTCCTCTTCCAAATACAAAACGAACTCCAAATTCGAAATTTCTGTCAATTTTTTCAAAAAATTGACAGTCACCTGCCCCATCCCCGTATCGGGCTTCCGCGCGAAAGACGCATTGATGCCTATTTTCATATGTGTTTATTATAGCGAAAAACAGGAAAATAAAAAAGCCCTGGTAAAATCAGAGCTTTTTTAAAAAATTTTAAAATTTCTTTTTCCGTTTTGGGTGAAGAGCGGGGGGAATTAAAAGGGTGAACGCCCGAAGCCCAAAACTCCCTATTGGCTTGCATTATTTAATATCAAAAAAAAGCTAGTATTTTCATCAGCCTTTATGGAGTGTTGGGCATTTTCTTTCATAAAGATTAAAACTCCAGCGGTCATAACAATTTCTTTTCCTTCAAGATTAAACACACCGCGACCTTCAATAACATAGACAAAGCCGGCTTTGGTTGATGTATGTTCGGAAATATCAGTTTTTCCCGCCATACAAAACAAGGTGGTATTCGCATTATTATTTTTTTTAAAAATGTCCTTGCTTAAAATACCCTTACTTTGATAGTTGATTAGTTTTTTGATGTTTTGATCCATATTTTTACGAATTGTTAGAAAATGAATAAATGTTTTTTTATTTCTTGTTCGAGATTTTTATTGATTTCTTCAAACTTATTTAATATTATGTCTTTTTCTCTATTACCTGATATTTGATCTACCATCGGATAAAGAATGTTATCTTCTTTGAATATATGATCACGGAGAAGTTGCGCATAACCTCGGGCATTCTCGACAACTCGTTCTTTATCGTTTTTGTTCAAACTTTCTTCCATTTTTTTCACATAATTTCTTCCTTCATTATGTTCGTTGATCATTTGCTCTATCGGATTACAATGGACGCCACCCCTATTAGCACATTTATTAAATTCTTTAAATAAAATATCTTCTTCTTTGGCGTGGTGGAATTTATCAGCAAAGTTTTTTATAAAATCAACCGCCCCAATAAAGAATGCTTTATTAATTTCTTTTCCGTTTTTTAGGGAATCGCACTCATTCAGCAGAGCGTCAATTACTTTAAGGATTTTTTTGTGCTCTTCAGAGAGCATTTTTAATGCAGTTCTTATATAGTCAGTACACCCCCGCCGAAGGCGGTGGCTTGATGAGCGGGATCGCCTCAAAG
>CAYTIK010000005.1:0-39545 GCA_964438025.1 uncultured Bdellovibrionales bacterium
TACCGATAGAAAGTTCTTTTTCATCCCAATGTTGCACTTGTGGGTAGAATGTAGGCTTTTTTATTTGACAAAAAGTATAAAAGTGCTATTTTATTATATCTGCCGGATGAGGCAGAAAGGCGGGGCATTGTCCCCAAAATAATTGCACAGTCCCCAACGGGGACACGGCAAAAGGAGGCAAATCATGGGAAAATTTACAATGAAGGCGTCAATAGATAAATTGGCGAGAGAAATCGAAGGTTACGAAAGAAACAACAAGAATGGAGGGTGTGGTAACGTCGGACATGAAATATTTAGATTTTTCAACTCAGATTTGCAAGTTTTTGGCGCAGTAATAGTTCCGCGGGGCGACGCGCCAGCTTCCGTATCCGAAGGATTTTCTCAAAGTATTTTCAAGTTGGTAATAGAATATGGAGCCACCAATTCCATCTTTCTGTTAAATACTGGGAAGCGTCGGGAACCTGGCAAAAAATATTTTCGTGGTGGCTGGGTATACTGGAACTCAATACAGGTTTCTTTTCACAACATATTTGCCAGCGATTCAGACACGCTGGTATATGAAGAGGGAATAAGAAACATTTTCAGAATGGTGGACGAAATGCGCTTTGCTTGCAAGATGGATCAGTTGGGCCATAAGCGCCTGCAAAATCTCGGCGCGACATTCAAACCCGAGTGATCATTCCAAAACGACCCGTGAGCTTGCAACATTCTCACGGGTCGGTTTTTATTAGACAAAATGTATATCTTAGTATAGGCTGAAATTAAAATAAATCCTACGAAAGGAGGAGACGGGAATGAAAAAAGATACGCCGAAGGAGACAACGTCTCCTTGCAAGGGTTGTTTCAGGATAAACAATTTTTCCTTTTCAGGCTGTGCCAAGGATTGCGAAAGAATGCGTGGTTATATTAAAAGAGTTCTTTCTCAAAAAGGTTGTTCCCCCTGTAAGGATTTCCGGTGTGGCATACCCGGGGCGAAGTCGAAAGGCAGAGAAGTGTGTTTAAAATGCCGTTTGCCCCAAATATATGCTGATCAATTGGGAGAAGGTCCGAAATCTTCCATGGGAAAACCCAGAACACCTTTTATCACCGAATGGGATATCCGGCATGGCCGGACACGTTATTAGCAGCCCGCTTCAGATCTTGAGCGGGCTGATTTTATTTTTAATTATGTTTACGATAGTTTCAAGTTGACACTTATTTGAATATCCTCTATTATTATTTTGCTAGTTTGACTAGCGGCCCGCCTGCAACGCTTTGCGTAGCAATGCGGGCAGGTTTTTTAATACAAACGATTTGCCGGATAGAGTTGCTCTGGCAAGTTTTCATGTTAAGCAATAATCAAAGAGACAAAATGCCTACGATCAATCAATTGAAAAAAAGACCGCGCAAAACCGGGAAGGCTAAGACTAAGACCCCGGCTTTTAAGAATGTTTTCAATACTTTGAAAAACAAGCCGATGAAGGACAATAGTCCGTTCAAAAGAGGCGTTTGTTTGAAAGTCAGCACCACCACTCCCAAAAAACCGAATTCCGCGTTACGTAAAATTGCCAGAGTCAGATTGACCAATGGGATGGAAGTGACGGCCTATATTCCCGGTATCGGGCATAATTTGCAGGAACATTCCATCGTGGTGATTCGCGGCGGGAGAGTGAAAGATTTGCCCGGAGTCAGATACCATGTTGTGCGAGGAGTTTTGGATACAGCGGGAGCGGCTAATCGTAAAAGAGGCCGGAGTAAATACGGAGCCAAAATAGAAAAAGCCAAAGGATAATAATTAAGATAAAAAATGGCATGCCACGCAGAAAAAGAATTTATAAGAAAAATATAAAACCGGATTCACGATTCGGCAGTATTTTGGTGAGCAAAGTTATCAACAGTATCATGGAACGAGGAAAAAAAACCGCGGCTGAAAGAATTGTTTACACCTCTTTTGATATTATTCATGAAAAAACTAAAAAAGGCGGCTTGAATGTTTTTGAACAAGCCATTAAGAATGTTTCGCCGGTGGTGGAATTGAAATCCCGCCGCGTGGGTGGCGCTAATTATCAGATTCCTATCCCGGTTTTGGGTGAAAGAAGGACGACTTTAGCTATCCGCTGGCTGAAAACCGCCGTGCAAGCCAAAAAAGGCCGCGGGATGGCGGAAAAATTGGCGGAAGAACTGATCGACGCTTCCAATAATACCGGTTCGGCCATTAAGAAAAAAGACGAGGTTCGCCGCATGGCCGAAGCCAATAAAGCTTTCGCGCACTTCGCGTAAAGGCGATGCGAATCAACGAATGCATGCGAATTTGCGAATATTTTTCTGAATATAGTTTAGTTTAAGATAAAATTTTATGATTCGTAGATTCGAATTATTTGTAGATTCGAATCGGTAAATTTATGTCCAGACAATACCCCATCGAAAAATATAGAAATATCGGGATTATCGCCCACATTGACGCCGGAAAAACGACCACGACCGAGCGGGTTTTGTTTTATACCGGCATCACGCACAAGATTGGCGAAGTGCATGAAGGCGAAGCCGTAATGGATTGGATGGAACAAGAAAGAGAGCGGGGCATCACCATTACTTCCGCCGCCACGACTTGTTTTTGGAAAGATCACCAGATCAATATCATCGATACGCCAGGGCATGTGGATTTTACCGTGGAAGTCGAGCGGTCGCTGAGAGTTTTAGATGGCGGAGTGGTGGTTTTTGACGGCAAAGAAGGCGTGGAACCGCAATCAGAAACAGTCTGGCGCCAGGCGGAAAAATATACCGTACCCAGGCTGTGTTTTATCAATAAAATAGATAAAGAAGGAGCGGATTTTGATTTTTCACTAAATTCTATTTGGAATCGCTTGAGTTCGCACGCGGTGGCCATTCAAATTCCTATCGGCGTCAGAGGTGATTTTGCCGGCGTGATTGATTTGATGAAAATGAAAGCGTATTATTTTGAAGGCGAAAAAGGTGAAATCGTGATTGAAAAAGAAATTCCGGAAGAATTGTCAGCCAAAGCTCAAGAATGGCGCGAAAAAATGGTAGAAAAAATTGCGGAAACCGACAATAATTTGACGGAAAAATATTTAAATGCCAAAAGAATTTCTATTCCGGAATTAAAAGCGGCTTTAAGAAAATCCGTCATCGCAGCCAAGATGTTTCCAGTTTTAATCGGCACCGCGCTGCGCAATAAAGGCGTCCAATTAGTGCTGGATGCCGTTGTGGATTATCTGCCTTCACCGCTGGATGTGCCAGCTATTAAAGGCATGGATCCTAATAATGAAAACAAAGAAGTTGAAATTAAAAATGACGACCAAGCGCCTTTTGCCGCCCTGGCTTTTAAAGTCGCCACCGATCCGTTTGTGGGGCAATTGACTTTTTTCCGGGTTTATTCCGGGACACTCAAGGCCGGTTCTTACGTTATTAATTCCAGCAAAGGCGAAAAAGAAAGAATCAGCCGGATTTTGCGGATGCATGCCAATCATCGGGAAGAAATCGAGGAAATTTATGCCGGCGGCATCGGAGCGCTGGTCGGCATGAAAAACACCTCCACCGGGGATACTTTGTGCGATGTTGATCATCCGGTTATTTTGGAATCAATAACTTTTCCGGAACCGGTCATTTCCATCGCCATCGAGCCGAAGACCAAAGCTGATCAGGAAAAAATGGGTTTTGCTTTGCGCAAGCTGGCCGAAGAAGATCCGACTTTCAAAGTGCGCAATGATGAGGAAACCGGCGAAGTCATAATTTCCGGCATGGGTGAATTGCATCTGGATATTATTGTCGACCGGATGAAAAGAGAATTTAAAGTTGAAGCCAATATCGGACAGCCGCAAGTGGCTTACCGAGAAACCATAAAATCTTCGGCCGAAGCGGAAGGCAAATATATCCGCCAGTCTGGGGGTAAAGGTCAGTATGGCCATTGCTGGCTCAAAGTGGAACCGCAAGAACCGGGAACGGGTTTTGAATTTGCCGACGAAATTAAAGGCGGAGTCATTCCGCAAGAATATATTCCCGCTATTGAAAAAGGCGTGAAAGCTGCCATGGATAATGGCGTGGTGGCCGGCTATCCTTTAGTCGATATCAAAGCGACTGTTTATGACGGATCTTATCATGATGTGGATTCTTCAGAAGCGGCCTTTAAAATTGCTGGATCATTGGCACTCAAAGAAGCGGTACGCCGGTCTAAGCCGATTATTTTGGAACCGATTATGAAAGTAGATGTTATTACGCCAGAACAATTTATGGGAGATGTGGTAGGCGATTTGAATTCCAAGAGAGGTGTAATTAAGGAAATGAATGACCGCGGCGAAGGTAATTCTCGAGTAAAGGTAATTGATGCGGAAGTCCCGCTATCGTCCATGTTCGGCTATGCTACCCAATTACGTTCCATGACCCAAGGCCGGGCCAACTACGCCATGGAGTTTGACCATTACAGCGAAGTGCCCAAAAGTTTGGCGGAGCAGATAATCGGCGGAAAAAAATAATTTTCAGTTGACAAAAAAAACTTTTTCTATTATTATTTACTTTGCAGGCGCAAAAAATTTTTTTATCAGAACAGAAAAATGGTAGACAAAAAATTAAAAGAAGCCTTGGAACTTTTGGGTGGAAAAGCGATTTTGAAAGACCAAGAAGATTATTATATCCTTTTGACTTTGAAGGAATTCCGCAAAATGAAGCAGGAAGGCATAGAAGGCTTGACAAAGCAAGAATTGGTTGATAAGATTAACACCGATATCGCCATGTGGAGGATGAATCAAGAAAAGGAAGAAGATGCCTTGGATTCTGTTAATTGGGAAGAGTTTGAAAAAGCGGAAAGCGCGGAAGAAATTCAATACGAAAAAACTTGATTTTTATTTAGTCTAATATTTAAAAAAATTAAAAAATATGGCAGCAGAAAAATTTGAAAGAACTAAACCGCATATTAATGTCGGCACCATCGGTCATGTTGATCATGGAAAAACTACCTTGACAGCGGCAATCTTAAAAGTACTCAGCTATTCAGGAAAGGCTAAACCGAAAGGCGTGGATGAAATCGATAAGGCGCCCGAAGAAAGAGAGCGCGGCATTACGATTGCCACCGCTCACTGTGAATATGAATCAGACGCACGACATTACGCGCACGTCGATTGTCCGGGACATGCTGATTACATCAAAAATATGATTACCGGTGCCGCCCAGATGGACGGAGCGATTTTAGTCGTGGCGGCGACTGATGGTCCGATGCCGCAAACCCGTGAGCACATTCTATTGGCTAAACAAGTCGGCGTTCCGGAAATTATTGTTTTCTTGAATAAAGTCGATATGGTAGACGATCCGGAATTGATTGAATTGGTTGAGGCTGAAGTACGCGAACTTCTGACTAAATATGAATTTGACGGTAAAAATGCGGCGGTGATCCGCGGATCAGCTTTAAAGGCCTTGGAATCTAAGTCAGCTGAAGATGAAGCAGCGAAGCCGATTTCGGATCTGATCAAAGCCCTGGATGAAAAAATTCCAGTGCCGGTACGCGAAACTGACAAGCCATTCTTGATGCCGATTGAAGATATTTTTTCCATTGAAGGCCGCGGTACTGTAGTGACCGGTAGGATTGAAAGAGGCATCGTGAATATCAACGAAGAGGTGGAAATTGTCGGCCTGAAAGCTACGCAAAAAACCACCGTTACGGGAATCGAAATGTTCAATAAATCTTTAGACAGAGGCGAAGCGGGAGATAACGCCGGAGTATTGCTTCGCGGTGTCAAAAAAGAAGACGTGGAAAGAGGCCAAGTGGTCGCTAAGCCTGGTTCAATTACTCCGCACACGGATTTTGAAGGCGAAGTCTATATTTTGACCAAAGAAGAAGGCGGCCGGCATACCCCGTTTTTTAAGGGTTATAAGCCGCAGTTTTATATCCGGACGACCGATGTGACTGGCGAAGTGATCCTGCCGGAAGGCACGGAAATGATTATGCCGGGAGACACGGTGAATATTTCGGTTAAACTTTTAGCTCCAGTTGCGATGGAAGAAGGTATGCGCTTCGCCATCCGCGAAGGCGGCAAGACAGTCGGTGCCGGAGTGACCACAAAAATATTAAAATAATAAAGTTTTTTCTTAGTCCTGTCAGTCACGACTGACGGGATTATAGAGTAAATTTTAAAAACACTCTGAATTTTCATTAAAAATGGCACACAAGGAAGAAGAAGCAAAATCAAGGATCAGGATTAAGATCAAGGCTTATGACAATAAGATCATTGATCAATCAGCCAAGCAGATCGTGGAAACGGCTGAAAGGACGGGCGCCAGTATTTCCGGACCAGTCCCGCTTCCGACGGAAGTCAGGAAATTCACTGTCAACCGGTCGACTTTTGTCCACAAAGACGCCCGCGATCAATACGAAATGCGTGTGCATAAAAGATTGATTGATATTTTAAGCCCGAATCAGAAAACCATCGATAGTTTAACTAATCTTGATTTGCCGGCCGGAGTTGACATTGAGATAAAAATGTAGGAAAATAGATTACCTAGTTAAAGTCTCCCGCTAAGGCGGGAGATACTCAGCTAGCCAAATTTTTGAATTTTTTGAAATTTTGGGACTGGCTTTAGACCAGTTTTTTGTTTGCCCCGCACTAATAAAGAAATATATGGAAAAATTCATCTTAGGTAAAAAAATAGGCATGACGACAGTTTATGATGAAAAGGGCGCCCAAAACCTGACGCTGATTGAATGTTCCTCTAAAGTGTCATTATTGCGGACGAAAGAAAAAGATGGTTATGAATCTGTACAGCTTAGTCTGCAAAAAACTAAAAAAAGAGTAACGAAAAAAGAATTTAGAATTGAAAATTCAACCTTGAAAGTAGGCGATGTAATCAATGTTGAACTTTTTCTCCCGGGAGAAAAAGTTTTTGTTACAGGGATAACCAAAGCCAAAGGATTCCAAGGTGTAGTTAAGAGGCATGGCTTTAAAGGTGGACCAAAATCTCACGGACATAAACATAATTTACGGGCTCCTGGCTCAATTGGATCTGGGTTTCCGGAACATGTAATTAAGGGCAAAAGAATGGCTGGACGCATGGGCGGAATTGGAGCGACGAGCCAGAATTTGAAAGTTATTTTAGTGGACAAAGAAAAGCAGATAATCGGAGTCAAAGGTGCGGTTCCGGGAATTCCGGGAACCGCCGTGGCGGTTTATAAGAAATAAATGGCCAAGATAAAAGTTTACAATTTAGCCGGTAAAACCAGCGGAGAAATAGAATTAGCCGATGCTATTTTCGCTTTGCCAAAAAATGACGAATTGCTTCAGCAAGTTTCAGTCGCTTTGTTGGCGAATCGCCGGCAAGTCTTGGCTCACGCTAAGACCCGCGGAGAAAGAGCCGGTTCCGGCATCAAGCCTTGGAAACAAAAAGGCACGGGGAGGGCGAGAGTCGGTTCAGTGCGGACTCCGTTGTGGAGAAAAGGCGGTATTATTTTTGGGCCGACCAAAGACCGAAATTTCAAGAAAAAAATAAATCAAAAGATGAAATCCAAGGCTTTAGCTTTAGCCTTAAGCGGAAAATTGGCGGAAAAAGAAATAACCATCATAGAAAACTTTTCTCTGGCTGAAAAGAAAACTAAAAAAATGGCCGAAGCTTTAAAAAATTTAAAACTGCAAGGCAGTTGTTTGTTGGTTTTTTCCCATAAAGAAAAAGAAACACGGCGTTTTAGCCGCAATTTGGTTAAAGTAAATAACGCGCTTTCTAGCCAAGTAAACGTACTCAATATTTTAAATAATAAAAATATAATTTTTTCTCAAGAATCAGTAAAAGAATTGCAGGAAAGATTTAAAAAGTGAGACTAGAAAAATTTTGCATAATTTATGTCTAAAGAGATTAAAAAAACTGAAATAAGATCAGAAGAAGGGAAAGCTCTTCTGTCCGATGTTTTACTCAAGCCCTGGATTACTGAATCGACCACTAATTTGACATCGCTGAACAAGTATGTTTTTTTAGTTAGCCAAAGGGCGGATAAGCAGAAAATTGCTCAAGCAGTGGAAAATTTATATCAAGTAACCGTAACTGCAGTCAATATAATCAATATGCCGAAAAAGAAAAGAGTTTATGGCCGGACTTCCGGCTGGAAAGCGGGCTTTAAGAAAGCTCTGGTTACGCTGAAAAAAGGCGATCAGATTGATTTGTTTAAAGAAATAAAATAATTCCCGCACTAACTTTGCACCATGGGATGTTTTGCACCTTCGGTGCAGTGCAAAGTTAGTGCGGGATAAATTTAGAAAATGGCTATCAAAATTTACAAAAGAAATACAGCTGGCCGTCGGAACATGTCCCGAGTTGAATCGGAGCTCCTTTTTGAAGGTCGTCCGGAAAAGTCCTTGCTTTTTAAGAAAAAAAGCCAAGCAGGGCGGTCTTGGGGTAAGATTGCGGTGCGGCATCAAGGCGGCGGCCATAAGCAGAAATTAAGGCTAATAGATTTTAAGCAGGACAAATTCGGCGTTCCGGGAATAATTGCTTCTATTGAAAGAGATCCTAATCGTAGCGGTTTTATCGCGCTCGTCAATTACCGTGATGGAGAAAAAAGATATGTTTTGGCCGTCGAAGGCATGGCTAAAGGCAAAGAAATTGTTTCCGCTCCGGATGCTCCGGTTAAACCAGGCAATCGGGCGATGGTAAAAAATATTCCGATCGGAACGATAATTTCCAATGTGGAATTATTTGCCGGAAGAGGCGGCCAGATAATCAGGAGCGCCGGGGCTGGAGCTATCCTCACCGCCGTGGAAGAAAAAACCGCCCAAATAAAAATGGCTTCCGGTGAAATCAGATTGATTGATAGCGATTGCTATGCCACAATAGGGCGAGTGAGCAATTTTGAACATAACGCTATTAATATCGGTAAAGCTGGAAGAAGCCGCTGGATGGGCATCCGTCCCGGAGTACGAGGCACGGTTATGAATCCCGTGGATCATCCGCACGGCGGAGGTGAAGGACGCCAGGGTATCGGACTTAAGCATCCGAAAACCCCTTGGGGCAAACCGGCTCTCGGCAAAAAAACCAGAAAGAGAAAAAGATATAGCAATAAATATATAATTAAGAGAAGGGAAAAACGCAAGTAAGTTGTAAAGTTCTAAGGTTCTAATTGTTCTAACGCTTAATTGATTTGTAAAAAAACATTTAGAACAACTATAACAATTATAACAACTAGAACAATTAGCAATGACTAGAAGTTTAAAAAAGGGTCTATATGTTGATGCAAGGCTCTTAAAAAAAATCCAAGATAAAAAACCCGATGACCGCTCAGTGATTAAAACTTGGTCGCGCGCCTCGGTGATTTCTCCTGAGATGGTCGGTTTTACCTTTGGCGTGCATAATGGCAAAGATTTTATCCCGGTTTTTATCGGCGAAGAACAAGTTGGCCACCGTTTAGGCGAATTTTCTCCGACACGCAAATTCCAGAAACACGGAGGCAAGATCCAGAAAGAATTAGAAATCGCTGCCAAACAGAAAGAATTGGAAGTCTCGCAAGCGGCCAAAGCAACTCCCGCCGAACAACCTAAAAAATAATATTTTTTATGCAAGTCAAGGCTAAACTCAACAATTTAAGAATTTCTCCCCGCAAGGTCAGATTGATCGCTGATTTGGTGAGAGGTTTGGATGCTATTGAAGCGATAAATCAGATTGAAGCTTCTTATAAGCGGGCCAGTTTGCCGATAAAGAAACTGATTTTGAGCGCCATAAGCAACGGGGAAAATAATTTAGGCATTGACCGGAATAATATGTATATTTTCAGCATACTAGTGGATGCCGGACCTTCCTTAAAAAGATGGATGCCGAAAGCTTACGGCCGAGCTAGCCAGATCCTTAAAAGAACAACGCAGGTGGAAATTACCCTGGAAGAAAGAGTTGAGGGCCAGGGCCGAAAAAGCCAAGCCGAGCTGGAAGATTTGAGGAAGCAAAGGATGGAAGCTAGAATAAAAAAAGAAAAAGAAATGCGCCAGGAAGCTAAGGAAAAAGAAGCTGCTTCCAAAAGCCAGGAAGCTTTGCCTAAGGTTTCAGAAAAGAAAAAAGAACAAACTTCAGAAAAAGGCAAAACTTTTGAAGAAAAGAAAGGCAAAGGCTGGGCCAGCCGGATCTTCCGGAGAAAATCAATGTAATCGGGGAAATTTTTAAAGAATATGGGACATAAAATAAATCCACAGGGACTCCGCATCGGCATAACCAATACTTGGCGTTCTAAGTGGTTCAACAAAAAAGAATATAGCCAATTGCTCGAGCAAGATATCAATCTACGAGACGGCATTATGCGGAAATGGAAAAGTTCGGCGATTGCCGATGTGGAGATAATCCGTTCGGCTTCGGCAGTAAAATTGATTATCAAAACGGCTCGTCCAGGAGTCTTAATCGGCCGGGGCGGCAATGGTATTGAAGAAATTCAAAAATATATCAAGAAGAATTATCTGAAAAACCAAAAAACCGGATTAAATATCGAAATCAAAGAAATCAAAGATTTTTCCGAGGATGCTTTTTTGGTGGCGCAAAATATTGCAGAACAATTAGAAAAAAGAATGCCTTTTCGCCGGGCCATCAAAACCATGCTCGAACAAGTGTTAAAAAACGGAATGATCAAAGGCATGAAAATTCAAGTTTCCGGGCGTTTAGGCGGAGCGGAAATGTCGCGAGTCGAAGCAGTAGCCAAGGGAGTCTTGCCACTACATACTTTGAGGGCTAATATCGATTTTGCCCGCGCCACGGCTTACACTACTTACGGAACAATTGGCGTAAAAGTCTGGCTATATAAAGGGGATATTTTTAAAAAAAGCAAGGAAGCTGTGATTAATCGAAAATAATATGTTGATGCCCAAAAAGGTAAAACACCGAAAGATCCAAAGAGGCGGAAAAATCCGCGGCGTTTCCAGCCAGGGCAATGTTTTGAGTTTTGGCAGTTTTGGCCTCAAGGCAGTGGAAAATAATTTAGTTTCTGCCCGCCAGATTGAAGCGGCCCGCCGGGCGATGACACGCTTTATCCAAAGAGGCGGAAAGGTTTGGATCAGGATTTTTCCCGATAAGCCGATGACTAAAAAAGGCGATGAAACTCCGATGGGAAAGGGTAAGGGAGCCGTCGATCATTTTGTAGCTGTCGTCAGAGCCGGAAAAGTCTTATTTGAAATGGATGGCATCAAAAAAGAGCTAGCCAAAGAAGCGATGAAGCTGGCTGCCTATAAATTGAATGTCAAGACTAAATTTATTGAAAAAGAGAGAAGCTGGGGATAAAAATTAAGTGGCTGAAGAATATAAATTTTCTCAAGATTAAACTCGAACCTTGGATTTTCTAGCCAAAAATTTTCCCACACTCGACGGCATCCTTGGAAAATTTTTGGAGAAAATTCAGGTTCTCAAACAATAATTTTTCGAAAATTTATATTCTCCAGTAGTTTCAATGATATTTATTATGAAAATCAAGGAATTAAAAGAAAAAAATCCAGAAGAATTGAAGAAAATGCTGGCAGAAAAAAGAGAAACAGCGCGCGGCTTGCGCTTTGCTATCGCTTCCAAACAAATTAAAAATAATCGGGAATCCAGGAAGGTCAAAAAAGAAATAGCCAAAATCATGACTCTAATTAACCAAGTTAAATAAGTTTCATGGAAAAATCCGCCGAAAAAAATAAAATATTATCCAGAAAAAAAGGCAAAGTCGTCCAAGACAAGATGGATAAGACGGTTATTGTTTCCGTGGTCAGTTTTGAAACTCATCCTAAATATAAGAAAAAATATAAAGTAACCAAGCGTTATCAGGCGCATGATCCGGAAAATAAATTCAAGATAGGAGAAAAGATAGAAATTATCCCTTGCCGGCCGATCAGCAAAAAAAAGAAATTTAAAGTGGTTTATTGAAATGGCTATCCCGCACCAAATTCCAAATAAAGTTTTTCAGTAATGTAAAATTTTATCCACGGAATCGCCTCGCCTCGATTTGGCGAAGCGGGCTGCGGCTTAGCATGAATTAATAATAAAGTATTGCGAAAGAATTGGCGCGGGATGCTCATTTTTGTAGCTACTCGCTCCGCTCGCAGACAAAAATGGCATGATACAAGCAGAAACTAGATTAATAGTCGCGGATAATACCGGAGCTCGGATAATCGAGTGCTTCAAGGTTTTAGGCGGTACGCGCCGGCGCTATGCCCAAATTGGGGATATTGTTGTCGCTTCAGTGAAAGTGGCTGATCCGCGGGGTTTGATTAAAAAAGGAGAGAAAGTCAGAGCCGTGGTTGTCCGGCAAAAAAAAGAAAAAAGAAGAAAAGATGGTTCATATATCCGTTTTGATGAAAATGCCGCGGTAATTTTGGAAGGTACTGAACCAAAAGGTACTCGAATTTTCGGGCCCATTGCCAGAGAAATAAGAGAAAAAGGTTTTAGCAAGATAATTTCCTTGGCTTCGGAAGTCATATAAGCGCAAGTTCACCCTGTTAAATAATTTTTTAAATAAAAAAATTAAGATTTGAACATTAAATTTTTGGCAGGGAAATTGAGATAAAAGAATAATTATAAATAAGCTGTTTTTCCAAAAGAAAATCAAATCTTATTTAACAGGGTAAATGAAAATCAAGAAAAATGACAAAGTAAAAATGCTCGCTGGCAAAGATGCGGGTAAAATCGGCAAAGTTTTAAAAATATTTCCCCAGGAGGGAAAATTGACCGTCGAAGGCTTGAATTTGATGAAAAAACACACCCATCCCCGCAAGGAAGGGGAAAAGGGCCAACGAGTGGAAGTTCCAAGATTAGTTGACAGCTCTAATGCAAAACTGATTTGCCCGAAATGCGGCCAACCTAGCCGCGTAGGTTATGCGATAAGAGGGAAAGAAAAATTCAGAAAATGCCAGAAATGCCAGGCAGAGATCTAATTTATAAGTAAGCAGGGACATGTCTAAATTAAAGGAAAAATATATAAAAGAAGTGGTGGCTGAAATGAAAAAGCAGTTTGGTTTTAAGAATGCGCTCCAAGTTCCCCGTATCCAAAAAGTCGTCATCAATTCCGGCATCGGCAAATTTGCCAATGACAATGCCTTAGTGAAGGAAGTAGCGGATTCTTTGACGCTGATTGCCGGACAAAAAACAGTTTTAACCGAATCCAAAACTTCTATTGCGGGATTTAAAATCAGAAAAGGCTTAAAGATTGGAGTCAAAGCTACGCTGCGCGGAGAAAGAATGTGGGATTTTTTGGAAAAATTAGTTGGTGCGGCCATTCCGCGCATCCGAGATTTTCAGGGATTGAAAGAAACAGTAGTTGATGAAAGAGGCAATCTAAATATCGGCATCAAAGAACATATGGTTTTTCCAGAAATCATGCCGGAAAGAGTCAAAAGAACCATCAGCTTGCAAGTTAATGTGGTCACTAACGGAAAAAAAAGAGCGGAAGGGCTGGCGCTGTTTAAATTTTTAAAATTTCCCATCAAATAATATTGAGTCAAGTTAAATTATTTCCTAAATTTTATGGCTAAACAATCAGTTATCGCCCGTTCGAGAAAAAAACCCAAGTTTTCCTCACGCATTGTCAGGCGCTGTTGGAAATGCGGACGCAAGCAAGGGTACATGCGGGAATTCAACCTGTGCCGGATTTGTTTTCGAGAATTAGCCAATACTAATCAGCTGCCCGGAGTGAAAAAGGCCAGCTGGTAGGAGCCTGAGTTATTAAGTTTTTGATTAAATATCTTATGTTGGATCCAATCGCCGAAATGTTAGCCAGAATCAATAATGCCCAAATGGCGGGCCAGCCAGAAGTAACTATCAGAGCTTCAAAGGTTAAATTTGCCATGGCACAGATTCTGGCCAGAGAAGGTTTTATCGAATCAGCCGTTTTGGAAAAAAGCGAAAAATTTGATTTAGTCAGGATTGTTTTAAAATATCGCGTGATTTCTAAAACTAAAACTATACCCGCCATCAAAGGCTTGAAAAGGATCAGCAAGGAAGGCCAGCGGCGCTATTTAAAAAATAAAGAAATCAGACAGGTGAAAAATAATTTCGGCATCGGTATTATTTCCACTTCCCGGGGAGTGATGACTACGCAGGAAGCCAGAAAAAACGGCTTGGGCGGAGAGTATTTGTGCGAAGTTTGGTAAAAAAGATAATTGATCATCAGTAATTGGTCATTAGAATGTAAACTGCTAACTACTGAATAAGAATTAAAAATTAATTTGCATGTCCAGAATAGGCAAAAAAATTATATCCATTCCTGAAGGTTTGATAGTTAAATTGGAAAAAAGGAAATTGGAAATCAAAGGTCCAAAAGGCACTTTGAACCTGGAAATCCATCCGGAAATAGAGGCGTTGCTCAGAGACAAGGAAATTTCTTTCCAGATAAAAGGTTCTTCTAAAAAATCAGCTGCCCTCTGGGGCCTGATGCGTGCGCTAGTCAGTAATATGCTGACCGGGGTGACGGAAGGCTACCGAAAAAATTTGGAATTACAAGGTGTTGGTTTCCGCATGTCGGTCCAGGGGAAAAAAGTGATATTAGCGCTCGGATTTTCTCATCCGATAGAAGTGGAAATTCCCGAAGGTTTGGAAGTCAAACTAGGAGAAGGCAGTACATTAGTCATAGCTGGTATTGACAAAAAATTAGTTGGACAATTTACTGCCGATCTGCGGAAATTAAAAAAAGCCGAACCGTATAAAGGCAAAGGCTTCCGTTATGTCGGCGAATATGTCCGTAGAAAAGCTGGAAAGAAAGCCGCCGTCGCAGTCAAATAATTTAAACCAATTTTTTAAGGTTATGTATAAATTAAAAAGTAACAACCAAGCCAGGATTCAGAGGAAAAAAAGAATCAGAGCTAAAATTTCCGGCAACGCTGCGCGGCCACGCTTGGCAATTTTTCGGAGTTTGCGGAATATCAGCGTTCAAGTAGTGGATGATACGCAAAGCCGGACTTTATTATCGGCGGGAATCAAAGAAGCTAAACTTAAAAATACCGTAGAGGGCGCGAAAAAATTGGGAGAATTGCTGGCTGAAAGATGCCTCAAGGTTAAAATTAAAGAAGTTGTTTTCGACCGCGCAGGCTATAAATTTCACGGCAAAATAAAGGCGGTAGCGGAAGGTGCGCGGGCGGGCGGATTAGTTTTTTAAGCCATTAATTTTTTTGAATTATTTTAAACCATATGTCTCAAGATCGCGGAGGAAAATTCAGATCCAGAAGAGAAAAACCGGAGTTTGACCAGAAGCTTTTAGACTTGGCCAGAGTTACCCGGGTGGTTAAAGGTGGCCGGCGCTTCCGTTTCCGCGCTACTTTAGTGATTGGCAACCGCAAAGGCCGGGTCGGAGTAGGTGTCGGCAAGGGTGGCGATGTTTCGGAAGCTATCCGTAAAGCGTTTGAAGACGGTAAGAAAAATATGATAACCGTAATCATGAAAAAAAATACCATTCCGCAAGATGTTTTTTGCAAGCAAGGCAGCGCTAAAATTATTTTAAAGCCAGCCACTCCCGGCAAAGGCATTATTGCCGGTGGTGCGGTGCGCGCTGTTGTCGATTTAGCTGGAATAAAAGACGTAGTTTCTAAATCTTTGGGAACTTCCAATAAGCTGAATGTAGCTCGCGCTACTATTAAGGCTTTGATTGAATCTGGTAATTCTCTTTCTCGAAAAAATCGCCTAGGAGTTGAGAAATAATAATAAATAATAATTTGCTGAAGGATATAATTTTAAATTAAAATGCAGATACATACTTTAAAACTTAAGAAACGCCAAAAGAAAAAAAGCGTCGGTCGCGGAGGCAAAAAAGGAACTTATTCCGGACGCGGCAATAAGGGACAGAAAGCTCGCAGCGGAGTTTCCATTGATCCGCTCTTTGAAGGCGGACGTTCTTCTCTGGTAGACCGGATGAAAAAAATCAGAGGCTTTAAATCCATCAAAGCCAAAAATTTGACGGTGGATATCGTCAAACTAAGCCGGCAGTTCAAGAATGGCGAAAGCGTAAATGATAAAACTTTGATTGAAAAAGGCTTTTTTGATAAGATGGAAATACAAGGTAAAAAAATAAAAATTTTGGGCAAAGCCGCTATTGAAGTCAAGCTAAAAATAGATCCGAAAATATTGATCAGCGCGGCGGCCAGAAAAGCAATCGAAACCGCTGGCGGAGAAATCCAAGAAACTCCAAAAAAATAAATCCCGAGTACGCGGGATAAAATAAATGTGGGAAAAAGTAATTCAAATTTTTAAGATCCGGGAATTAAGAAATAAGATTTTCTTCATCTTGGCGCTGTTAGTAGTTTTCCGCTTAGCCGCTAATATTCCTGTTCCCGGAGTAGATCAAAATCAGTTGCGGAATTTTTTTGAAGGCAATCAATTGTTCGGACTTTTGAATTTGTTTTCCGGCGGAGGCTTGAGCAGTATTTCCATCGTGATGTTGGGCGTCGGCCCTTACATCACCGCTTCAATCATCATGCAGCTTTTAACGATGATTATTCCCCGTTTGGAACAGCTGTATAAAGAAGAGGGAGAAATCGGCCGGCAGAAATTCAACCAATGGACCCGGTGGATCACTGTGCCGCTGGCAGCGATGCAGACTTTCGGCATGGTTTCTCTTTTTCGCAGCCAAGGCGTTATTGGCGCCATCACGCCATTTGAAATGTTTTATTTGATCATTGTCGCAGTCGCCGGAACAATCTTTTTAATGTGGCTGGGCGAATTGATTACCGAAAAAAAAATTGGCAACGGCGTTTCCCTGATCATCTTTGCCGGTATTGTGGCCGACTTGCCGGGAGCAGTATCACGTATTTTTGTCACCCAAGATTCCTCTCAATTTTTTACCTACATTCTTTTGGTAGCTATTATCGTGGCTGCCATTGCCGGAATAGTTTTTGTTAATGAAGGCCAGCGAAATATTCCCGTCTCTTACGCCAAACGGATCCGTGGCAACCGGATGTATGGCGGCACCTCCACGCATTTGCCGCTCCGTGTCAATCAGGCGGGCGTAATCCCGATAATTTTTGCCATGTCAATTATGCTTTTCCCCGGCATGGTCGCTAATTTTTTGGCCAATGTCTCCAATCCAACAGTAGCCGGCGCCGCTAAATTTATCGGAGGAATTTTTCAAAATCAATTATTTTACGGCATCGCTTATTTTTTATTAGTGGTGGCTTTTACTTATTTTTATACAGCCGTGGTTTTTGATCCCCATAAAATTTCCGAAAGCCTGCAAAAGCAAGGCGGTTATGTGCCGGGCATCCGTCCGGGAGCCAATACCGCGGAATATCTTTACCATATCATGAACCGGATCATTCTTTCCGGCGCGCTTTTTTTGGGCTTGATTGCGGTTCTGCCTTTTATCGTCCAGGCCCTGACCAATATCAACACGATTTCTATCGGTGGGACAGGACTGCTTATCGTGGTTTCTGTAGTCATTGAAACTATCAAACAAATCGAGGGCCAATTAGTCATGCGCGATTATGAAGGGTTTTAAAAAGAAAAATAACTTATGAACATTATTGTTTTGGGTAAGGCCGGCAGCGGCAAAGGCGTCCAATCAGAAATTTTAGCCGAAAAATTCGGCTTAGAGCATATCGATATGGGGCAAACTTTGCGCGAATTTTCCCAAAAAGAAAGTGCAATCAGCCAGGAAATTTATACCATTCAGAATGTCAAAAAAACTTTAGTTCCCAGCCGGATTTTGCGGGAGTTGTTGCATTTGAAAATCGGCTCTTTCCGAAGTGAACAGGGGATTGTTTTCGACGGCGTGCCTAGGACTATGGACCAAGAGCAGTATTTAGAAAAAGCCTTGCAGGAATTTGGACGGAAAATTGACAAAGTTTTTTTTATTGATATTTCCGAAACCGAATCAATCCGGCGCATTTCCCGGCGCTGGAATTGTACAGTGTGCGGAAAGATCCTGATTATGGGTAAAGATTTAAAAAAAGAAACCGACCTTTGCCCAGCTTGCCAAGGGAAGATAATCAGGAGAGAGGATGACACACCGGAAGGCATTAAAAAAAGATTGGAAGTTTTTTGTAAAGAGACCGTGCCAGTTTTGGAATATTTTAGGCGCAAAGAGATTTTAGTCGAATTGGATGGAGAAAAAACAATCGAAGAAATTTCCCGGGAAATTTTAAAAAATATGCCGAATTAATTTTAAAATAAGTGGTCATTATCAAATCGAAAAAAGAAATTGCAGTAATGCGGGAGGGCGGACGGATATTAGCGGAAATTATGCGCCAGCTTGAAAAAGAAGTCTTCCCAGGACAAAATACCGCAAGCTTAGATAAACTGGCCGCAAGGCTTGTTTTTGCTAATGGGGGAGAGGCGGTGTTTAAAAATTTCGGGAAAGAAAGCGGCCATCCTTATCCGGGAAATATTTGCGTTTCCCTGAATGATGAAATTGTGCATGGCATTCCCGATAAAAAAAGGAAAATGCAAAAGGGCGATCTCTTGAAAATCGATATTGGAATGAGATATAGGGGCATGATTACGGATATGGCGCGCGTTTTTTTAGTCGAACCGGTTTCCGCAGAAGCCAGAAAAATAGCCGAAGTTACGGAACAAGCTTTTTGGGAAGGCGTGAAAAAAATCAAAGCCGGAGCCGAGCTTAGTGAGTATTCCTGCACGGTGCAGAAGTTCGTCGAAGGCCAGGGTTTTTCCGTAGTACGCAATTTAGTGGGACACGGAGTCGGCAAAGAATTGCACGAAGATCCTTATGTGCCCAATTTTTATGATAAAAAAGATTCTAGTTTGCGTTTGGAAGAGGGGATGACGCTGGCGCTCGAGCCGATGGTTAACGCGGGCAGTTTCCATACAGTTTTAGCCAAAGATGGTTGGGTATTCAGCACGAAAGATGGAAAATTAAGCGCCCATTATGAAAATACGATTGTGGTAACTAAAAAAGGAGCCGAAGTTTTAACAGTTTTTTAAATTTTTAGATAAAAAAAGCCGGAAGACTTAAGCGCTCAGAGGAGCACTGCTTCCGGATTTTAGGGAATGGATCTCAATATTTATGGGTAAAGATCCAATTCATGACCCTGTCCATGTCATTGATTATATTTTTTGAAGTATCCAATGAAATGGCAGTATAAATGAGAGTGATGAGAATAGCAGCGGTGAATACAGAAAGACAGATCTTTATATTATTTCGAGTTTTCCTTTTCATTTTTATAATCCTCCTAAGAAACATTAGAGCAGATTGTGAGACTGGCTATCGTGAAGATGATAGCTCCGCCGACAAAAAGCAATATCCAGAACCATGATTTATCGCTGATCATTTCCATATCCTCCCCGATAGATTATTAAAAAACAGGAACTTGCTACTAACGTTTAATAATATCATAAATTTAAGCAAATGTCAATGGGTGGTCAAAATGAGCCTAAAACAAGCCAAATTTTAGCCATAGATTATGGCAGATCTAAAGTCGGCTTGGCGATGGGCGAAGTTTTTGTGAAAATCGCGTTTGCGTATAAAACTTTGCCTAATGACAGTAATTTTTTTAATAACTTGGTTGAAATTATTGCCAAAGAAGAAATAAAAAAAATAATCATTGGCCTGCCGGGACATAAAAATTTCCATGATAGCGCCGAAGTTACAACGATAAAAAAACTGGGTGAAAAAATAGAAACAGAATTAAAATTGCCAGTCGAGTATCAGGAGGAAATGTTCACGACTAAAATGGCCCAGGATAATTTGAAAGCTGCCGGGAAAAAAGATTTGGCCGGTCAGGACGATCAAGAAGCGGCGCGGATAATTTTGGAAAGCTGGCTGGAAAAAAATAAGAAATAAATTAATCTCCGTCCGAGATTAATAAAATTTACAATGATGAATATGCTCTTGGGAGTAGCGGTATTTTGTGGTATAATCAATCCAGAAAAACGATTCAATAAGTTTAATTAATAACCCAAAGAAATGGAGAATAATCCCCGCTTGTCGGTTATTATTCCGGCTTATAAAGAAGGCAAAAGAATCGGCGATAATCTGCTGGAAATAGACAAATATTTGAATGCGAAAAATTATCCGTATGAGATTTTAGTAGTAGTGGACGGTTCGCCGGATAATACGGCTGAAATTGCGCAAAGTTATTCTTCGCAGGTGGAAAATTTACGCATTATCAATAATCCGGAGAATCATGGCAAGGGTTATGTCGTGCGCCAAGGACTTCTGGAAGCTAAAGGAGAATTACGCTTATTTTTAGACGCGGACGGTTCGACTGCCATCAATCATTTAGATGTTTTTTTACCGGAATTCGAAAAAGGCTTTGATGTAGTGATTGGTTCGCGAGCTATTCCGGGATCTTTTGTCCAAATCCATCAGCCATTTATTCGAGAGCTAATGGGGAAATCCGGCAATTTACTGATTCGCTTGGTTTTAGGGTTGTGGTCTTACCCGGATACGCAATGCGGTTTTAAAATGCTTTCAGCCAAAGCGGCAGAGGCGATAGCCAGCCGTATGGTGGTTGACCGATTCGGTTTTGATTTTGAACTGGTAGTTTTGGCGGAAAAACTCGGCTTTAAAATTAAGCAATTGCCGGTACGCTGGCTCAATGAAGAAGGCACGACGGTTGGTGGCTTGCTGGGCAAAAATGGTTTTCTCCAGGTGCTAATGGATTTATTTAAAACTCGGATGAGGCTTTGGGCGGGGAAATATAAGATTAGTCGAAAGTCATAAAGTTCATAAAGTTCATAAAGTTCATAAAAAGATTTAGATGGAGGAGGAAAAAAATAAAAATAAAATTTCGCAGTTACGCCAGGATCTGGTAACCGGCGACTGGGTAGTTATTGCCACTGGCCGCGCCAGAAAACCGGAAGATTTTACGAACATTGTTGCCGAAAAAGAAAAAGTAGTGGACCAAGATTGTTTTTTCTGTTTTCCGGAAGAGACGCAACAGGAAAAGGATGTTTTGATATATCAGAACAAAGCCGGCGACTGGAGCTTGCGGGTTTTTCCCAATAAATATCCGGCTTTTGTCCGCAGCCGCGTGCCGAAGCATTTTGAAGAAGGACCTTATTTTGGGATGGACGGCACTGGTTATCATGAAGTAATTGTGACACGCTCTCATGAAAAATCTTTGGCCTTGCTCGACAATCTACAGGTTTTGGAAGTATTGGATGCTTATCAGGATCGCTACATCAGCCTGATGAATAAAAAAAGCGTCAATTTCATTGAAATTTTTCATAATCATGGCCAGGAAGCCGGAGCCTCCATCGCTCATCCCCATTCCCAGCTGATGGCTATCCCGATAATTTCTCCCTATATCCAGGGCGAACTCAATGGGGCGGAAAATTATTACCGCTCCACTAAAGAATGTGTCTATTGCATGATGAATGAATGGGAATGCGAAACGCAGACCAGAGTCATTTTTGAAAATAAGGAATGCGTGGTTTTTTGCCCTTTTTCTTCCCGTGCCGCTTTTGAAATCTGGGTGGTACCCAAAAAACATAAGCCGTATTTTGAAAGAATAACTACGACCGAGAAAGTGGCAGTGAGCGAAGCGTTAAAAATTGCTCTGGATAAAATTTATCGGGCGCTGAACAATCCAGCTTATAATTTTTATATCCATACGGCGCCTTGCGATGGCAAGGATTATCCGCATTACCATTGGCACATTGAAATTTTGCCGCGAACTTCCACTTGGGCTGGTTTTGAACTTTCTACCGGGATTGAAGTTTCTACCATCCAGCCGGAAGTAGCGGCAGAGTATTTAAGGAATATTTAAAAATTTGTCTTGGCAATTCATTAATATGCAGGAAATTATTATCGGCTGGTTCAGCGGTTTTCCCAAAGAATTGGCAACTTTTTTAATTGCGGTTATCCCTATCACTGAACTCAGGGCCGCCTTGCCGCTAGCCTATAAAGTTTACGGATTGTCGGCTTTAGCGGCTTGGTGGTGGTCGGTCTTGGGAACTTTTTTTGCTATGGTGCTGATTGTTACACTTTTAGATCCGGTTGCTAATTTTCTATCCTGTCACTTGAAATTTTTTGCTAAATTTTTCCACTGGCTTTTTGAGCATACGCGGAAAAGAACGAACGGAAAGATGGAAAAATACGGAGAATGGGCCATCTTTATTTTGGCAGCGATTCCGATTCCGCTTCTGGGAGGCATGACCGGAGCGTTAGCCGCCTTTGTTTTTGGCGTCCCTTTGAAAAAATCGCTTCCTTTGCTGTTATTTGGTACAATGGTTTCAGGAGGAATCGTGCTGCTCTTAACTTTGTATTTTTGAATTTACCCTGTTAAATAATTTTGCTCTAGCAAAATTAAGATTTGAATAATTTCAAAATCGCAGGTGTGATTTAAAATAATTTTTTTAACACAAATAAGAAGTATTTCTTATAGAAATTCAAATCTTATTTAATAGGGTGAATGAGGTACGTTATCGGCAATCTTAAGATGTCCACCCAAGGCGGATCCATCCTCCGGCGGAAATTTACGTTAAAAAAACTATTATGAAGTATGTTATTGGAAACCTTAAAATGAATTTGAATTCTTCCCAAGAAAGGGAGCGCTATTTAGAACTTCTAAAAAAAGAATTAAGCGGCCAAAAACTGGCTAAAACGGAATTAATTTTATTACCGCCGTTTATCCACTTAGAAGCTTTTCGCAAAGATTTAAGCCGTAAAATAAAAATAGGCGCACAGAATTTTTTCTTCGAATCCAAGGGTCCTTTTACCGGAGAAATTTCTCCACTGATGCTTTCCCGTTTAGGCTGCGAATATGCGCTGGCCGGCCATAGCGAAAGGCGGCGGTATTTTTTGGAAAAAAATAGCGAAATCAATTTGAAAATAATCGCGGCCATGAAAAATGGCATTTCTCCTATACTTTGCGTCGGGGAAACTAAAGTAGAAAAAGAAAACCAGGAGACGCTGAGAGTTATTTCTGTTCAACTCAAGGAATGCTTGCAAAACGTGAGCCGGACCCGTTTGGATAAAATAACCGTTGTTTATGAACCAGTTTGGGCCGTAGGCACGGATGTTACGCCCAGTACGCATGAAATTATGGAGGCCAATGTTTTAATCCGCAAAGTGTTAGTAGAAATTTTTGGAAAAAAATATGCGGAGCTGGTAAAAATAATTTATGGCGGCAGCGTCAATTCTAAAAATCTAAAAGAAGTTTGTCTGGATCCGGGAATGGACGGCGTTTTAATTGGCCGGGAAAGCCTTTTGCCGCACGAACTGATAAAAATTGCTAAGATAATTAATAATCAGTAATCTTTACGAATTACGAATTTTTACGAATCTACTAATGATTAATAATAAATCATGATAAATATTTTAAATTATTCGTATATTCGTATTTGTTAGTAATTCGTAGAAAATTTATGATTACCAGTGTTAAGGAAATTTTGACCAAAGCCAAAGAAGGGAGTTATGCCGTCGGCTCTTTCAATGCTTTTAATTTGGAAACAACACGGGCCATTATTGAAGGGGCGCGGGAAATGAAATCTCCGGTCATTGTCCAGGTGACGGAAAAAACGACGGAATATGCCGGCGGACGGGGAATTTTCAACTTGATAAAAAATGAAGCGGAATTTTATTCCCCACAAATTCCGGTCGGCATCCATATCGATCATGGACGGAGCTTTGAATTTATCGAGCGGGCCATCGAGATTGGTTTTACTTCAGTGATGTATGACGGTTCTCGGAAAAAATATGTCGATAATCTGGAAATGACAAAAAAAATCGCTGATTATTGCCATCAAAAAGGAGTGTGTATCCAGGCGGAATTGGGCAATGTCCCATATCTGGGGGAAGTTAATGTCGGCGAAATTGACTGGGATAAATATTTAACCAATCCGGAACAAGCCCAGGATTTTGTGAAAAAAACCAAAGCGGATTCTTTGGCAGTGGCTATTGGTAATGCCCATGGGTTTTTTAAAGAGAAAAAAGAAATCGATTTCAAGCGCCTGGCTAAAATAAAGGAAAAATGCGCGATTCCACTGGTATTGCATGGCGCTTCCGATTGGGAAAATGGCCAGATAGCAGAAGCGATAAAAAATGGCATCAGCTGCTTTAATATTGATACGGCCATACGCCTGGCTTTTGTGAATAATTTGGCGAATGCAATCGGAGAACGGGGAGATATGTCACTGGATGCGCGTAAGCTTTTGGGCGCGGCCCGTGAAGCTGTTAAAAAGATTGTTCAGGAAAAAATCAAAAACTTTGGCAGTGAAGGAAAAGCGTAAATTAGTTAATAGTTAGTAGTTTCTGGTTGGTGGTTTTTAGCGTTTAATAATTTTTTATAAATTTATGATTAAAATCGCTATCAATGGTTTTGGCCGGATTGGACGGCCGGCTTTTAAGATTGCTTTTGAGAAAGAAAATATTGAAATCGTGGCGGTTAACGACTTGACCGATATCCAGACCGCGGTGCATCTGCTTAAATACGATTCGCTGTATGGCCGCTATGCCAGAGAAGTTTATGCCGATGCAGAAAAATCGGAAATCGTGGTGGAAGGCACGCGCATAAAATATTTGAGTGAAAAAGATCCGGCTCGCTTACCCTGGGAAGAACTGAAGGTAGATGTGGTTTTGGAATGCACAGGCGTCTTTGAAACAGCCAAGGAAGCCGGAGCGCATATTCAAGCCGGAGCCAAAAAAGTAATATTATCCACGCCCGCCAAAGACGAGACGCCGGTTTATCTGATAGGCGTCAATGAAAAAGAATACCAAGGAGAAGCGATTATTTCCAATGGCTCCTGTACGACCAATTGTTTAGCGCCGGTAATCAAAGTTTTAAACGACAGTTTTGGAGTAGAGAAAGGTTTTATGACGACAACGCATTCTTACACCAATGACCAGCGGGTGCTGGATTTGCCGCATAAAGATTTGCACCGAGCGCGAGCCGCTGGCTTAAATATCATTCCCACAACGACGGGAGCAGCTAAAACTGTCGGCAAAGTCATCAAAGAATTGGCGGGTAAATTGGATGGAATTTCTTTACGTGTTCCCACGCCGGTAGTTTCCATCGTGGATTTTATTGGTAACTTAAAAAAATCTGCAACCGCCGAAGAAATTAATCGCGCCTTAAAAGAAGCGGCAGAAAACGGACTGAAAGGGATTTTAAGCTGCGAAAAAGAGCCGCTAGTTTCCATGGATTATAAAGGCAATCCGCATTCGGCGATTATTGATTTGTCTTTGACGATGGCTAATGGCAATTTGGCCAAGGTAATTGCTTGGTATGACAACGAATGGGGCTATTCCAATCGATTGGTGGAAATGGCGGAATACATCACAAAGTAAAAAGTAAACCTGCCTGCCGGCAGGCAGGAAATAGAAAGTAAAAAATAATCCCGCAACGATTTTTCTTATAAGTCGGAGCTAATAGCAAGCTGAAACTAATAATCGCCTCGCCTCGATTCGGCGAAGCGGGCTACGGCCTAGTTAACAAATAATTTAATGATTTTGTCTAAAAATCGTGCGGGATGCTCCCTCCTAAGGTGGGCAGGCATAATTAGAGCTTCTCGCTACGCTCGCAGACAATTATGGCAAAATAAAAATATGGAACCAACAAATTTAAGTCCTAATCCGAATTTTGATCTGGGAAATAAGAAAAAAAACATTCTGTTGTGGTTTTTAGTGGTTTTCGCCGTTTTAGCGGTGGTTTTTTTCAGTGCTTCTTATGTTAAAAAAATTGCCGAAAAGAATAAGGCCGCTAAGCAACAAGTAACCCAAGAAGAAAAAACCTTTTTGGGGATAAAATGCGATTTTGCCAATGACGAAGCGACTTATAAAAAAGCTATTGAGAATGCTGAAATAAACACATGTGATTGCATCTCTGACGAAAATCTAAAGAAAGTATGCAAAGAAAATACTCTCAACTTGAATTTATATAATCAAGCGATCAAACAATATGATCCGGAAATTTGCAATGAAATAAAAGAAGATGGTATGAAACAGGCTTGTTTAGCTGTAGTGGAAAGCGGAATTAATAATCTGAAGGAGAAAGATCCACAATCTTTAGCTGATATTTATGCCCAATCTCACAACAGAAAAGCTATTACGGAACTTGAAAAACTTATCCAGCAGAATCCAGCCAATCTAATCAATCTATTAAATTTAGCCTTGATTTATGCAGAAACGGGTTTAAAAGAACAGGAACTTGAAAAAAGCCAGACTCCTTACGTGGAAAAAGCACTGGCTGTAATAGAAAAATCCAAAAATTTATATCCTAACAATTCCCAAGTTTATAGAGTAGAGGGTTATATTTATGAAATAAAACCAGATATTTTCAAAGCGATGAGTCTATATGATAAGGCGATTGAATTAGATTCAAATAATATTTTGGCCTATATCGGAAGGGGACATGCTGCCAGCATGGTAGGGATACTTGAAAAGTCGCTGGAAGATTTTAAGAAAGCGGCGGAATTGGATGTTAACCAGGAATATATGAGTATTTATTCTAATTTATGCCGTTTGCAGGCATCTTTAGCAGATACGAGAGAAGAAGCAATCAAAAATTGCAAAATAGCGATCAATTCCAAAGACGCTGATAGTCTTTTTAAAGCAGAAACTTACCAAACATTGGCTGGAATCTATATTGAGTTAAAAAAATATTCGGAAGCGCAAAACTATTTATTAAATGCCAAAGCTCTTTCACCGAACAATTCTAATTTATATGTAATGATGGCCAAGTTATCCATAGCCAGGGAAAAATATAGCGAAGCCCAGCAAGAGGCTCTCAAAGCCATCGAACTCTCTCCGACCAAGGCGGTGTCATATAAAACTCTAGCTTACGCGCTTTACCGGCAGGAAAAATACGAAGAAGCTATCAGTGTTGCTAATAAAGGGCTGAATTTGATTGACAGCGATGTTTCCCTTTTAGAACCTAATAAACAAGCTGTAAAAAAAGATACTTACTATGTCTTAGCCAACACATACAACAGAATGGGAGATAAAGAAAATGAAATGAAATACAAAAATCTTGGAGACACTGCTTTTGATAATCTTAAATAATTAAGGCAGCATTTATATGAATAAAATTATCAAAAACATAATCCAAAGCAGCCTATTAATCACAGCGGTTTTTGTCTTCATCTTAGTCTCAGTGCCCTTTAGTAGGGTTGCTGCATGGGCCGATGCTTATCAGACGAGTTATACAGACACTACTATTACTACATGGACTGAAACTAAATACTGCCGAAATTATATTGTATCCAGATGCATAGTGTGTCGGAAGTCTAGTGGTTATTTCCGGGTTTGCGGTGGTGGTTGTCCCAGAGGATCGTCGTATCATGGCGGTGTTTATTATGAATGTATTTCAGGAGACTGGCATTGTTACAATGGCGGAATCTGTATAGGATGGTGTCCATATACAGTTACTCATACCTCAACAACATCAACTACTTATTATTATTGCAACTATATTAACAGTGTTACTGCCTGGTCAGCTTGTTCGAATGGTGTGCAGGTAGCTACAGCAGTGAACTGGGCACAAAGAGATTGGGGAGGTAGCTGTGAGAATGTTCCCTTAACTAATGTTTGTTGCACTCCCAATTGTGGCGACACTTCTCAAAGGTGCTCAACTGACACATGGGACGATGGTTGTGGTAATAATACATGTCGAGGGACTAAAGACTGTTCCATCGGTCTAACTCTTTCCGCTACTCCCAATCCGATAAACTATAACACTGCCTCTACACTAACTTGGACGCCAACTAATGCTACTTCTTGTTGGGCCACTGGCGACTGGACCGGCTGGAAAACAGCTACGGGTGGTACTGAATCAACCGGAAATTTAACAGCGGCCAAAACATACAAGTTGGAATGCTGGAATTCGGTTAATATCAGCAGTGGAATTAAATCTGTTACTGTTAATGTCAATATTCCTCCCGCTCCCGCTCTCACCTTCACCGGCACTTATGGCTCGCAAGTCAACCAGACGACTCTCAATCTTCAATCCGGTCCCGGTAATGTCACACTGAATTGGACGACCAACGCCAGTACTACCTTCTGTGATGCTCGGGATGGAGACGCTACTTGGAATGCCTATAATCCGGCCAGCGCCGGAGGATCTTCTGTCCGCGCTGTGCCGGCAACCCTGACCTATTCTATGGAATGTTGGAATGCCGCAAATGTTTCTACCGGAGTAAAAACCGTGCAGGTCAACGTCTGTAATCTCAATTGCAATGATTCCGACAGCCATTGCCAAGGCACGCCTTATACCGGCAATTGCGGTCAACCTTGTACCGGAACTTTGCCTAATTCTTGTGGCGGCTGGGGGACTTGCAGTAAAGAATGCGGAGGCGGTATCCAAACTAAAGATTGTGTCTGTCCCACCAGAACCGAATCGCGCGCTTGCGCTTCCCGGCCTTGCCCGCCGAGTTACAGAGAAGTGTCGCCGTGGTAAAAGACATGGAACATGAGGCATAAAACATGGAACAAGATATCAAAATGTTTAAAACTTAATTAAAAAAACTACTAACAAAAAACTACCAACTAAGAACCAAATTTATGTTCGATGTTTTAATTAAAAATGCCGTGATCATTGATGGCACCGGCAATCCAATGTACAAGGCCGATATTGGAATCCGAGACGACCGGATTGAAAAGATCGGTCATTTGGCGGATGAAAAAGGAGAGGAAGAGCTAGACGTGGCCGGCCAGATGGTTTGCCCGGGCTTTATTGACGTCAATAATCATAGTGATACATATTGGCGGATTTTTTCTAATCCTCAATTAGAAGGTTTAATCTATCAGGGAGTTACGACGATTATTGGTGGCAATTGCGGATCTTCGCTCGCACCACTGGCTGATTCGGATGCTATTTACTCAATCCAGAAATGGGGCAATGTCAACCAAATTAATATTAGCTGGCAAACAGTCGGGGAATTTTTAACTGTCTTAGAAAAAAAGAAGTTGGCGTTAAATTTTGGTACGCTGGTCGGACACGGGACGCTCCGCCGGGGAATAATGAAAGATGCAACCGGTAGCGCTAATCCGACAGAATTAGAGCAACTCAAAAGATTACTAGACCAGTCGATGCGAGAGGGTGCCTTGGGCATGTCTTCTGGTTTAGTTTATGTGCATGAAAGAAGGGCATCATTGGAAGAGCTTAAAGCCTTGGCGGCAGTAGTGGAAAAAAATCAAGGTGTTTATGCCACACATCTAAAAAATGAGAGAGAAAATTTCTTGGAAGCGCTGGAAGAAACATTGGCGCTGGCGGAAGAAATCAAAGCCAGCGTGCACATTTCCCATCTCAAGGTGATGGAAGAAAAAAATTGGAGCTTACTGGACGATGCTTTGGCGCTCATTGATGAATCTTTAGGTCGAGGAACCAGAATAACTTTTGATGTGTATCCCTACGCCCATACCGGAACAGTGCTGTATACTTTGCTGCCCCAATGGATTTCTGACGGTGGCAAAAGAATGATGCTGGAACGGCTTAAAGATCCAGAAATTCGCCAAAAAATAATTACCGAACTGAAAATCACCGGTTTTGATTGGGCTGGATTGGAAGTTTCCAAGTCTTTTTTAAATAAAGTCCTGACCAAGAGAAAAATTTCTGAAATTGCTGCTTCGCAAAATAAATCGGCGGAAGAGGCAGTGATAGATGTCTTGCTGGCTTCAGAAGGAGCGGTGATTGTTTTTACAGAAAGTTTGAGCGAGGCCAATGTAGAAAAAGCGCTTATCCATCCAGCGGCAATGGTGGCGACGAATGGCTCAGGTTATAATCTAGAATACGCAGCCAGCGGAGAAAAAGTACATCCCCGGAACTTCGGAACTTTCCCGCGAGTGCTTTTCCACTACGTCAGAGAAAAAAAATCCTTGCGCTGGGAAGAGGCGATAAAAAAAATGACTTCCCAACCGGCCAAAAAGTTCCAAATAAAAAAAAGAGGAGAAATCCAGGAAGGATTTTTCGCCGATCTGGTAATTTTTGATATGGACAGGATAAAAGATCTGGCGACGGCGGAAAATCCTTACCAATACAGCCAAGGGATTGACGGAGTTTTGGTTAACGGAAAATTCGTTTTGCAAACGGGAAAAATTACCGGCCGACTGCCGGGAAAAATCTTAAAGCATAAAATATGAAGAGCGAGGATTTAAAAGGGAAAAAAATAACAGTGATGGGCTTGGGTCTTTTGGGCGGTGGCGTGGGTACAGTTAAATTTTTAAATTCTTTAGGTGCCAAAATTTTAGTCACCGATATCAAATCCAAGGAAGAATTAGCGTCTTCGCTGGCGATTTTAAAAAATTGCAAAGGAATTGAATATGTTTTGGGCCAGCATCGCACAGAAGATTTTACCAAAGCAGACATGGTAATCAAAAATCCGGGAGCTTCCTGGGAAAATAAATATGTGCAGATGGCGCTGGAAAAAAAGATTCCCGTAGAAATGGATTCCAGCCTTTTTTTTAAATTGTGTAAGAATGAAATTATCGGCATAACCGGCAGCAAGGGCAAAACTACGACCGCAACCTTGATTTTTGAAATTCTTAAAAAAGCCGGCCGGAATCCGGTAGCAGTCGGCATCGGCAAAATTTCGGTTTTAGACAAACTCAGAGAATTAGGAGAAGACAGCGTAGTAGTTTTTGAGCTTTCCAGTTGGCGCTTAAGCGCTTTGGGCCGCAATCAGCTTAGTCCGAAAGTCTCCGTGCTGACTAATATCTATCCGGATCATCTGAATTATTATAAAAATATGGCAGAATATATTAATGATAAAAAAGAAATTTTCCGCCATCAGAAATCCCATGATTGGTGCATAATAAATTGGGACGATGAAACTTTAAATAAACTGGATCCGGAGATTAAAGCGCAGGTTATAAAATTTTCCGGGCATAAAATCGAGAGAGGTAAGGCTGTCTGTGTGGAAAACGGGGCTATCTACCTTAACGACGGCATTGATGAAAAAAAAATTCTAGAACTTTCACAGATCAGCCTTAAAGGAAAGCATAATGTAGCTAATATTTTAGCCGCTATCGGAGCGGCTTATGCGGTAGGCATAAGATTAGAAGAAATCCGCGAAGCAGTTTTGGAATTTAAACAAGCGCCGGCGCACCGCTTGGAATTTATCAGAGAATGGAAAGGCATTAAATATTACAATGATACGGCGGCAACTACTCCAGAAAGCGCCATTTCTGGGATTAACTCTTTCGAAGAGCCATTGATTTTAATTTGTGGCGGCTCGGATAAAAAGTTAGACATGTCGCGGCTGGCCAAAGAAATTTGCCAAAAAGCTAAAGGAGTAATTTTTATCCAAGGGGCAGCGACGGATAAAATTTTAACGGAAATCAAAAAGATAATCGGTTCGGAGGTAGATGAGAAAAATTTTCCAGTGGTTACTTCTATGGAAAAAGCGCTTGAATTAGCCAATAATTCAGCTGATCCAGGGGACGTGGTGTTGCTTTCTCCTGGCGCGACCAGTTTCGGGCTTTTCCCTAATGAATTCGACCGGGGGGAAAAATTCAAAGCCGCAGTAATGAAATTAGAATGACCAATTGTGTAATGGACAAAAAACATTTGTTCTGTTAAAATAGTTCATGGTTTATTGATCTTTTTTATTTTGGGCTGATAGCTCAGTTGGTAGAGCATCACATTTGCAATGTGGAGGTCTGGGGTTCGAGTCCCCATCAGTCCACCAAAAAACTTCTGGACAAGACGTTTAGAAAACTGTAGGATAAAAGTTAGTTTTTGGGCGACTAGCTCAGATGGTTAGAGCGCGTCACTGATAATGACGAGGTCTCAGGTTCGATTCCTGAGTCGCCCACAAAAAAGATTTTTAGAATTTGGTGCGGGACAAGCTGATAATGACCCAGCCTCGACTCGCTAGGCACCCGTCGACGCGAGGCTGGGCGAGGTCTCAAGTTCGACTCTTGATACGCCCACCAAATACTTTAAAAACGCGTCTGTAGCTCCCCATAAAATTCCGAGGCGGAATTAACGGGGCAAGCAGTGGATGAGAATATTTAGTTACCTTGCCCGCCAGTGCCCATGCCTTCATAGTTTAATGGATAAAGCGTCAGCTTCCGGAGCTGAAGATTAGAGGTTCGACTCCTCTTGAGGGCACAGGCATCGGCAGGCGGGGATCCACAAGGCACGCGGCTCCGATTTCTGCCAGGCGCAAGGATTTGACAAGCTTCCAAAAAAACGATATTATTAAGATATAAAAAAAGCCCAAGGGGGCTTTTAAAAAAGCTTTAAAAGAAAGACAAACATGGCAAATAAAACATCTCAATTTTTGCGAGAAGCCAGAGAGGAGCTTTTTAAGGTCAACTGGCCTTCCAAAAGACAAATTATCGATTATACGCTGATAGTGATCGGTATTAGTATTGCCGTGGCAATTTTTTTGGGAAGCTTGGATTATTTATTTGGTTATCTGATTAAGGCATTTATCATCAAGTAAATATTTATAAATGGCATCCCAGTGCCAATTCCGAATTAGTTTCTACAAAATAGACAACTTACTTCTCGGAATCGCCTGCGGCTTAGCCAGGATGTAACACAAAGAATTAAATATAGAATTGGCACGGGACGCTCATTTTTGTAGCTACTCGCGCCGAGCAGACAAAAATGGCGAAGCAAACTCAACATCATGGCCGGGCTTGGTATGTGATCCATACTTACAGCGGCTATGAAGACAATGTGGCGAGAAATCTGAAGCAGCGGATCGAGTCCATGGATATGCAGGATTTAATTTTTGACGTGATGGTGCCGATCGAAAAGAAGATTAAAATCAAGGCCGGCAAAAGAACGGTGGTGGAGGAAAAAATTTATCCCGGCTATGTTCTGGTGGAAATGATTGTAACGGACGCCTCTTGGTATGTTGTGCGCAATACCCCCAACGTGACAGGATTTATCGGCTTGGGAACGACACCGACGCCAGTGGATCCGGCCGAAATTGAGGCTCTGAAAAAGCGGATGGGTGTCGCGGAACCGAAATACAAGATAGATGTCAAATCTGGCGATCCGGTAAAAATTGTGGACGGACCTTTTAAGGATTTTGACGGCAAAGTCAGCGAAGTGGATGAAGGCAAGGGAAAAATCAAAGTTTTTGTTTCTATTTTCGGACGCGAAACTCCAGTGGAATTGGACTTTTTGCAGGTAAATAAAATCTAATCATAAAACATAGAACATAAAACATAAAACAGTAAAAATTGGAATGGTAAATGTTTTAAAAAATATTTGTTCCATGTTCCATGTTTCATGTTCCATGATTTACAATTATGGCCAAGAAGATTAAAACAATGATCAAACTGCAGTTGCCGGCCGGCAAGGCCAATCCGGCGCCGCCAGTTGGTCCGGCTTTGGGCCAACATGGATTGAATATTCAGGAATTTTGCACTAAATTTAATGAAGCGACTAAGGATAAAATGGGAGATATTATTCCGGCGGAGATAACGGTTTTTGAAGACCGGACTTTTAGTTTTATTTTGAAAACTCCACCGGCTTCTGACCTCCTGCACAAAGCGGCGGGTATAGAAAAAGGCGCGGCTAACCCCCTGAAAGATAAAGCGGGCAAGATTACCCAGGCGCAACTCAGAGAAATTGCCGAGAAAAAGATGCCGGATATTAACGCGAATGATATAGAAGCGGCTATGAAAATTATCGCGGGAACGGCTAGGAGCATGGGAATAAAGATAGAAAACTAGAGATTTAGTCATTAGTCATCAGTCATCAATTGTAATCGTACTCACGATGACTGATGACAGATTACCAATGACCTCTGAAATTATTAATTATTTAAAATTTGTGGGAGTTCTAGATATTTAGGACGCTCGTACCACGACAAAAAATTATGCAACGAGGAAAAAAATATAAAGTTGCCGCAGAGAAGATTGACAGCAATAAAATCTATTCAATTGAAGAGGCGGTGAAAATTCTCAAAGAAAACCCGATGGCTAAATTTGATGAAGCGATAGAAATTCATGTCAAAACCAATATCGATCCGAAAAAGGGTGAGCAACAAGTGCGGGGCACGGTTGTACTTCCACACGGAACCGGAAAAACCAAAAGAATTGCAGTCGTCACATCTACGCAAGCGGAAGCCGCGAAAAAAGCGGGAGCTGATATTGTGGGTGGAGAAGAAATAATTGAAAAACTGGCGAAAAAAATAAATTTTGATATTTTAGTCGCTACTCCAGAAATGATGCCGAAATTAGCTAAGGTAGCTAAGATTCTCGGACCTAAGGGATTGATGCCAAATCCTAAGTCAGAAACTGTCACCACTAAAATAGCGGAAACAGTAGCGGCTTTGAAAAAAGGCAAAGCGGCTTTTAAAAACGACGATACGGGCAATATCCATCAGGTGGTCGGAAAAATTTCGTTTGCAGGAGAGCAATTGCAGGAAAATATCCAAACTTTTTTGACTACCATGGAAAAATCAAAACCGGCGGAACTCAAGGGAAAATTTATTTCCGGAATCACAATTTGTTCGACTATGGGCAAGGGTATAAAAATAAATCGGTAGTTTTTATAAAAAGAGGCTTAGTGCTTCTTTTTTGTTGGGGGGATAATTTTTAATTGGAAGTAAATAAATGGCGCAAATTAAACAGGGGAGAAATGGGAAAGTCATTGTTATCGGGGTTATTGGGAAAGCCGGTTCCGGCAAAGATACGGTGACGGATTATTTAGCCAAGAAATACCATGGCAAAGTGGTTAAATTTGCCGATCCTTTAAATGAAATGCTGTGTATTTTTGTAGATCATGTTTCTCGAGAAGATCAGCAGTGGTTATCTTATGCAATGAGAGAAAGATTCGGCCGGGATATTTTTAATAAAGTTTTACGCAAAAGAATCTTGACCGGCGACTCCCTGATTATTTTGAACGGGATAAGATTTTGGGAAAATGTAGAGTTTTTGAAAAGCTTTAAAAATAACTATAGTTTATTTATTGATGTCAGTCCCAAAATCCGCTGGAAAAGAATTTTCAGCCGTAAAGAAAAAAAAGATGACAAAGTTTCTTTTAAAAAATTTCAAGAATTAGATAATGCCGAAACCGAAGCGGCTATTGAAGCCATCGGTCAAAAAGCGGATTTTATTATCAATAACGAATCCAACCAGGCTACGCTTTTACGGTCAATTGACGCCATAATACGGAAAATTTTGCAAAGGTAGTATTCGCTATAAGAACATAAATTACACAGCCTCGCCAGTGCGGGGCTTTTTTTGACCAAGCGGGGTAAAAAGAGTAAAATAGAAAAGCAATTAAAAGATAAAATAACACAAAAAGCCTTCTCATTTTTATAGGATAATCAGCCGCAATTTTAAAAAAAATTATGAAAAAAAATAAAAAAAGAACTGTTAAATATGTCCGGCCTTCTTGGGATGAATATTTCTTAAAGATAGTGGAATTAATCGGAGCCAGAGGAACTTGTGACAGAGGTAGGGCAGGTTGTGTCATTGCCAAGGAAAAAAGAATTCTTTCTACTGGTTATGTTGGATCGCCAGTTGGAACAAAACATTGCGATGAACTTGGACACGAAATGCATACGGTTAAACATGCGGATAATCGTGAAACGCGTCATTGCATCAGAACGAGCCATGCCGAATTGAATGCGATTGCTAATGCCGCCAGGTTCGGAATTCCGCTGGAAGGAGCGACTTTATATTGCCACATGACCCCTTGTTATACTTGCGCTAAATTAATTATCAACGCGGGCATTAAGAGAGTGATTTGTAATTTAGATTATCATGATGGAAAAAGAAGCAAAAAAATATTTAAAGAAGCTAAAATCAAGTATGAATTAGTCAATAATAAAATGCAAACATATAAAGACATGTAATTCTATGCAAAAGATAATTTTAGGTTTGGTGGGCGAAATGGCCGGTGGCAAAGGGACAGTAGCGAAATATTTAGTTAAAAAATATAAAGGCAATTCGCATCGTTTTTCTACGATGCTCCGGGATTTGGCCAAGAGAATGTATCTGGAAGAAAGCCGCAATAATTTGCAAAAAATATCGGAAATTTTCCGGCATAATTTTAGTGAAGATATCCTGTCAAAAGTCATCTATCAAGATGTAAAAAATGACCAGCATAAAATTATAGCCGTGGATGGAGTTAGGCGCGCTTCCGATATAAAATATTTGCAGACTTTTTCCAATTTTAAGCTGATTTATATTGAAGCTTGTCTAGAAAAACGTTTTGCCCGCACCAAGGCACGCTATGAAAATTCAGACGATGAAACTAAAACTTTCGCGGAATTTAAAAAAGATCAAAAAAAGGAGGCCGAATTGCAAATTAGAGGACTCAAGGCCAAAGCTGATTTTGTGATTGACAATAACGGAAATTTTAAAGAATTATACGCGCAGATTGATAGAATTATCGTAAAAATCAAAAAATGAATATTTTAAAGAAACACGCGGTGGAAAAATTATCTCAGGGAGGGTTTGTGTTGGTTTTGAATACGGAAGCCAAAATTGACGGCCAAGCGGAGGCGATGCTCCAGGCTTTGCATTCCCGCTCAACCGGCGGTATTAAAAGCCATTTGCAAGTACTCAAAGAAAAAGGCGCCGAGAATTTTATGGAGCAATTTTACGTTGGCTATGGGCACAAATCTATTGGCGATTGCGGTTCGGCCACGATTTTTGTCGAAGAAGTATCTATGCTGGCGGCCAAAGCCATCCAGGATTGGCGGCTATATTCCGGACAAGAAGCTTCCACTCGTTATGTGGATTTTTCCCAGCAAAAATTTTTAAATCCTATTGGAAGCAAAGCCGGTGAAGAGATCTTGGAAGATTGGAGAAGGTTTTATTTGGCCGCGCAAGCGCCACTCCGAGAGCATTTGAAAAAACAATTCCTCAGAAGAGAAGGCGAAGACGAAAAAATATATGATAAAGCAATAAAAGCCAGAGTTTTTGATGTCACGCGGTCTTTTTTGCCAGCGGGAGCAACCACTAATTTAGCTTGGCGTATGAATTTTCGGCAATTTGCCGATGAGCTGATGTTATTGCGCCATCATCCGTTAGAAGAAGTACGAGATATCGCTGAGAAAACTGAAAAAGCGCTGGGCAAAATGTACAAAAGTTCTTTTGGACAGGAAAGATTTTCGCATACGGAAAAATATAATCTGGAGTGGATGCAAAAAAAATATTATTATCGCCATAAACAAGCTAAAGATTTTAAGTTGATTTATGATAAAGTGGATCGAAAAGCATTGTCAGAATATAAAGAATTGTTGAAAAAGCGTCCCTTTAAAACTGAATTGCCGCCAGCCATTGCTGAATGCGGAATGGCGGCTTATGAATTCCTGCTGGATTTTGGCTCTTTCCGCGATTTGCAAAGGCATCGAGCCATCGCACAGAGAATGCCGCTTTTAACCAGAGCGCATGGATTTAATCCGTGGTATTTAAATTCCTTGCCGGCAGATTTACGGAAAAAAACTCAGGAATTTATCGCCAAACAGGAAAAAAGGATTGAAAAATTAAAAACCAGCGATGAAATAAAACAATATTATACGGCCATGGGTTATCGCGTGCCGTGCCGCTTCGCCGGAGACTTGAAAGCTTTGGTCTATTTGGCCGAATTGCGCTCTACTCGCTTCGTCCATCCGACACTCGTAGAACAGATACTCAAAATGATCAGTAGTCTTAATAAATTATTTAAAAAAGACGGTTTGGTGTTCCATTTGGATGAAGAGCCAAATCGCTTTGATATTCAAAGAGGCAACCAAGATATTGTGATGAAATAATATTTTGAAATTATGAAAAAGGGAAAATTTATCGTCATTTATGGTACGAACAATTTAGGCAAGACAACACAGGCTAAATTGTTAGTGAAAAATATTAAAAAAAACGGGCAAAAGGCGGAATATTTAAAATACCCTGTTTATAATTTGGAACCGGCTGGCGGCTTAATAAATGCTTATTTGCGGAAAGGTAATCCGTATAAATTTTCTCCGCGGGAAGTTCAGCTATTGCATTTTATTGATCGTTTAAAATTTAATCCGATTCTTGAGGAGAAATTAAAAAAAGGCATCAATATAGTAGCGGAAGATTATTTTGGAACAGCAGTCGCCTGGGGAGCGGGGGCAGGAGTGGACAAAAAATTATTGGAGTATTTTTATAAATTTGTACGTCCAGAAGATTTAGTTTTTTTGTTTGATGGCGAGAGATTTATCCATTCTGTGGAAAAAGACCATAAACACGAAAATGATAATGCGTTAATCAAAAAGGTCAGAAAAAGTCATCTTTGGCTCGGGGAAAAATATAAATGGCATAAAATTAATGCCAACTTGCCGATAGAAAAAATTGAAAAAATTATCTGGGAAAAGGTTAGAGGAATTATTTATTAGAAATCTGAAAAATTAACCGCAGATAATATTTATATGAAAATTCAAGTCAAAAAAATTCATCCCGATGCAAAGATTCCACAATTCGCGCTTGCCGGTGATGCAGGCATGGATTTATTTTCAATACAGGATGTTATATTAAAACCCGGAGAGAGAATTTCCTGTCAGACAGGAATTGCGATGAAAATCCCCGAAGGTTATGTGGCGCTCATTTGGGATAAAGGCGGACCTTCACATAAGTTTGGCATAAAGACACTGGGTGGAGTTTTTGATAGTAATTATATCGGTGAATATCTGATTGGCTTGGTTAACCTTGGGCAAAATGATTTTAAAATAGAAAAGGGGCAAAAAATTGCGCAAGTTCTGATTCAAAAAATTGAGCATCCCGAAATTGAAGAAGTCGATAAGATTGAAAAAACAAACAGAGGAAAAGATGGATTTGGAAGTACGGGAATCATATAATTAAATGTTATGAAAAAAAACATTGAAGTTGAAATAAGAAGCTTAGTTACAAAAAATCAATATGATAATCTTTTTAAATTTTTTAAAAAAGAAGGAAAATTTTTGGGAGAAGAAAAACAAATTTCTTATTACTTTTCAGGCGAGATTGATTTAAGAATACAAAAAAGCAATAAGTCTGCAAAAATATGGCTCAAAAAAGGTAAGATGCATGCTGATTCCAGGAAGGAAATTGAATTAAAACTTGATTTAAATAATTTTGAAAATGCTAAAAAGTTATTTGAGGCTTTGGGATATAAAATTGAAATAAAGTGGTATAGAAAAAGAAATACTTTTTTATGGAAAGAAATAAATGTGATGCTGGATGACACGAAAGGCTATGGGTATATAATTGAATTAGAGAAGATGTGCCAAAAAACGGAAAAAGAAAAAACAGTTAATATGCTTAGGACTACGATGAATTTATTGAAAGTAGAAGAAACAAAGAAGGAGGAGTTTGATAAAAAGTTTGAATATTACAAAAAAAACTGGAAAAGGTTAACAAAATAATCAAAAATTTTTATGTCAAAATATATTCCCGTTATCGGCATGGAAATCCATGTTGAGCTTAAGACCAAATCGAAAATGTTCTGCGCTTGCCGGAATGATTTAGCTTTGGGCAAAGAGGCCAATGTGAATATTTGTCCGATTTGTACCGGCCAGCCGGGAACTTTGCCGGTACCCAATGCAGAGGCGATTAAATTTGTGCAATTGGCGGGCTTAGCCTTGAATTGTGAATTAAAAGCCAATTCCAAATTTGATCGTAAAAATTATTTTTATCCGGACATTCCCAAGGGTTATCAAATTTCCCAATATGACGAGCCATTATGCGAAAAAGGCTATCTTGAAATCTCAAAACTCAAAACTCAAAACTCAAAACGTATAGGCATTACACGGATCCACTTAGAAGAGGATACGGG